>NZ_JASGBW010000014.1:0-106224 GCF_030053215.1 Stenotrophomonas sp. PFBMAA-4 | reverse complement strand
TGGCGTGGATCTACTGAAACCCGCAGTCAGTAGAGCCACGCCATGCGTGGCTGCGCCGGCCGGCGGTACCGGAAAGGCCCCATCCACGCATGGCGTGGATCTACTGAAACCCGCAGTCAGTAGAGCCACGCCATGCGTGGCTGCGCCGGCCGGCGGTACCGGAAAGGCCCTATCCACGCATGGCGTGGATCTACCGGTGGTGAGCGTGGTCATGGTCATGCACCGGGGTGTCGTCGGCGTGGCACAGGCTGCAGCCCTCGGTCCACTCGCTGTCGCCGTCCTGGTAGTGCTCCTGCTTCCAGATCGGGCACTGGTGCTTGACCGCCTCGATCAGCTGCCGGCATGCACGGAAGGCTTCGTCGCGGTGCGGGCTGCCTGCGGCCACCACCACCGCCACCTCGCCCACCGCCAGGCGGCCCTTGGCGTGGGCCACGTACAGCTTCAGCTTCGGCCCGTAGGCGGCCTGCACCTCGGCCGCCAGCCGCTGCACCTCGTTCAGCACCAGCGGCTCGAACAGGTCATAGCTGATGCCCAGCACCGGCCGGCCCTGGTTGAGGTCACGCACCTTGCCGATGAATACGTCGATACCCCCGAAGCCGGGGTCGGACACCGCGGCGATGCCCTCGGACGGGTCGATCGCCGCCTGTGCGCGGTCCACCACCTTCGCGATCGTGGGATGGCTCATCTCAACCCCCACTGACCGGCGGCAGGATCGCCACGCGGCCATCGGCCGGCAGCGCATCGTGGTCGCGCAGCACCCGTTGCTGGTCGGCGAACGCCGAGTAGTCCAGCAGGCCGGCACGGAAATCCGGCCATCGCACCGGCAGCAGCTCGCGCAGCGCCTGGCGCAGATCGGCAATGGTCGCCCCGGCAACGTCCACCGCGATCTCGCGGCTCGCATCCAGGTCGGAAAACGCACCAAACAACTGCAGGTTCACCTGTTTCATCATGATTCCTCGCTTACCAGCTGCACCGGTTCGTGGTGACCCCAGCCCTGCACCCGCACATAGGTCCCGGCCGGCGCGAGGTTGCCCTCGGCCTCCAGCACCACCCAGGCATTGGCCCGCAGCATGGACATCAGGCGGAACGACTCCTGGCCGGACAGCACGCGCGCGCTCAACCGTCCCTGCGCGTCCACCTCCACCCGCGCACGGGCATGGAAGCGCAGGCCTTCGGGCTTGCGCACGTCGGCCTGCAGCGGCAGCTGCAGTGGCGTCTCCGGGGCCAGCCCCAACAGGCGGCGCAGCACCGGCTCAACGAAGAAGCGCTGCCCCACCGCGGCCGACACCGGGTTGCCCGGCAGGCCGAAATACAGCGCGCCGCCAGGCAGCACGGCGAACAGCAGCGGCTTGCCCGGGCGGATCGCCACCTTGTGGAAGATGATGCGGGCGCCGCGCTCACGCAGGGCGTCCGGCACGAAATCGTAGCGCCCGGCCGACACCGCACCGGTGCTGATCAGCAGCTGCGCCCCGGCGTCCAGTGCCTGGTCGAGCACGGCATTGAAGGCGGCGACCTCGTCGCCCACCGTGCCCTGCCAGACCACCTCGGCGCCGGCTGCCTGCAGGCGCCCCACCAGATAGGGCCGGTTGCTGTCACGGATCTGCCCGGACTGCAGCGACTGCGCGGCCTCGGTCACCAGTTCCTTGCCGGTGGCGATCACCGCAGCCTTCGGCCGCGCGACCACCGCCACCTCGCCGACGCCGATGGCGTGCAGCAGGGTGCGGGCGTTGACATCCAGCACGTCGCCGGCACGCAGCACGCGCTCGCCCTCGCTTACGTCCTGGCCGCGCAGGCGCACGTGCTGGCCGGGGCTGACGTCCGCGCGCAGCGCGATCCGGGTCGGGCGGCCTTCGTGGCGCTGCAGGATCTCAACCTGCTCCACCGGCACCACCGTATCCAGGCCGGTCGGCATGCGCGCACCGGTCATGATTTCCCAGGCGCCCTCGCCGCCCACGGTGCCGGCATCGCCGGCGGCCTGCCAGCCCTGCACCGCAAATCCGGTACCACTGGCGAAGGCCGTGCCATCGGCCCGCAGCGCGAATCCATCCATCGCCGAGTTGTCGAACGGCGGCAGCGACTGTGCGCTGATGATGTCGCTGGCCAGGGTGCGCCCGCCCGCATCGTGCAGGCGCAGGCGTTCGGCCGGTAGCGCCGAGGCTGCCTCAAGCAGGTGCTGTAGTGCTTCGCTGTAGGCAATCATGCGGCGCCCCCCTGGCCGTGGCCACCGCCATCGACCATCGCCAGGGCGTGTCCAAGTACCGGCGCGAGGATGTCCAGGCACTGCGCGGCGGCGCGCGGGCTGCCCGGCAGGGCAAACACCAGCAGGTCGCCCAGCTGTACCACTTCGGCCCGACTCAGCCAGGCCATCGGCGTGTGCTGCGCACTCAGCGCACGCACCATCTGCGCCAGCCCATGCACCGGGCGCGCGTCCAGCGAACGCAGCGCCTCCGGGGTCAGGTCGCGCGGGCCCAGGCCCGTTCCGCCGGTGCACAGGCACAGGCGCACGCCACTGTCGGCCAGCGCGCGCAGGCGGCTGGCCAGCGGTTCGATGCCATCGGCCAGCACCTCGGCCGCCACCACCTCGCCGCCCAGCGCCTGCAGCCCCGCCACCAGCTTCGGCCCGGATGCATCGGCATAGGTGCCATCACTGGCCCGGTCGCTTAAGGTAATCACCGCGCACGCCGCGCCTTCCAGGCCCTTCGGCGCACGTGGCTTGAAACGGGCGCGCTCGGCCTCGTCCATGCCATCGGGGTGCAGCCAGACGCCGCGCTTGCCGCCTTCCTTGAACAGCAGGCGGATGCCTTCGATGCGCAGCGCCGGTTCCACCGGCTTGCTCAGGTCGTACAGGGTCAGCAGGGCCGCGTTCACCCCTGCCAGCGCCTCCATCTCCACGCCGGTGCGCGCCTCGCTGGCGCACTCGCACCAGACGCGGATCGCCTGCCGTTCCGGCACCGGTGCGCAGAACACCTGCACCAGTTCCAGCGGCAGCGGGTGGCACAGCGGCATCAGCATCGACGCCATCTTTGCGCCCTGCAGGCCGGCAATCTCAGCCATCACCAGCGCATCGCCCTTGGGCAGGCGGCGCTCGACGATCAGCGGGTAGGCCACCGGCCCGGCATGCAGTTCGCCCACGGCCACCGCGCGGCGGCGGGTGATGCGTTTGTCGCGGACATCGGCCATGTGGAAGGCCGCGTTCAGTTCCCCGGTCATGGTGTTGCTCATCCTCCGATCGAGGCCAGGTGCGGGGTCAGCCCGGTCTGGCCCTGGTGCAATCCGTGCCCGGCCGCTTTCAGGCCGAGCTGGGTAGTGATGCGTGCCAGCAGTGCGTCGTGGTCGTCGTCGCTCTGCAGCAACGGGCGCAGAGGCACGCCGAAATCGCCGAACAGGCACAGCCGCAGGTCGCCCTTGGCAGTCACCCGCAGGCGGTTGCAGCCCTTGCAGAAATCGCGCGAGTACGGCGCGATGATGCCCACCGTGCCGCGGTGCTGCGGGTGGCCGAACTCGCGCGCGGGGCCGGCATCGGCCGCACGCGGGCGCTCCTGCCAGCCAGCAGCCAGCAGCTGTTCGATCACCACGTCAGCGCGCAGGTGGTGGCGCTGGAAATAGGCTTCGTTGTCGCCGGTGCGCATCAGTTCGATGAAGCGCACGCTGAAGGGCCGGTCGCGCAGGTACTCCATCCACTGCGGCAGCTCGTCGTCGTTCAGCCCGCGCAGCAGCACCGCGTTGAGCTTGATCGACTGCAGGCCCAGCGCCTGGGCCAGGGCCAGGCCCTGCTCGATCTCCGGCAACCGGTCATGCCCGGTAATGGCGTGGAAGCGCTCGCGCTGCAGGCTGTCCATGCTCACGTTCAAGGCCGTGAGGCCGGCGCGATGCCAGCCCGGCAGGCGCCGCGGCAGCAAGGTGCCGTTGGTGGTGATGGCCACCTTGCGGATGCCGGGCACCGCAGCCACGGTGCCGATGATCTGCTCCAGGTCCTTGCGCAGGCTGGGCTCGCCACCGGTCAGGCGGATCTTGCTCATGCCCAGCGCGGCAAACGCACGCACCAGCCGGGCAATCTCATCCACCTGCAGGAAACGCGGGCGGCCATCGGCCTGGTAACCTTCGGGCAGGCAGTAGCTGCAACGGAAGTTGCAGGCTTCGGTCAACGACAGGCGCAGGTACGGAAAGCTGCGTCCGAAACCGTCGGTGAGTTGGCTCATGGCTGGTCCACCTTGTTGCTCCACCGTCTTGCCTATGCCCGGAATGGTCCGGATACCCTCGCCTGCTGGAACGATTGCCAGAGTACGCGGCCTTCAGTTCCATGGGCATGACTTAAATCAATCGTCTCCGGCCCCGCGCGGCAGGCGTTATGGCAGCATGCGGCTTTCCGTGCAGCGGGCGTGTGACAACCCTCATGATGATGAACGATTTCCAGCAACTCCTGCACGCCGCCGCTGAACAGGCCGAGCCACAGCGCCTGCTGTTCGTGTTCGTGCGTGCCGACCTGCCCGAGTCGCCCACCACCGACCAGCGCGAACGGCATGACCGCCGCGAGGGCGGCACCCTGTCACCGGTGCTGTGCGTGGACAAGCTGCCCGCGGAGGTAGCCAGCTTCCAGGCCCTGGCCGCCGAATCGACCACCACCGGCATCAACTGGGACCTGGTGTTCGTGGCCGCCATGGACGGGCGCGCCGGCTTTGCGCCCAACAGCGATGAAGCCGCCCGCCCGCTGCAGCTGATGGTCAATGCCATCCATGACGGCCAGATCGGCCGCTTTGCCGCCTTCGACCGCGCTGGCGAACCGATCCAGTTCTACTAGGCCAGCAGCTGCAGGGTCAGGAAGAAGATCACCAGCACGGTGTTCAACCCCCAGGCCACGGTCAGCCCGCGTGCGGCCACGCCCAGGTTGGGGGTGCGCGCGGTGGGCGCGGCCCGCCACACCGCCGGGATGATCCAGCCGGTATAGAGCAGCAGCACGGCAAACAGGGCCAGCAGCAGCGTGGTGCGCTGGTTGGCCAGGGCCCAGAGGGCTGCCGCCCACAGCAGATTGCTGGGAATGACCCCCTGCAGCCAGAACACGCTCCACAGGCGCGTGTGGCCGTGCGTGCCAGGCGAGGGGTGGAGGGACGCGCTTGCGGTCATAAGTCTCCCTTCTGTGCAGGAAGCAGGCCCGTCCAGCCTGCGCCCCGCCGCGGCCAGCGTCAACCGCCGCCGCCCTCCGGTAGAGTCGAGCCTGCCCGACTGCCTCGACTGCCCCGACTCCACGCCCACCTTCCAGACCACGACCATGCCCAGCACCCGCAACGGACTGCCTGCTGCCCGGCGTCGAACACGGCCATCCAGCCCAATCAAGGAGTGACCGCTGATGCACCTGCTGCAACGAATGACAGCGCTGGGCCTGTTGGGTCTTGCCTGTGGCTGCACCCCGTCCGCGCCAGTGCCACCACCGGCCGCCGCCAGCGAAGACCCACTGGCCATCGAAGACAAGCCACCCAACGCCGAGGGCCAACCCATGCTGGATGATCTTGCCCGCGTGGCCCGCGACGCCGACCGCATCGTGGTCGTTGAACATTCCTCCCCGTATGACACCAACAACAGCAGCAACAGTGCCACGCCGCCAGCGGAGCGCAGGTACCGCGAAGCGGTGCTGACCGGCACTCGCAAACAGCCGTTCCTGGCCACGCTGGAGGGCATCGACCCTTATGTGAGCGACTGGGTCACCGCCTGCGTCTTCGAGCCCCATCATCGCTTCGAGTTCTACAAGGGGAAGAAGCGCACCCACACGCTGGAGGTCTGCTTCCAGTGCGGCGAACTGCAGTGGGATGGCACCAGGAATCCGGTGCCGCAGGCGTTCTACGCGGGGCTGCATCCCTTCATCGAAGGCCTCGGCATGCAGCCGGAACGCGATTGGCAGGCCCTGGCCCGGTAGAGGCCACATCCGTCCTAGACCTGTCATCGCACGGGGCTAGGATGCGCCATGAACATGCGCCTTGTCTGCGGCTCGATCGCCGCCCTCTGCTTGATGGCGTGCAGCACGCCATCGCCCCGCCAGGCCTCTGCAACGCCCCCGACCACGGTTCAGCCGTCACCGCGCCTGCTGCTGGTCTCCATCGACGGCCTGCGCGCCGATGCCCTTGATCGCGGCCTGACCCCCAACATCCAGCGGATGATCGACGGTGGCGTGCGCGCACGCTGGATGACGCCGTCCTATCCGTCGCTGACCTTCCCCAACCATTACACCCTGGTCACCGGCCTGCGTCCCGGCCACCACGGCATCATCCACAACAGCATGCACGACCCGCAGCTGGGCGGTTTCGAGATCAGCAACCCGGCCGCCGTCACCGATGCGCGCTGGTGGGGCGGCGAGCCGATCTGGGTGAGCGCCGAGAAGGCGGGGGTGCGCACGGCCACCTGGTCGTGGCCCGGCAGCGAGGCCGCCATCCAGGGCGTGCGGCCAAGCCAGTGGCAGGTCTATGACCGCTCCATCGCACTGGAGGACCGTGTGCAGACCGTGCTGGGCTGGCTGGCGCAGACCGGCCCGCAGGCCCCGCGCCTGGCCACGCTGTACATGGAAAACGTCGACAAGGCCGGCCACACCTACGGGCCGGATTCGGCCGAGTACCGCCAGGCGATCCAGCGCGCCGATGCCATCGTCGGCCAGGTGCTGGAAGGGCTGGACGCACGAGGCCTGGCCACCGGTACCAACATCGTGCTGGTGTCCGACCACGGCATGGCCGAGCTGCCGGAGGGCCAGGTACTGGACACCGAGCGCATGGTCGACCCGGCCATTGCGGTGGCCACCAGCGTGGGCCAGCCGGTCGGCTTCCAGGCCATGCCTGGGCGCGAACGCGAGGCCGAGCGGGCGCTGCTCGGCCGCCACGACCACTACCAGTGCTGGAAGCGCGCCGACCTGCCGCCACGCTGGCAGTATGGCCAGCACCCGCGCACGCCGCCGATCATCTGCGAGATGGAAGAAGGCTGGGATGCACTGACGCCCGACATGCTGGCCCGCCACGCCCATGCCTACCGCGGCACCCACGGCTACGACAACACCCTGCCGTCGATGCGCGCGGTATTCGTGGCCACCGGCCCCTCCTTCAAGGCGGGCAGGACCGTTGAGGGCTTCGACAACGTGGATGTCTACCCGCTGCTGACCCGCCTGCTGAATGTGCCGGCGGCCGCCAATGACGGCAACCCGGATACGTTTGACGCGGTGTTGCGCCCGCGTTGAGGCGACAGCTCCGTCGCGGATCTACCTGTGTTCGTCGGGTGTGCAGGGCGCTTCGTCGCACACTGGTGTTCCCTGAGCCGGAACCGGGCTACGGTGCGGATTGCCCCGCACAGGACTGCACCGACCCATGCACCGCTGGCTTCTGCTCGCCCTCGCCACCCTGCCTTTCACCGCCGACGCCATCGTCATCCGCAGCGATGTGGATGACAGCGCCTACCGCGTTCCGGCCTCCGCCTTCCCGGCCCTGGCCGACATGCCGGGCGAAGGGCACGGCGTGCTCATCGCGCCGCGCTGGGTGGTGACCGCCGCACACGCCGCGCCGATGGAGGGCATGGATGCCGAGGTGGAGATCAACGGCCAGGCCTACCGCGTCGAACGCGTGGTCGTGCATCCGGGCTACCGGCGCATGCCCGATGAACTGGGCCAGGCGGCTCTGGCCTCCGGCAATCCAGGCCCGATCCACGCGTTCCTCGCCGCCTCCGATGACATTGCGTTGATCCAGTTGGCCACGCCCGTCAGCGATGTCCCGCCGGTTCGACTGTACCGCGGGCAGGACGAAGCCGGAAGGATCGCCACTCTGGTCGGCAAGGGTGCGACCGGCACCGGCAGCACCGGGCTGGCACCTGGCGCATCGCACCGTGGCATGCTGCGTCGCGGGGAAAATGCGGTGACTGGTGGCAACGAACGCTACCTCTGGTACCGCTTTGATGGCCCGCAGGGCGGCCTCCCGCTGGAAGGCGTGATCGGCAACGGCGACAGTGGCGGCCCGTTGCTGCTCCAGGATCAGACAGGCTGGCACGTCATCGGCTTGGCGTCGTGGATAACCGCCGTGCCGGAACACGCGCTGGACGCAGGGTTCTACGGCCAGGTGGTCCACAACGTACGCATCTCGCGCTATGCGGAGTGGATCGTCAGCACAATTCGCGCCGCGCCGTGATGCCCGACCGACTAGCGTTGCGTGCGACATGTGTCGCAGACTTGCGACATCGATCAAACGCCAGGCCAGATGATGTCCTCCGCACCCACCCCCTCCAATGCCGAACTGGAACTGTTGAAGTGCCTCTGGCGCGACGGCGCCTGCAGCGCACGTGAACTGCACAACGCCGCTGTCGCCACGCTGGACTGGTCGTACTCCTCTACCCGCAAGACGCTGGAGCGCATGGTCGACAAGGGCCTGGTGAAGGAAGGCAGCCAGCACGGACTCAACGTCTACAGCGCCAGGGTCGGCAAAGTGGCCACCCTGGCAGCCCTCAGCACGGATTTCGCGCGCCGCGTGCTGGAACTCGATGGGCCGCTGCCCAGCCAGGCCTTCGCTGACAGCCGGCTGCTCACCAGCCAGGAGATCGAGCAGTTGCAGGCCCTGCTGCGTGCACATGACGAGGGCCAGCCATGAGCCTGCCGGCAGCCGCCACCTGGGGGGCCGCGCTTGCAACCAGCCTGCTCAGCGCTGGCCTGGCCTGGTACGCAGCACAGACACTGCAGCGCAGGCTGCGGCTCTCCCACGCGTCGTCGCATTACTGGCTGGGTGCGTGGCTGTGTGCAGTGCTGCCGCCCGTGCTGGCATTGCTGTTGCCGCTTCAGCACGCACCATTGCCGCAGCTGACCGGCGCATTGCCGGTCGCACTGCACTCGCTGCCGGACCGCATGCTGCCCGCAGCCGAGCCCGCGTCTGCGCTCGGCATGTCACTGGCGGCAGGCCTGCCGGCCCTGCTATGGGCGGTGTATGGCGGCGGCGTGCTGCTTTGGCTGGCACGTTGGGCGCTGGCCACGCGCCGGCTGCAGGCGGTGCTGCGCAGCAGTCACCCCGTGCAGACGTCGCAATTGCCGGGCCCAGAATCACGGCAGGCGGTACGGCAGCTGCAGGCCACAGGCATCGCTGTCCGCTGCACGGAAGGCGGCGGCACGCCGTTCGCCGTCGGCTGGCCCCATGCACGCATCCTCCTGCCTGCAGCCAGCCTCACCCTGCCGGACCGCGCACTGCGCCTGGTCATCGGCCACGAGGCCGCGCACCTGCACCGCCGTGATCCACTGCGCGCCGGCATCATGCGTCTGGTAGCCGCGCTGTATTGGTTCAATCCCTTCGTGCAACGCATTGCCGCGCGCGTACAGCTCGCAGCCGAACTGCAGTGCGATGCCCGTGCGCTGGCCGAAGCGCCCGCCGCTGGCGATGGCCGCCTGCTGGCGCAGGCCTACGTGGAAACGCTGCGCCATGCCACTGCACTGCGGCCTGCCAGCGCACTGTCACACCGCGATCCCGGCGGCCACCAGCTGCGCCTGCGGCACATGCTGCAGGGCGATGCAGGCCGCCGCCCCGGCAAGGCCATCACGCTGCTGCTGGCCGCGTCCGGTGTGACCGCCACCCTTTGCCTGGCTGCCGTGCAGGCGGCGGCCACCGCTGTCCCGCCATCGCTGGCCGTACCGCTGCAGGCCGCATCGGTCACGCTGCTGGAAGCCACTGTGCCGCTGGCCCCCGCTTTTGCCGCGCCTGTTGCCCAAGCGCGGGTCACCAGCGTGTTCGGCCATGCGTCGGACTTCCGCCAACGCGCCCACCGTGGCGTGGACTTTGCAGCGCGACGTGGCACAGCCGTGCAGGCGCCGGCCGATGGCACGATCATCGCCGCCACTCGCACTTACCCTGATGGCCCCAACTACGGCACCGTGGTGGTCATCGACCACGGAGGTGGCTGGCAGACGTTGCTTGCCCACCTGCAGGACTACGAGGTGGTTGTCGGTCAACGCGTGCGCAAGGGCGAGGTCATCGCCCGCACCGGCAACACTGGCCGCACCACCGGCCCCCATCTGCACATGGAACTGCTGCGCAGGGGCACGCGCGTCGATCCGCAGGCCTGGCTGCAGTAACCCGCTGACGCGCCCGCCGCGCGTTGCCACCCGAAGCGAAGTGACTCGATGCCCGGCCGCGGGAGGCTCCGCTGCTGCCCGCCGCTTCGCCATCAGAAAGGAATCCAACGAGAATGCAAGGCTCTTCCACGCAGCGACCGCCACGCCGCCTGCAAGCCAGCACCCGCCTGGCCATCGGCTGCCTGCTCTGCCCCGCCGCCACCGCTGCTGCGCAGACCGCACCATCGGCGCCGGCCACCACCGAACTGGAGGCTGTGCAGGTGCAGACGCAGCGCTATGACGCGCGGCGTGATGATTTGGCCAGCCGCATCGTCGTCGATCACGAAACCCTTAGGCGCCACGGTGATACCGATCTGCTGCAGGCGCTCAAGCGCCTGCCCGGCCTGAGCGTCTCCAGCGGCGCACCGGGACGCCCGGGCGCGGTATCGCTGCGCGGGCTGGGCAGCGGCTACACCCAGATACTGCTGGATGGCCAGCGCGCCCCCGCCGGGTTCAGCCTCGATTCGCTGGCCACCGATCAGATCGAACGCATCGAGATCCTGCGTGCGCCCACCGTCGATCACGGAACAGGCGCCATCGCCGGCACCCTCAACATCGTCACCCGCGCCACCGCACCCAAGGACAGCCAACGCCTGACCCTGTCCTGGGCCGGGAGCCAGTCACGCAGCACGCCCACGGCCAGCTGGCGGCAGACGCACCAAGGCGCGCGGGTCGACCATGCACTTACGGCAACCGCCACCGGACGCGCGTTCCTGGTGGAAGAGCACGGCAGCGAACAGGCCTGGGACGCCGATGGGCAGCCACTGCTGCTGCGGCACAGCCAGCTGCGCGCCACCGGTCGCCGCGACAACGTTTCGCTGTCACCCTCGATGACCCTCAATGCCACGGCGGACGATACGGTTTCGCTGCAGGCACTGCTGGATGCGTCCGACTTCCGTCGCGACATGGTGATCGATTGGGACACCCAGCGTGGACCCGCCCTGCGCACGCCGCACTACCGCCAGCGCACGCGCCTGCGCCTGGACCAAGGGCAGGCCAGCGCGGAATGGACCCGCCAGCTGCAGCGCGGCGGCACCCTCACGGTGCGCGGCGCCGTGGACGGCAACCGCGAAAACTATCGCTTCCGCGAGCAGGGCCAGGCACAGGATGGGCAGGACAACCTGATCGATCACACCGATGCGCGACTGCATGTCCTGGGCAGCAGCAGCCGCGCGCAATGGACCCTGCCTGCGCGCGGCCGCCATACCCTGCAGGTCGGCGCCGAAGGCAGCCTGGACGACCGTCGCGAATCGCGCCTGCAGCAGCTGCAGGGCTTCGATGGCGCAGCCGGTTCAACGAGCGATCTCTCCTTCAATGCACGCCTGCAGCGTGTTGCGGTATACGCGCAGGATGAGTTCGCCCTGGGCGAGCACAGCGCCTTCTACCTCGGCGGCCGCTGGGAGCGGCTGCAGACCACCAGCGAAGGGCGTGACTTTGCCCCAGTGCGCAATCGCGCCAGCGTGTTCACCCCGGTGCTGCAGGGGCTGTGGAAGCGGGCCAAGGGCAAGGACCAGCTGCGCGTCTCCGTCAGCCGCACCTTCCGCGCGCCGGAGCTGCGTCTGCTGGTGCCACGGCCCTACACCTCCACCAACAACCGCGCACTGAACCCGGACGAGATCGGCAACCCGGCGCTGCGCCCGGAACTGGCCTGGGGCCTGGACACTGCCTGGGAGCTGCACGGCCGCGAAGGCACACAAGGCAGCATCGGCGGCTACCTGCGCCGCATCGATTCACCCATCCGCACCGAAACCCTGCTGCGTGATTGGCGCTGGGTCGCCACCCCGGTCAACGGCAGCCGCGCCATTGCCTGGGGTATCGAACTCGACGGACAGATGCCATTGGCCCGCGTGCTGCCCGATGCACCTGAAATCGAACTGCGCGGCAACGCCACGTGGAACCAGTCACGGGTGCGCGGTGTCCCCGGGCCCGACAACCGCATCCAGGACCAGGTGCCGTTCACTGCCAGCGCGGCCATGGACTACCGGATCACCCCGCGCTGGAGCAGCGGTCTGGCATTTACCTACCGCAGCGGCGGGCGCATCCGCTACAGTCTGGGCGAAATCGACATCGCCGCTTACCGGCGCGAGCTTGAGGCGTGGGTGCAGTACAGCACCCACGGGCGTGGCAAGCTACGGCTGACCGGCAGCACCCTGCTCGGCCGGGACAGCGAGAGCGGCCAATTGCGCTTCGACGATGGCGGCACCCAGGTGGTTCGCAGCGCGCGGCAGTCGGTCCCCAGCGTACGGCTGCAGTGGGAGCTGCCGCTGTAACGCGGGCCGCTGTGCTGACGGGTAATGCGCTGTCGCGAATGCCTTGGCGATGCGGTGGAGGGACACTGCGAAACACCGATGCGTGTCGCAATTTGCACGCATAGTGGGGGCCCTGCGGCGGCATGCGTTCGAGCGGCGCAGCAGCAATGCAAGAATTGCGAAAGCGACGCGATCTGCAGGCAGTCGGCTGCTCCTCGCTCTTCTGTAGAGCCGAGCCATGCTCGGCTGCCTTCCGCTCCTCTGTAGAGCCGAGCCATGCTCGGCTGCCTTTCGCTCCTCTGTAGAGCCGAGCCATGCTCGGCTGCGGTCTGCGCGAACCAGTCGAGCATGGCCCGACGTTACCGGCGCGAGCCTTCCAACTGCGTGGTCAACAACCGGGTCAGGTTCCGCCGCGCGAAATACCCCTGCAGCTGTGCAGCCTTGATGGTCCGTGCCTTCAACTTCGGCGCGCCATCGTCACCATATTCAATGCGGTAGCAGCGCGAGGCACCACACAGCTCGGCCTGGCTGGCGGTAACGATGACCACGGTGACTTCCAGGCTGGTGAAGGCGTTGCCGGTCTTGATGTCCGGGTTCTCGGTACCGGCGCGGTCGATGAGCGTGCGGAACCGCCCCAGGTCGCGCTCACCGCCGCTGCTGAGCGGGCCGACGTTGGTGGCGCGGCGGATGTCCTCGTCCTCGCCGGGCGCGCCCTTGCTCCAGTGCTCGGTGCGCTCAGGGATGACCGCGCGTACGACCTTGCCGTCGGGCTCGATGAGGTCGATCACCACGTCCAGCAGGTACACCGGCTCGAGGCCGAGGTTGGTCACGAAACAGTGCGCATCCAGGTGCCGGCCGGCGCCGGAGGTGATGAGGATCGACGGCCGCTGCTGGCGGCGGTAGCTGCGCAGGAAGAAGTTGAGGTAGACCACCCAGATCAAGGCGGTCACGCAGGTCATCACCGCAGTCAGCAGCGGTGCGAAATGTAGCAGGTTCTGCAGCATCCTCGGTGGAACTCGTGGGCGTGGGATGGCCCATGGTCGCGGTTGCGGTGCTTGTGGGTTGTGAAGTGGTCGGCGGCCACGGGATTCGTGGGCATCCACGCATGGCGTGGATCTAATGAACCTGGTGGAGCCGAGCCATGCTCGGCTGCGTCCGCGGCCATCCACGCGCGGCGTGGATGTTGTAGAGCCGAGCCATGCTCGGCTGGGTCAACAACAGCAGTCGAGCATGGCTCGACTCTACAAAAGAGTGGTCAGCCTTCGACGATCACCACGCTGGCGATGCAGTGCCCTTCGCGCCTGGCCTTGGCCTGCTGGTACTCGGGCGAGGCATAGCACGCCTGGGCGGTTTCCAGGTCGGCAAATTCGATCACCACGTGGCGGTCGGGCAGATCGCCTTCCAGCACCACCGAGCGGCCACCACGGGCCAGGAACTTCGCGCCGTACTTCGCAAAGGCGGCAGGCGCCAGCGCGGTGTAGCCGCTGTACTTCTCCGCATCCAGCACCTGCACGTGGGCAATCCAATAGGCGGCCATCACTTCTGCTCCTGTTCGAGCAAGGCATGGGCAATCGCCTCGGCCTCGCCAATATGTTCGGCCACGCGCTGCCGCGCCAGCGCTTCGTCGCGCTGCACGCAGATCGCATCGCAGATGGCCTTGATGCGTTCAAAGCCGGTTTTTTCGCGGTCCACGTGGGTCAGGGTCATCGCGCGCAGGCGGCTGATGCGGCCATTGAGGCGCTGCACGATTTCCCAGGCGATGTGGTTGTTGCCGGCACGGAAGATGGTTTCGTACAGCGTTGAAGAAGCTTCCAGCACCGGCGCGATATCCGGGGTGCCATACGATGTGCGCAGGGTTTCCAGCGCCTTCTGGATCTGCGCGGTGGTGTCGTCGGTGAGGTTGCGCACGCAGTCGGCCACGGCGCTCTGCTCCAGTACCAGGCGGATGCGGTAGACCTGGCTGGCCACGTCCCAGTTCAGCACGGCCACGATCGGGCCCTTCTGCGGCAGCACTTCCACCAGGCCCTCGGCCTGCAGGTAGCGGATCACTTCGCGTACCACCGTGCGGCTGACACCCAGCTGCTCGCACAGGGTGCGCTCGACCAGGCGCGCACCGGAGGGGAAATAGCCGGTGATGATCGCGTTGCGCAGCTTTTCCAGGCACTTCTCGCGCAGGGTGACCGGCGAGTGGTCGATTCTCAGGTTCATCGTGTTTCGCAATCCCTTTAGGTGGCAGCCACGCGGTGGCGGGCGCGCTGCCGGTAGCTCGTGTACGTCCACGCTATTCAACCACGGATCATGAATAGCGCACCCCGGCAGGCCGCCTCGTCCCCGTCGCACCACCCTCGCCTGCGGCTTTGGTCGCGGGCGAAAAATGAATGCGCCTAGACATATTGCAAGCCGATTTTGGAGCGTGATACCGTCGCTGCGAATGGTATACCAACATACCGTACACCACCATTGTGACCGCCAGCGGCGGCGAGGAAGGACCAGATGAGCCTGATACGAAAGACCGTTCTCCACGTGGAGACCGTGCATGTGGACGGGGGCCGCGACGCTGCCACGCCGCTGAAGATGGTGGCCGCCGCGGCCGTGATCCGTAACCCGTGGGCCGGCCGTGGCTACGTCGAGGACCTGTCGCCGGAGATCCGGGCGCTGGGCCCGCAGCTGAGCCAGCACCTGACCGACCTGATCCTGGGCGAGGTCGGTTCGGGCGATGCGGTGGAGGCTTTCGGCAAGAGCGCGGTGGTCGGCCTGGACGGCGAGCTGGAACACGCCTCGGCGCTGATCCACACCCTGCATTTCGGCAACATCTACCGCAACGCGGTGCGCGCCAAGTCCTACCTGGCCTTCACCAACACCCGCGGCCCAGCCAATGCGCCGATCGTGCTGCCGATGATGGACAAGAACGACGAAGGCCGCCGTTCGCACTACCTGACCGTGCAGTTCGCCATTGCCGATGCCCCGGCTGCCGATGAGCTGGTGGTCGTGCTGGGCGCAGCCACCGCCGGCCGCCCGCACCACCGCATCGGTGACCGCTACCAGGACCTGAAAGAGCTCGGCCATGACGTCTCGAACCCTGCCGCTGTCAAGTAACCAACAGGCGCACTGCCTGGACCAGGGGGCGGGAGAGCCCCTGGTCCTGATCCACGGCGTCGGCATGCAGGCCGCCGCCTGGGGTCCGCAGATCGCCGCCTTCGCCCAGCAGTACCGGGTCATCGCGGTGGACATGCCCGGCCACGGCCAGAGCACGCGCCTGCCGGGCGAACCCGGGCTGACCGACTACGTGGCGTGGATGGTGGAGTTCATCAGCGCCCTGCAGCTGGGCCCGGTCAACCTGGCCGGGCACTCGATGGGCGCCCTGATCGCCGCCGGCGTGGCCATCGAACGCCCGGACCTGGTGCGCCGTCTGGCCGTCATCAACGGTGTCCACCTGCGTACCGATGCCGCCCGCCATGCGGTGGTGACCCGCTCGGATGAACTGGCCACTGGCCGGGTGGACGTGGAAACCCCGTTGCAGCGCTGGTTCGACGAAGGCACCACCGAGGCGTCACTGGTGGAGGACGTGCGCTCGTGGCTGGAGAACGTGGATGTGCAGGGCTATGCCGATGCCTACCGCGCCTTCGCCCGCGGCGATGTGACCTACGCCGAACGCTGGTCGGAAGTGGGCTGCCCTGCCCTGGCACTGACCGGCGCGGAAGATGCCAACTCGACGCCGGCCATGGCCCTGTCGATGGCGGCGCTGGCGCGCAACGGCAAGGCCGTGGTCATTCCGCACGAACGCCACATGGTCAACCTGACCGCCCCCGCCAAGGTCAACGCGGCGCTGGCGGAATGGCTGGGCACCACAACGAACTAGCAGCACACATTCCAGGCCATCGGTTGGAGGGAACATATGGCTATCGATCCAAAAGAGCTGAGGGAAGCCTTCGGCTCGTTCATGACCGGCGTCACCATCGTGACGTCCACCACCGCAGACGGTGAACCGATTGGTTTCACCGCGAACTCGTTCGCTTCGGTGTCGCTCGATCCGCCGCTGCTGCTGGTCAGCATCGCCAATGCATCGGGCAACTACGACAACTTCGTGGGCGCCAAGCGCTTTGCCATCAACATTCTGTCCGAGGCACAGACCGACGCATCGAATACCTTTGCCCGGCGCAATCCGGATCGGTTTGCCGCGGTGTCCTGGACCAACAGCGCTCTCGGAAGCCCGATCCTGGACGCGGTCAGTGCGTGGTTCGACTGCACCATGCACACGGTGGTGGAGGCGGGTGACCATGCCGTCCTGATCGGGCAGGTGGAGCACTTCCATACGGCCGGCCTGCCCGGGCTGGGCTACTACCGCGGTGGCTACTTCACCCCCGCCAAGGTGGCCACCGAGGTCATGGCCGATACCAAGGGTCTGATCAGCGCGATCATCGCCCACGACGACAGCCTGCTGCTGGTGCCAGCGCCGGAAGGCGGCTGGGCCTTGCCCACCGTCGAGATCGGCAACGAGGGTGCAGACAACGCATTGGAACGCATCTTTGCCCGGCATCAGCCCGGTGCCTCGCCGAGCTTCGTGTACTCCGTCTATACGGACACCGACACACACCGGCAGTTCGTCACGTTCCTGTGCAGCACGCCCGAGGCGAGCGCGCGCGATGGGCGGTACGTGGCGCTGGCCGACGTGCCTGCGCTGGACATCGCCGATCCGGCAGTCACCAGCATGCTGCAGCGCTACTGCCGCGAAAGCGCGCTGAAGACCTACGGCACCTATTACGGCAACCACACCTGCGGTGTGGTCAAAGAACTGATTGGAAGGGAGAGTTGAAATGCGGTTTTCCTTGTTCATCCATATGGAACGCGTCTCGGACCAGCAGTCGCAGAAGCAGCTGTACGACGAGATGATCGAGCTGTGCCAGATCGCCGACGAGGGTGGCATGCACGCCATCTGGACCGGCGAGCACCACGGCATGAACTTCACCATCGCGCCCAACCCGCTGCTCAACCTGGCCGACATCGCCAACAAGACGAAGAACGTGCGCCTGGGCACCGGCACCGTGGTGGCCCCGTTCTGGCACCCGATCAAGCTGGCCGGCGAAGCGGCGATGACCGACATCATTTCCAACGGCCGCCTCGACCTGGGCATCGCCCGTGGCGCCTATTCGTTCGAGTACGAGCGCATGGTGCCGGGCATGGATGCCTGGGGTGCCGGACAGCGCATGCGCGAGCTTATCCCGGCCATCAAGGGCCTGTGGAAGGGCGACTACGCCCATGAGGGCGAATTCTGGTCCTTCCCCAGCACCACCTCGGCGCCGCTGCCGCTGCAGCAGCCGCACCCGCCGATCTGGGTGGCCGCGCGCGATCCCAACAGTCACGAATTCGCCGTGCAGAACGGCTGCAACGTGCAGGTCACCCCGCTGCACTTCGGCGATGATGAAGTGCAGAAGCTGATCGGCCACTTCAACGCCGCCTGCGAGAAGTTCAGCGAGGTGCCGCGCCCGAAGATCATGCTGCTGCGCCACACCTACGTGGCCGATTCGGAAGCCGATGCACAGATCGCTGCCGATGAGATCAACGTGTTCTACAACTACTTCGGCGCGTGGTTCAAGAACGAACGCCCGATCAGCCAGGGCCTGATCGCCAAGCTGAGCGATGAGGAGATTGCCGCCCACCCGATGTACTCGGCCCAGGCGATGCGCAGCAACAACGTGATCGGTCCGCCCGAGGAAGTCATCGCCCGCCTGAAGGCCTACGAGGCCATGGGCTTTGACGAGTACTCGTTCTGGATCGACACCGGCATGTCCTTCGAGCGCAAGAAGGCCTCGCTGTTGCGTATGATCAACGACGTCATGCCCGCCTTCGCCCAGGAATGACCATGGACAGCCCGTTCGAGCTCTACATCGACGGCCGTTTCGAAGCCGGTGCCGGTACGTTTGAAAGCATCGACCCGGCCACCGGCACGCCCTGGGCGACCATGCCCGAGGCGCGCCGCGAGCAGGTGGAACGCGCGGTCGAGGCCGCCGACCGTGCCTTGCACGACCCGGCCTGGGCCACGCTGACCGCTTCCCAGCGCGGCAAGCTGCTGTACCGGTTGGCCGACCTGCTGGAACAGGCGGCGCCGGAGCTGGCGGCCATCGAGACCCGCGACACCGGCAAGATCATCCGCGAAACCCGTGGCCAGATTGCCTATATCGCCGAGTACTACCGCTATTACGCCGGCATCGCCGACAAGATCGAAGGCAGCTTCGTGCCGGTCGACAAGCCGGACATGCAGGTCTGGATCAGCCGTGAGCCGATCGGCGTGGTCGCCGCCATCGTGCCCTGGAACAGCCAGCTGTTCCTGTCGGCGGTGAAGCTGGGCCCAGCCCTGGCGGCCGGCTGCACCGTGGTGCTGAAGGCGTCCGAGGAAGCGCCCGGTCCGCTGCTGGCGTTTGCCCGGCTGCTGCACCAGGCCGGTTTCCCGCCGGGCGTGGTCAACGTCATCACCGGCTTCGGCCCCGAGTGCGGCGCCGTGCTGAGCAGCCACCCGAAGGTAGCGCAGGTCGCCTTCACCGGCGGCCCGGCCACCGCGCGCCACATCGTGGCCAACACCACGGGCAACCTGGCCCGCGTCTCGCTGGAACTGGGTGGGAAATCGCCGTTCATCGTGTTCGACGATGCCGACCTGGACAGCGCGGTGAACGCACAACTGGCAGCGATCTTCGCGGCCAGCGGGCAGAGCTGCGTGGCCGGTTCGCGCCTGCTGGTACAGGCGGGCATCAAGGATGCCTTCCTTGCGAGGCTGCTGGAGAAAGTGGCGGCCATCCGCATCGGCGCCCCGGACGACGCGGCCACCGAGTTCGGACCGCTGTGCACCGAGCGCCAGCGCCAGAACATCGAAGCGGTGCTGGCCGCATCGGTCGCGCAGGGCGCCCGCGTGCTCTGCGGCGGTACCCGCAGCGACCGCGCCGGCATCTACTTCCCGCCCACCATCGTCGACTGCAGCGCGTCCCCGCAGGCCGACAGCATCACCACCGAACTGTTCGGCCCGGTGCTGTCGGTGGATGTGTTCGACGATGAAGCCCAAGCGATCAGCAAGGCCAACAGCACCGCCTTCGGCCTGGCTGCCGGCATCTTCACCCGCAACCTGACGCGCGCGCACCGGCTGAGCCGGGCAATCCGTTCGGGCGTGGTCTGGATCAATACCTACCGTGCGATTTCACCGCTGGCGCCGTTCGGTGGATTCGGCCTTTCGGGCCATGGACGGGAAGGCGGCGCAGCGGCCGCCCTGGAATACACCACGACCAAGACGGTGTGGCTGCGTACGTCCGATGTCCCCATGGATGACCCGTTCGTGATGCGCTAGGCCCCGCGCCCGGCACCCACACCCGTTCCCGCCTCCGGCCCGCGCGCCCTCGCCTCCCCCCCCTCGATGGGCGAGGTCGCGCAGCCCGGTTCCATGACCGGATCGTTCCTGCGCCCCTGCACAGCCGGGCGCGCGCGACCGATCCCGATGCACGCCTGCCGGGCGACCGGCAGGCCAAGGAAATCCGCCCATGAGCAATGCAAGCAAGCAGGATGGCGCTTTCTCCATCGAGGGCCACTCCATCGGCTACATCCCCGAGCAGGAACGCCACGGCAACCCCCGTGACCTGTTCACACTCTGGTTCTGTACCAACCTCGCCCCGCTGGCGGTCATCACCGGCGCGATGTCGGTGCTGACGTTCAAGCTGGACATCGCCAGTGCGCTGCTGGCCATCGTCACCGGCCATATGTTCGGCGCCGCCATCCTCGCCCTTGCCTCGGCCCAGGGGCCGCTGGCCGGCATCCCGCAGATGATCCAGAGCCGCGCGCAGTTCGGCCGCTTCGGCTCGCTGCTGGTGGTGGGTTTCACCACGCTGATCTACCTGGGCTACTTCATCTCCAACATCATCCTGTCCGGCAAGACCCTGCACACGGTCATCCCGGCGGTGCCGCTGCCGCTGGCCACCATCATCGGTGCGGCGCTGGCCACGGCCATCGGCATCATCGGCTACAACTTCATCCACGGCTTCAACCGCATCGGCATCTGGTTCATGGGCGGCGCGCTGGCCATCGGCCTGGCCATCATGGTGCCGCGCCTGGGCGCCGAAGCCTTCAGCCATGGCAGCTTCTCGCCCGCCGGCTGGTTCTCGATGTTCGGCATCTGCTGCGTCTGGCAGATCAGCTTCTCGCCCTACACCTCGGACTATTCGCGTGCGCTGCCGCGCAGCGTCGGCGTGTTCCGGCCCTTCATCTACACCTACCTGGGCGCTGCACTGGGCCCCATCCTGGCCTTCACCTTCGGCATGCTGGCGGTCAGCGGTGGCCAGCAGACCGATGCGATGGAAGCGGTACGCCTGCACACCGGCTGGTTCGGTTATGTGCTGATGGTGCTGTTCCTGGTCAACATCATCGGCCACAACGCGATGAACCTGTACGGCGCGGTGCTGTCCTGCGTCACCTCGCTGCAGACGTTCTCGCCCGCGTGGACGCCGGCACGGCTGGCCCGCGTCACCCTGTCGTGCGCCCTGCTGGTGGCCTCCACGCTGTGTGCGCTGTGGGCGTCGGCCAACTTCATCGAGATCTTCATCAACGCGGTGTTCGCGCTGCTGTTCATCCTGGCGCCGTGGGTGTCGATCAACCTGCTGGACTTCTACGTGGTGAACGGCGGGCGCTACGACATCGCCTCGATCTTCGCCCGCGATGGGGGCCGCTATGGCCTGTTCAATGGCCGTGCCCTGCTGGCCTACCTGCTGGGCGCCATTGCCCAGGTGCCGTTCATCAGCAACGCGTTCTTCCAGGGCGCGTGGGCGCAGCTGTTCGGTGGCGTCGATGTGTCCTGGGTGATCGGCCTGCTGGTCAGCGCCCTCGCCTACTACCTGCTGGCCGTGCGTGCGCCCCAGGGCGCCAGTGTCGCGGCCACCTGAACCCCCACCGGCGCGGGTACCCCGGTGCCCGCGCCCGACACGAACCACGAGGTATGCATGAACGTTGAAACGTCCGCGCTGTTCCACCAGCGTGCGCTGGTGGCTGGGCAATGGATCACCGCCGACAGCGGTGAGGTGGATGAAATCCTCGACCCGGCGACCCAGCAGCCGCTGGGCACGGTGCCGCGCCTGGGCCGTGCCGAAACCGAGCGCGCAATCGCGGCAGCGAGCGCCGGCTGGGCCGACTGGCGTGCCACCACGGCCGAGCATCGCTCGCGCGTGCTGAAGGCCTGGCACCGCCTGCTGATCGAAAACACCGAAACGCTGGCGCGCCTGCTGACCGCCGAACAGGGCAAGCCGCTGGCCGAAGCCCGCGCGGAGATCGTCTACGCCGCCAGCTTCGTCGAATGGTTCGCCGAGGAAGCCAAGCGCGTCTACGGTGACATCATTCCCAGCCCCTACCCCGATGCGCGGATCATGGTGACGCGCCAGCCGATCGGCATTGTGGCAGCGGTGACGCCGTGGAATTTCCCAGCCGCGATGATCACCCGCAAGGTGGCCCCGGCACTGGCCGCCGGCTGCCCATGCATCGTCAAGCCGGCGGCGGAAACGCCGTTCACCGCGCTGGCGATGGCCGACCTGGCCTTGCAGGCAGGCGTGCCCGCGGCAATGTTCAGCGTGGTCACCGGCCATGCCGCGTCCATCGGTGATGCGTTCTTCGACAGCGAGGAGGTGCGCAAATTCACCTTTACCGGCTCCACGCCGGTCGGCCGCATGCTGTACGGCAAGGCCGCGAAGACAGTGAAGAAGGTGTCGCTGGAGCTGGGCGGCAACGCGCCGTTCATCGTGTTCGAGGATGCCGATCTCGAAGCGGCGGTTGATGGCGCGATGCTGGCCAAGTTCCGCAACGCCGGCCAGACCTGCGTCTGCGTCAACCGCTTCCTCGTGCACGACGCCATCCACGATGCCTTCGTCGAGGCACTGCGTGCGCGCATCGCCGCGTTGAAGGTGGGCGCGGGCGAAGCCGAGGGCACGCAGATCGGCCCGCTGATCAACACCGCCGCTGTCGCCAAGGTGCAGTCGCACGTGGACGATGCGGTGGCCAAGGGCGGGCGCGTGCTGCTGGGCGGCGCCGTCGGCGCGCAGGGCGAGTGCTTCTACCAGCCGACCCTGCTGGTCGATGCCACCGCAGAGATGCAGGTGGCGACCGACGAAACCTTCGGCCCGCTGGCCGCCGTGTTCCGCTTCCACGATGAGGCCGAGGCCGTGCGCCTGGCCAACGCCACCGATTCCGGGCTGGCCGCGTACTGCTACACCCGCGACCTCGGCCGCGCCTGGCGCATGAGCGAACGGCTGGACTACGGCATGGTCGGCATCAACCGCGCCGCGATCTCCAATGAAGTGGCGCCGTTTGGCGCCATCAAGCAGTCCGGGCTGGGGCGCGAGGGTTCGCGCTACGGCATCGAGGATTTCCTGGACATCAAGTACACCCTGTTCGGAGGCATCAGCGCATGAGCGATTCCCGCTTCGAGAAAGGCCTGCAGATCCGCCGCCACGTGCTGGGTGACGAGTATGTGGATCGCGCCCTGGCGCAGGCCGATGCCTTCAGCCAGCCGCTGCAGGAACTGGTGACCGAGTATTGCTGGGGCACGGTGTGGGCGCGCAGCGACCTCGCCCTGGCCGAGCGCAGCCTGATCAACCTCGCGATGATTTCCGCGTTGAACCGGCCGCACGAGCTGAAGATCCACGTCAAGGGCGCACTGCGCAACGGCGTCAGCCGCGAGAAGATCCGCGAGGTGCTGCTGCAGGTGGCGATCTACTGCGGCGTGCCCGCTGCGGTCGACAGTTTCCGCGTGGCCCGCGAGGCCATCGGCGAGTTCGACGCTACCGAGACGTAACACCCGACCGCACCTCTCCATCATTGCGCCCTGCCCGTGCCTTGCGGCGCGGTGGGCGCCCTGTTGCCCGAGGGTCCACTTTCCTGCTGTTCCTGCCTGGGAACCTGCCATGCATCCTGCGTTCCGTTTCGTCCGTTCGCCTCTTGTCCTGGCCCTGTGTCTGGCGTGTGCCTCGCTTGCACATGCCGAAGCCCCCGCCGAGGCCGTCAGCACTCCTGCAGAAACCCCTGCCGCAACGGCGGCACCTGCACCCGCACACACCGGCTGGACACTTGGCGGTGTCCTGCGCGGCCGCTGGGATGTGCGCTTCAACGACGCACACGGCGATGGCACCCGCCGCACCTCCAATCACCTGTCCTTCGACACGCTCATCCTGAAGGCCGACTATGACGGCAGGGACTATTTCGCCTCGGCGCAGTACCGCTTCTACGGCGGCAGCGTGCTGTACTCGCATGCGGGCGGCTACCGCAACTACCCCGGCGAAGTGAGCTTCCCGCTGCAGGCGTACGCCGGGCGCCGCTTCGCCAATGGTGACCGGGTGGCGGTGGGCCTGCAGCCGGTGGTGCTGGATGAGCAGTACTGGGGCGCACAGGTGCTCGGCAGCATCGGCTTCGTCGTCGGCCTGGAAGAGGTGTACGCACCGGGTATCACCTATCGCCATGATGGCCAGGGCTACCGCCTGGCTGCCGGCTATTACCCCACCTCCACGCCGGACGGCAAGGGCATCAGCCGCGATGGGGCGCGCTACTCCACGGCCTTCGTGCAGGGCGACAGCTACGTGCCCAACGGCACCCGCACCTCGGAACGCGACCTGGTGGCGGCCACGCTCGACTGGGATCTGTACAGGCACGATGACATCACGGTCTCGGCCGCCGTCTCGGGCCTTTACTCCCGGCTGCAGGATGAAAGCGGGACGCCGCAGGGTGACGGTGAGCGCCGCGCGCTGGTGGCGAGCATCAAGGTGGGCAACGGCAGCTGGCGCGGCAAGGTGCTGGTGGCACGGCAGGACATCAGCCTGCCGGCAGCGCGCGATACGCACGTGATCACCGTCGGCGGTTTCGATGCGTCGTACAACATCGCCACGAAGGGCACGGTGGTGTTCGCCGAAGTGGGTCGCCCGGTGACACTGGGCGGGCAGGACGTCGATCTGTACGCCAGCCTGTCACGCTTCATCAAGGACGAAGCCGACTTCAAGGACAGCCAGCGCCTGACCCTGGGCGGCGCATGGACGCATGGCCGCCTGCGCGTATCCAGCGAGCTGCTGGTTGGCCGCAACGATCCGTTCGTGGGTGCCGGGCAGTACACCAGCGGCGCCGCGGAGGGCGGTGACGACCGCTACAAGACCTCATTGTTCACGGTCATCGGCTACCGGTTCTGAGTCAATCGAACATCCACGCATGGCGTGGATCTACTGCGCGGCCGGGTATGGCCCTTGTTGCGGCGAAACACTGCACCTACCATCGGACCGCCCTTTCCCTTTCCCACCCCGATGACGACCTTCGCCGAACTCAACGCCGCCCAGCTGGCCACCCATGCCCTCAACATCTTCATCGCCGAGGGCCGCCACATCGAAGGCGCGCGCGTGATCTACCGTGCGCTGCAGCTCGACCCGCATGAACCCGATGCGCTGCGCAGCCTCAGCGATTTCCACGCCAGCTCCGGCACCGAAGCCTTCTCGGCCGCCACCATGGAGTACGCCCTGTCCGGCGCGATCGATCTGAGCACAGAAGAACGCCAGAAGCTGGAAGCGCTGCATTTCCTCGATATCTGGACCTGGGGCTTCGCCCGCCACAGCTCGGGCGAAGCACAGCTGAGTGCAGAGGCGTTCAAGAACCGCGATGACTTCGAGGTCGATCACGCCGCCTACGCGGCTTTCCTCGGCACCATCGTGGAGCCGGCGGGATCGCCGCAGGCTGCTTTCCAGGCCGCGCACCGCCTGTCGGGCCTGATGGCGGGCTTCCTGCAGCACGCCAGCAATGACAACCCGGACCTGGACACCGTGCTGCGCGGCGAAGGCTTCGTCGAAACCCCCGAGTACGCGCAGTGGCTGCAGTCGTCCACCGATGACCTGGATGCACTGGACAAGGCCATCCAGGAGCAGCGCCAGAAGGGATGATCCGCAGCGTCGCCGGGCATGGCTCTGCTTGGGTAGAGTCGAGCTTGCTCGACTGCTTCTCCAACAGCAGTCGAGCGAGCCCGGCGTTACGTCATTGGGCCAGTGCGTAATCCAGGCCCGCGCACACCGCCGCCACCTGGGCGTCGTTGCATTCCTGCGGGTTGGTGCGCGGGCTGTCCGGGTACACCTCGGTGGTGGTGGCATAGCGCGCGTCGGTGAAACCGGCGCATGCGCCGATCGAGCGCGACTCGCCCCAGACCACGCCCGGCGACTGCAGCGGCAGGCCCACCAGGTTGCCCTCGGCATCGGCCGGGGCGATATGGGTGATCGGGGCCACGGCCTCGATCAGTGCCTTCTGGAAGCCGTGCTGCGGATCCTCGCTGTTGCCGATCACGTAGAAGCCATCGGGGATGTTGTCACGCTCGAACGGCTTGCCATCGCGGGCACAGCGTGCCGGATCGAACTCGTGCAGGTCGCTGTCGGTGGTCTCGTGCAGGTCCAGGTGCACGCGGATGTCCGCCTTGCGCTCGGCCACCCAGCGCATCAGCGAGGCGGCTTCCTCGATCAGGCCCCCGTCACGGAAGCTGCGGTTGGGGTCGATCGCATTCGGGTTCCAGCGCTGGATGCGCTCGTAGCCCCACGGGCTGACGCACGGTGCCACGATCAGGTTCATCCGGCCCAGGTAGCGCTCGGCCTGCTGTTCGAGGAACTGCAGCGCACCGTGCACGCCGCTGGTTTCATAGCCGTGCACGCCGCCGGTGACCAGGGCGGTCGGCAGCGCCGGGTTCCAGTCGTGGTTGACCACGGCAAACAGCGGGTAATGATCCGGCGCATAGTCGAGCTGGCCGTACTGGATCACGTCGAAACCGTCGTCCAGGCGCTCAAGCGCGGCCACCACGTCGTCGTGGTAGCTGCGCTGGCGTTGCTGGGCGGCCCGCCACTGTGCGCGTTCAGCATCGCCCCAGGGCTGGCCGGGGGTACCGATGGGATAGAACGGCGCGAGGGTCATGCAGAAGCTCCAGAGGGTCCAGTTGCGTTAGTGCAGCCGACCATTCTAAGCCGTCTGCCGGCGCGGGCCGAGACCCTCCCCGTGCCTGACCACGGGGGATGGCCCGGCCCCTTCATCCAGCGGCGGTCATCTGGTTGTAAAATCAACGGTTTTTGGCCCCTGGCTACTTGATGGCGAACGCCGCGCAGCCGGTCCTCGGTGGACCGGACTTCCTCCGCCTGCTTGCCCGTCTCAGCGACGGTGCGATGCCGGCCAGCAGTCCCGCCCTGACCGATCGCCTCGGCCAGTGGGTGGACTGGAGCCGTGCCGTGGCCCTGTCCGGGGCGCTGGACGGCCGCCTGCCCGAGGCGGGCGAGGCCGCCGAGGCGGTGGACGACCTGCTGGCCGACTGCGCACAGGCCGAGGCCAGCCTGCTGGCCTCCATCGGCGAGGATGCCGAGGCCGAGCGCCTGCTGGACCTGGCCGAGGCCGCCGCCCAGGCCAACTTCGCCTCGCTGCGCCAGCGCTACCGCGTGTTGCAGCAGGCCATCCAGACCGCCACCGGGCGCCTGCGCGGCCGCCTGCGCGACCAGCTGGTGCAGGCCTCGCCCGAACTGGCGCGGCTGGCCGAGGTCGATGCGGTGATGGAACAGACCCTGACCCCGCGCGAGCACAGCCTGCTGGCGACGGTGCCCACGGTGCTGGGCGCCCGTTTCGAACGCGTGCATGGCCAGCCCGGCTGGCGCGCGGCATTCCGCAATGACATGCGCAGCCTGCTGCTGGCCGAGCTCGAACTGCGTTTCCACCCGATCCATGGGCTGCTTGCAGCCCTGCGCTCCCACTGACCGGAACACCATGTCCAGAACTGCTTTCCATGTCGTTGTATTCCTTGTCGGCCTGCTGGCCGTGTGCTGGATCGGCATCGGCTACGTGGCGGTGCACCCGCTGGGCGCGGCCGTGGCGGCGATCATCGCGGCCTGCTACATCGCCGGCGGCGTGGAGCTGTACCGCTACCGCCAGGCCAGCAACGGGCTGCGCGCTGCACTGAGCGACCTGGGGACGGCGAAGGACTCGCTGGCGCCGTGGCTGGAGCGCGTGCCGGTGGGCCTGCGCAATGCCGTGCGCCTGCGCGTGGAAGGCGAGCGCATCGCCCTGCCCGGCCCGGTGCTGACCCCTTACCTGGTGGGCCTGCTGGTGCTGCTGGGCATGCTCGGCACCCTGCTGGGCATGATGGATACGCTGCGCGGCACCGGCCTTGCCCTGCAGAGCGCGACCGACATGGCCGCCATCCGCGGCTCGCTGGCCTCGCCGGTGCAGGGCCTGGCCGTAGCGTTCGGCACCTCCATTGCGGGCGTGGCCAGCTCGGCCATGCTCGGCCTGCTGTCGGCGCTGCTGCGCCGCGACCGGCTGCAGGTGGTACAGCAGCTGGACCGCGCCATCGCCGGTGAGCTGCATCCGTATTCGCAGGCCTGGCAGCGCGCCGAATCGCTGCGCCTGCTGCAGGCGCAGTCGGCCGCCCTGCCCGCGCTGGTGGACCGCCTGCAGGCGATGACCAGCGCCTTCGAACAGCACAGCACCACCGCCAACGAGCGGCTGCTGGCCGGACAGTCCGAGTTCCTCACCCAGAGCCAGGCCCTGCAGGAACGCCTGGCGGTTTCGCTGCAGCAGTCGCTGCGCGAAGGTGCCGAAGCCAGTGCGGCCGCTATTGGTGGCGCGCTGCAGCCGATGGCCGAAACCACGCTGGCCGGCCTGGCGACCCATGGCCAGGCCCTGCATGCACGTGTCGAGCAGGCCGTGCAGCAGCAGTTGGCCGGCCTCAACGATGGCTTCGAGCGCAGCCGCGTTGCCACCGAGGCGAGCTGGGCCAAGGTCGTGGCCGAGCAGGCTCGGGCGCAGCAGGCGCTGGTGGCCGATCTGCGTCAGCACCTGCAGGCCTTCAGTGATGGCCAGGGCACGCAGGCCGAAACGCTGATCGCACGCATCAGCGATCGCCTGCAGGCCGATGCCGCTGGCGCGGCCGACGCATGGCGCAGTGCTGCCGAGCAGCAGCACGCACTGAACACCACGCTGCTGGAACGCCAGCAACAGTCGCTGCAGGCAGTGGGCGCACAGCTGGACACGCAGGCACAGGCACTGCTGCAGGCCCTGGACGAGCGCCACAGTGCCAGCCAGTCGCTGCTGCAGGACCACGAAGCACTGCGTTCGCAGCACTGGCAGGCGGCACAGGCTGCGGCCGCCAGCGCTCATGCAGAACTGCAGGCGGGCCTGGATGCGCGCGAGCAGCAGCGCCAGGCGCGCTGGGATGCGGTCGCCACGGAACTGCAGCAGGCACACGTGGCCCTGCAGTCGCAGTTGCAGGCCGGTGATGAGCAGCGCCTGCAGCAGTGGAGCAGCGCACTGGAAGCCATCGCGCAGGGCCTGGCCGAGCGCCAGCAGCAGGTCTGCGCGACCCTGGCCAGCACGGCGCAGCAGATCGGCGAGAACGGCCGCGCACAGGCCAGCGCCACTCTGGCAGAGGTCTCCACCCTGCTGCAGACCGCCGCCGACGCCCCCAAGGCCGCAGCCGAGGTCATCAACGAACTGCGCAGCACCCTGTCTGAAAGCCTGGTGCGCGACAATGCCATGCTGGAAGAGCGCGGCCACCTGCTGGCCACCGTGCAGACCCTGCTGGAGGCGATCAACCACGCTTCCCACGAACAGCGCAGCGCCGTGGACGCACTGGTGGGCGGCTCGGCCGAGCTGCTGGAACGCGTCGGCAGCCGCTTCACCGACCATATTGCTGCCGAGACCGGCAAGCTCGACGGCATCGCCGGCCACCTCAGTGGCAGCGCAGCGGAGGTCGGCCAGCTGGCCGGCACCTTCGGCGCCGCCGTCGAACAGTTCGGCGCCGCATCGACCGAACTGTCCGGGCGCCTGGAACAGATCGGCGGCGCCCTGGACGCCTCGCTGGCCCGCAGCGACGAGCAGCTGGCCTACTACGTGGCGCAGGCACGCGAGGTGGTCGACCTCAGTCTGCTGTCGCAGAAGCAGGTGATGGAAGAACTGCAGCAGCTGGCCACGCGCCGTGGCAAGGCCGGTAGCGCATGAGTGACGAACTGGAGGTCGACGGCGGCTCGCACGCCCCGATCTGGGCCGCATTCGGCGATCTGATGTCGGTGCTGCTGGGCGCCTTCGTGCTGATCCTGGTCGGCGTGGTGGCGGTGCAGCTGGAGCTGTCGCAGCGGCTGGACCAGGAAGTGAAGCAGCGCCAGGCCGAAGCCAAGCGCCTGCAGACACTGGAACAGGCGCTGGCCGGGCCGCTGGCTGCCGGCCGGGTGACCCTGGTGGACGGCCGCATCGGCATCAGCGGCAGCGTGCTGTTCGCCCTCAATTCGGACCAGCTGCAGCCGGAAGGCCAGGAGCTGCTGCGCAGCCTGGCGGCGCCCCTGGCGGCGTACCTGGGCACGCGCGAAGAAATCCTGATGGTCAGCGGCTTCACCGATGACGCGCCGATCCGCGATGGCAACCGCCGCTTCGCCGACAACTGGGAATTGTCCGCACAGCGTTCACTGACCGTGACCCGCACGCTGATTGCCGACGGCGTACCGGCCGATGCCGTGTTTGCCGCCGCATTCGGCAGCGAGCAGCCGGTCAGCTCCAATGCCGATGAGGCCGGCCGCGCGCGCAACCGCCGCGTGGAAATCGCGCCGATCCCCAAGCCAAAGGCCGCTGATGGCACGTAAGCCATCCTCGCCGCTGGAAGATCTGCGCGGCCTGGTGCGCGACCTCGACGCCGGCTCGCGCAGCCTGCCGCATTACCCGCAGGTGCCGATGCTGGACCAGGTGCGCCGCGAGTGGTCCGAGCTGCGCAGCGAACTGCAGGTGCGCCGCTCGCTGCGTGCCGAGGCACCCGCCGATGGCGGCCCGTTGAACTCGGCGGTGCTGGTGCAGCGCATGCTGGATACGATGCAGGCCACCAGCCCCGGCTACCTGCGGCACTTCATCGACTACATCGACACGCTGTCCTGGCTGCAGGCGCTGCAGGACGGTGCCGCCAGCGGCGGCGATGCCGCAAAGCCCAAGCGCACGCGCAAGCCCCGCACCGGCGTCTAGGCCGTTGCCTCGGTAGTGCCGGCCGCTGGCCGGCAGCTGCTCACTATCACGCGCCTCGCTGCGGTTGCCGGCCGGCGTCCTGCGCTACCTCCCGCCCCGCGATGCAACAGTTAGCGCCGTGGTAGTGCCGGCCGCTGGCCGGCATTACGTCCACATCGACCACGCGTGCGGATACTCGCCGATCTGCCTGGCGAGACCGGCCCGGATCGGGTTCCCCAGGATATACAGCGCCTGCTTCACCAGCGACTCCTCGGCTCTCACCGCGTGATCGAAATACCCTGACTGCCATATCGTACTGCGCCGGTCGGCCAGTCGATTCAGCGCCAGCGCACTGGATGACTTCAGCCGGCGGGCGATGTCAGCAAGCTCCGACGCCTGCAGCTGGAACATCCAGTGCACGTGATCCGGCATGACGACCCAGGCGAACGACCGCACCAGCCCCTTCTCTTCAATGTATCGGAACTGCTCGATGACGCAGGCTGCCGCCGCCGCGCTTTCAAAGAGGCGGCGGCGCTGATGGGTGGTCGTTGTCAGAACGTAGGCCTGGCCAGTGATCGAGCGGCGGCCGAGGCGGAGGCGATGGCTGCTCATGGCACATCATGGGCCAGGCAGTTGAGGGATGAACGTCGGGGTCTGCCGTGACGGAGGTTCGGAATTGTCTGGAACTGATCGAGGTTGCCGGCCAGCGGCCGGCACTACCAGATCGCGGTTGCCGGCCAGCGGCCGGCACTACCAGATCGCGACTGCCGGCCAGCGGCCGGCTCTACAGGCGCTCAACCGCGCAGGGTGGCGCCGCCATCCACGTACAGGTCACTCATCGCCACGTGACCGGCCTGTTCGGACAGCAGGAACATCACCGAATGGGCGATATCCTCCGGGGTGGCCAGCTTGCGCAGCGGGATGCCAGCCTTGTAGGTGTCCAGGTTGCCCGCAATCACGCGCTCGGCGCCCTGCGCGTCGTCCCACATGCCGGTCTGCATCGGGGTCAACGTGGAACCCGGGGCAACGATGTTGCAGCGGATGCCCAGCGGCGCCAGCTCCAGCCCCAGGCAGCGGGTGAACATGTTCGCTGCGGCTTTCGATGCCGCGTAGGCGGCCATGCCATGGCGCGGCACGCCGGCCGCATTCGAACTGACGGTGACGATCGCCCCCTGGCGCCGCGGTGACATCACCCGCGCCAGCGCGCGGCCGACATGGAACACGCCATCGGCATTGACCGCGAATACGCGCCGCCAGTCCTCATCGCCGGTCGTGGCCACTTCGCCCACATGCAACACGCCGGCCACGCTGGCGGCGAGCGCGATTGGGCCCACGCCCGCCTCCACCTGCGCCACCAACGCATCCACCGCCGCGCTGTCGGTCACGTCCAGCGCGAATGCCCGTACCCGCGCGTCCTGCACCGCTGGACGCTGGTAGTCCGTCGCCACCACCGTGCACCCCGCATCGGCCAGCAGCCGTACCAAGGCCGCGCCGATGCCACCGGCCGCGCCGGTCACCAGCGCCACGCGTCCTTCAAAGCCGCTCAGCTGCATGTTGCGATCTCCTGTTGTTCATCCCACTGCCGCAGCCGTGTCGACAACCACGGCGCCAGTTGTGCCACCGCATCGCGGCCGGTCAGTTCGGCGTGCAGGAACGGCACCTCCAGTGCCTGCACCCTGCGTGCATGGGCCATCCACAACGCCGACTGCAGCTGCGGCCGTGCCTGGTGGTCGCGCCCTGCCCGCACATGCACCAGCGTGCCGTCGAAGGGCCGATGCTGATGCTCGCGGATCAAGCGATTGGTGCCGGTCACCGCACGCACCACGCCATCAAGTACCACATCCGGCAGGCTGCCCAGCACGCTGCCACCACGGCGCAGGAAGGCCAGGATGCGCTCGCGGCTGTCCAGTTCCGGATGTGCGTCGGGGTCATGGCCGGCGATGGCCAGCAGTGCACGCAGCGCGGCGATGGCATCGGGCTCCGGCTCCGCCCGCCAGCATTCACTCGGATACGCATCGAGCAGCACCAGCTCACCCACTTCGCGGCCGATCTCGAGCAGGCGCACCGCCATGGCCTGGGCGAGGATGCCACCCACCGACCAGCCCAGCAGGTGTACCGGCCCCTGCGGCTGCAGGGTGGCGATGCGCTGCACGTAGTCATTGGCCATCACCTCGATGCTCGACGGCATGGCCTGCCGTGGGTCCAAGGCCGGCGACTGCAGGCCATGGACCGTGCGCGCCGGCTGCAGCGCAAGCGCCAACGTCCGGTAGTTCCAGGCGATGCCCCCGGCGGGATGCACCACGAACAGCGGCGGCAATGCACTTTCCGCCGTCGCCAGTGCGATCACCGGCCCCAGCGCGTGGTCGGCCGACGCGGGTGGCTCGGCGATGCGCGCGGCCAATGCGGCCACCGTCGGCTGCGCGAACAGCGCGCCCAGGCCAAGGTCGCAGCGCCAGCGCCGTTCAATGGCCAGCAGCAGATGCACCGCCGAGAGCGAATCGCCGCCCAAGCTGAAGAAGTCCGCATCCACCGCAACGGGCGTCGTGCGACCGAGCGCCTGTGCAAACAGCGCTGACAGTTCATGCTCCATTGGCGTGCGTGGTGCCAGTCCGCCGACGTGCTCGTCCGGCGGCTTCGGCAATGCGCCACGGTCCAGCTTGCCGTTAGCCGTCACCGGCCAATGATCCACGCCGACGAATGCAGAAGGCAGCATGTAGTCCGGCACGCGCGTGGCCAGATGGCTGCGCAGCACCGCTGCGTCGGCAGATGCAGAGGGCACGTACGCAACCAGCCGCGCGTCGCCCGGTGCATCCTGCCGCAGCAGCACTTCCACCCGGTCCATGCCCGGCAGCTCGCGCAGCGCAGCCTCGATCTCGCCCAGCTCGATGCGCAGGCCGCGCAGCTTCACCTGGTGATCGCTGCGGCCCAGGTACTCCACCGCGCCATCGCCGCGCCAGCGCGCGACGTCACCGGTGCGATAGATGCGCTGCCCGGGCAGGAACGGATCGGCCAGAAAGCGCTCGTTGGTCAGGTCATCGCGGCCCAGATAGCCGCGCGCCAGCTGCACACCGCCCAGGTACAGATCACCGGCCACGCCGACCGGCAGCGGCTGCATGCGTGCATCCAGCACGTACAGGCGCGTGTTCCATACCGGGAAGCCGATCGGCACCGGCCGCGAGCGATCGCCGGCACTGGCCGGCCACCAGCTCACATCCACCGCCGCCTCGGTCGGCCCGTACAGATTGTGCAGTTCCGCTTGCACCCTGCCGTGGAAGCGGTCGCGCAGCGTGGCGTCCAAGGCCTCACCGCTGGTGAACACGCGGCGCAGGCGCAGGCCCTCTGAAGCCGGTGCCGCGAGGAAGGCATCGAGCATCGACGGCACGAAGTGCGCGGTGGTGATGTCGTGGCTGCGGATCAGCCGCGCCAGCTCGCTCGGGTCACGATGCGCGTCCGGCCCGGCCAGCACCAGGGTGGCACCGCACAGCAGCGGCAGGAAGAATTCCCACACCGACACGTCGAAGGTGGCCGGGGTCTTCTGCAGCACGCGATCATCCGCGGTGAACCCGTAGTGCTCGCGCATCCACAGCAGGCGGTTGACGATGGCCTGGTGTTCGATCACTACGCCCTTGGGTTCACCGGTCGAACCCGAGGTGTAGATGACATAGGCCGCATCGCGCGGCGCCGGATCGGCCCACGGCGCGGCGAAGCTCAGCGCGGTCCACTGCGAGGGCGGCAGCAGCGTGACATCGCCCAGCCGCGCCTGCACGTCGGCCTCGGCCAGCACGCAGGCCGGCCGCGCCGATGCGAGGATGCGCGCCAGCCGTTCATCCGGATGGGCAAGGTCCAGCGGCAGGTAGGCGGCACCGGCGCGAAGTACGCCCAGCAACGCGACGGCCAGCTCAAGCGAGCGCGGCAGCGCTACCGCGACAATGTCGCCAGGGCGTATGCCCATCGCGTGCAGCTGCGCGGCCAATGCGAAGCTGCGTGCTTCCAGCGTGGCGTGGTCCATCGTGGTATCGCCGAACACCAGGGCCGTTGCCTGCGGATCGCGATCCATGCCCTGCAGCAGCAGCTGCACCAGGGTGGTCGCCGGCAACGCGTGGTCGGTGGCATTGAAGCCGTGTACGGCGCGCCGCGCCTCGTCCGGCGTCGCCAGCGGCACCTCGCGGATGTCGTTCGCCTGCAGTGCCGCTGACACGAAATGCTGCAGCCGCACGGCGTGCGCCTGCACGTCATCCAGGCTGTAGAGCGCGGGATTGGCTTCGATCTCCAGATCCAGCAGTGCCTGTCCGTCGCCACGGAAGCCCAGGGTCAGGTCATCGACCGGGCCGGTGCACAGCACCTCCAGCGTGGCCTCAACGCCGGGCAGCGCCAGAGGCCTGTAGAACGGCTGCACGTTCACCAGTGGGCCGTGCAGGCGCTGCTGCACGCCCACCAGGCCGAGATCGCGGCGCATCTGCTCGCCCCGGTAGCGACCCTGCCTGCGCCCCTGGCTCAGCTGCCGGCCGATACCGCGCGCGAATGCCTCGACGCTGCCCTCGCCCGCCGCCACCCGCAGCGGCAGCACGTTCATCACCATGGCCGGCACCCGCGCCGAAGCATTGCCCAGCCGCCCCATGTAGGGCACGCCCAGCACGACTTCCTCGGCGGCACTCATCCGCCGCAGGTACTCGGCCGACAGCGCGGCCAGTACGTCCGGCCACGGTTGCAGCCAGCGCACCGACGTCTGCAGCAGCAGGTCGCGGAACGCAGCATCGAGTGGCTGCACCCAGCGCAGCGCATCGCTGCCCGCCGCCGCCGTCCCGGCCAGGCCCGCAGCGGCCGGTGCGCCCCGCAACTGCTCGCGCCACCACTGGCCCGCCTGCTCGCGACGTACATCACTGCGGTAGGCGGCATCATCGGCCAGTACGCCCGCCAGCGGCGGCAACGGTTCACCGCCGCGGCCTGCGTGCAGCGCACACACGCGATCACTGAACAACGCCATGCCATAGCCATCGGCAGCCAGGTGGTGCACGCGCAGGTACCAGACCCAACGCTGTCCCCCCAGATCAAACAGCACCTGCTGGCTGATGCGGTCGCGGGTGGGATCCACCGGCGCCAGCCGGTCGGCCTGCATCGCCGCCCGCGCCGAGGCGGCGGGATCGGCGTCCGCGGACAGATCGTGCAGTGCCAGCAGCGGTACGTGGGCCGCGTCGTGCCACTGCAGGGGCTGCCCGTCCTCGCCCTCGGCAAAGCGCAGCGCCAGGGCCTGTGCTTCGGCGGCGGCCTGGTTGGCGGCGGCCACGAAGGCGGCCACGTCCAGCGCACCCTCGATCCACACGGCATGGGCCGTATTGAACGAAGGATTGTCCGGTGCCAGGCGCTGGGCAAACCACAGGCCCGACTGCGCCTCGGTCAGCGCTACCGGCGTCGCCAGCCCCGCGGCGTTCATGCCTGCTGCGCCGCCTGCAGCGTCTGCACCACCGCCCACCACTGGCGCAGCGTGCTGTGCTCGGCCAGCTGCGAGAACTCCAGCGGCAGCCCGGTGTTGCCCCAGGCCAGGACCAGGCCAAGCATGCGCATCGAATCCAGGTCCAGGTCCATCAGGTTGTCGTCGTCGCCGATGTCGGCCGGCGCACAGTCGAGCACGCGTGCCACGTCGGCCCGCATGCGTTCCAGGTCCAGCACGTCGTTCGTCGTGGTCATCACAGCACCTCCAGCAGCTGTTCGGTGGTCATCGGCACGCCACTGGTGCGTGCGATCCAGTGCAGGGCCTGGTCATGGTCGGCGCGCGAGAAGTCGGCCACCGCATCAGCGGCGATGAAGGCTTCGATGTCGCGCTGGAACGCTTCGGCCACCGTGGCCGTACAGCCGATATGCGCATACACACCGGTGACCAGCAGCTGGTCGCGGCCACGCACGCGCATCAGGGTTTCCAGGTTGCTGCGCTGGAACGCGCTGTAACGGTGCTTGACCAGCACGTGTTCGCCAGCCTGCGGGGCCAGCGCATCGATGATCGGCTCATGCTCGTCGCTGCGGCGCATGCCCGGGCCCCACAGGTCCGCCTGCAGGCCGCGGTCGCGCCGGTCCTGGTCGCCATGCTGGGCGGTGTAGAACACCGGAATTCCGTGTGCGCGGCAGTGCGCCAGCAGGCGCGCGATGTTGGCCACCGCCGGCTGCAGCGGCTCGGCACCGGCGTCGAACGCGGCTAGGAAGTAGCGTTGCATGTCATGCACCAGCAGCGCGATGCGATCACGCTGCGGGCGCCACGGGCCGCGTGGTGCCGGCAGTTCGGCGGCGGTCGGCAAGGCGTACGGGGTAATGCGGGGCAGCGCCATCAGCGCGTTCCTCCTGTCTGTTGCAGATGACGCGCGCGCAGCTGCGCGCGCAGTTCACGGCGGCTGATCTTGCCGACCGCCGTGGTATCGAAACTGTCCACGAACACCACCTGGTCGGGCACCTTGAATGCCGCCAGGCCGCGGCCACGCATCCACGCCTTCAGCGCGGGGCCCTTGATCGGCTCGCCCTGCTGGATGACGAAGGCGCAGCTGCGCTCGCCCAGGTAGTCATCGGGGATGGACACCACCGCCGCGTCGAATACGGCGGGATGGGCCAGCAGGTGGTCCTCGATCTCCTCAGCGGAGATCTTCTCGCCGGCACGGTTGATGTGGTCACCCGCCCGGCCCTGCACCACCAGGTAGCCGCCCGGCAGCTGCTGCACGCGGTCACCGGTGCGATAGAAGCCATCGTCGGTGAAGGCCCGTGCGTTGGCCACTTCATCGTTGTGGTACGCGCCGATGGTGTACGGGCCGCGGGTGAGCAGATGCCCCACCTCGCCCTCGGCCACGGGCTGGTCGTGGTCATCGACCACGCGCACCTCGTCATCCGGGCTGATCGGACGGCCCTGGCAGGCCACGATCAGTTCTTCAGGGTCATCCAGCCGCGTGTAGTTGACCAGGCCCTCGGCCATGCCGAACACCTGCTGCAGGGTGCAGCCCAGGCCATCGATCACCCTTCGCGCCGCCTCCGGCACCAGCTTGGCCCCGCCCACCTGCAGCACCTGCAGGCTGGACAGATCGTGCGCGCTGGTGGCCGCCGCCTGCGCCCACAGCAGCGCCAGCGGCGGCACCAGGCCACAGCAGGTCACGCGCTCGCGGGCGATCAGCGGAAACGCCGCATCCGGGCCCGGGCCGGGGCTGAGCACCACGCGGGCGCCGGCGTACAGCGCGCCGAAGAACCCCGGCGAGCTCATCGGGAAATTGTGCGCCGCCGGCAGTGCCACCAGGTAGACGCTGTCGCGGTCGATGCCGCAGATCGCGTTGCTGGCACGGAACGAGTAGATGTAGTCGTCGTGGGTGCGCGGGATCAGCTTGGACAGCCCGGTGCTGCCACCGGAAATCTGCAGGAACGCCACCGATTGCGGGTCCGGGTCGGACGGCAGCTGGCTGCGGTCACCCTGCAGCGCGTCCAGTGCGATGAACCCGTCCGCCTCGCCATCGATCACCACGCGCGCCACGGCGGGCACTTCCGCCTGCAGCGCGCGCGCCAGGCCACGATGGTCGAAGCCCTCGTGCACATCGGTGGTGATGTAGGCGCTGGCTTCGGCCTTGCGGGCGAAGTGGACCAGTTCGGTGAGACGGTGGGCCGGCAGTACGTACACCGGCACCAGTCCGGCACGGAACAGCCCACATACGGTGGTGATGAAACCGGCGGTGTTGCCCAGCTGCACCAGCACCCGGTCACCCGGCTGCAGGCCCTGCCCCAGCAGGCCGGCGCCGATGCGCCCGGCTTCGTGCCACAGCTGTGCGTAGCTCAGGCGTACGTCACCGGCCACCACCGCGATGTCATCGGCGTACTGCTCTGCCCGCTCGCGCAGGAAGGCCGGGAAGGTCTCGCCGCGCCAGTGGCCGGCAGCGCGATAGCGTGCAACGCGCGCTTCGGGCCAGGCCTGCTGCAGCGGCAGCCGAGCGGATTCAATGGGATTCATGGCTGGGGCTCGATCAGGGCCGCCGGGTCGTGCACACCCAGGGCGTTCAACAAGGCAGTGAATTTCGCGCCGGTCTCGGCTGCTTCAGCCTGCGGCTGCGAGTCGGCGACGATGCCGGCACCGGCGAACAGCCGCAGCTGCGTGCCCTGCAGGCGTGCGCAGCGGATGGCCACGTACCAGTCGCCGTCACCCTGCGCGTCCAGCCAGCCGACAGCGCCGGCGTAGAAGCCGCGTGGCACCGGCTCCAGTTCGCGGATGCGCTGCAGCGCGGCCTGTCGCGGGGTTCCACAGACCGCAGGCGTCGGGTGCAGTTCGGCCAGCAGCGTGGCGGCGGGCGTCGATGCATCCTTCAGCGTTGCATGGATGCGCGTGCCCAGGTGCCACATGCTGGCGGTAGCGTGCAGCACCGGCTGCGCCTGTGCCTCGACACGACGGCACCAGGGGGCCAGGCCGTCGACGATGGCCTCGACCACGTGGCGGTGTTCATCGTGGTCCTTGCGCGAAGCCAGCAACGCCTGGGCCACGCGCTGGTCCTCGGCCGGATCGCTGCTGCGGCGGGCAGAGCCGGCCAGGGGATGCGACAGCACCTGGGCGCCGCGCTTGCGCAGCAGCAGTTCCGGTGTCGCGCCGACCAGCCACGCCGGCGCCTGCCCGGGTTCGACCGGCAGCGGCACGGCATAGGTTGCCACCGAGGGATCGGCACCCAGGCGCGCCAGCAGCGTGTCCGGCGCCAGTGGCTGCTCGGTGTGCGCCACCAGGCTGCGCGCCAGCACCACTTTGCGCAGCGTGGCCGACGGTGCGCGCATCGCCTCCACGGCCGTCGCCACGGCAGCGGCGTAGGCCTGCGCGGTCGGCTCGGCGGTCAATGCCCCGCGCAGGGCGGGCGCGTGCAGAGGCGCCATGTGCAGCCCCGGCAACATGCGTTCGGGCTGGTACAGCGCATCGTCCGCACGCGGCTCGAACGGCACGGCGCCCACCAACAGCCCCGGACCACCCCGCTGCTGGGCAAAGAAGGCCTGCACGCGCTCGGCCAGGCTGGCCAGCGCGCCGGTCGGCAAGCTTGCGCGGCAGCCGCGTGCGTGGATCTGCTGGTCGGCGTGCTGCAGCAGGAACAGCGCAGCTTCGTCGGTGTGGTGGGCAGGTGTCGGCGCAGCGTCCGGCCACGCGCCCTGCATCAGCGAATCGTTCATGCGGTCTCCTTCGCGCGATGGGCCATGGCCAGGCCGCACAGCAGCAACAGCAGCACGCCCACCAGCAGATACGGCAGGCTGGCGCCTGCGCGGTACAACACCGTGCCCAGCATCGGGCCGGCCACCATGCCCAGCCCCTGCGCGGCAGCGACGGTGCCGGCGGCCGCGCCCTGTTCGTGCGGCTCCACCGCATCGGCGGCCAGTGCCTGGAAGGACGGGAAAACGAACCCCATGCCGAACGCCGCCACTGCGTAGGTGGCCGGCAGCTGCCAGGGCTGCTGCACCGCCGCCACTGCGGCAAAACCCAGCCCGGCGATCAGGGCGCCGATGATGATCCAGCGGCGCGGATGCACCTCCAGCTTCATTACCAGCACCTGCGCCAGGATCAGGCCCACGCCGACGGCGGTGAGTGCGATGCCGGCCATGCGCGCGCCCGCAGCGGCATCCAGCACGAAACGATCAATGGCGAAGAACCCCACGGTGACCTGCGCGATGGTCACCGAGACCATTGCCAGGAAGGCCGCCAGCTGCGGCAGGCGCAGGCGTGCATCGAGCCGCGACATCGGTGCGCGCGCACGCGCCTGTGCAGCGGCCACCGGCGGCGTGGCCGGCAGCCGCCAGGCGATCAGCGCCAGCGACAACAGCGGCAGCAGCGCCGCCACGTACAGCGCCAGGGAAAGGTTGCGGTAGGCCAGCCAACCCGCAGCAGCCGGGCCCAGCACCATGCCCAGCGCATTGGCGCTGCCCAGCCGCGCCATGAACTGCGCACGCTGGCCGGTGGGGGCCTGGTCGGCGATCAACGCCGCCGCCGTGGGCGGGACAGCCGCATAGAACAACCCGATCAAGCCACGCGCGCCGACCAGCACCAGTACCGAGACCAGCACGGGCGGAACCACCTGCAGGGCGACGTCGATGAACACCGCCAGGCCGATGTAGATCACCGTGTAGGCAGCCATGGCCAGCAGCAGCACGCGCTTGCGGCCGATGCGGTCACTCAGCCGTCCCCAGGGACGGGCGGCCAGCATCCACAGCACGCCAGCGGCGGTGACCGACAGGCCGGCGTGCCATTCGGACAGGCCGAGCAGGCGCACCACCGGACCGATCACCGCCACGAACGACATCATCGCCATGGTCCCGATCAGGGCGGCAAGGACCAGGGCCGGCAGACCGGCGACGACGGGACGTGCATGCATGGAACACCAGCCGTTTCTAAAGAAGGCGCCGCCCCGGCAGGGGTGATGGCGTCCTTAAATGATAACGGCTCGTATTTGCATTTGATAGCCATTCGCTTGAACGCATGGGTAACGCAGCGTCTCAGCGCAGGGTGCGCAGTTCCAGCAGGCCGCGGCGGCGGAACCACCATTCCAGCGGCAGGGTGACCAGCGGCGGAATGGCCGCCAGCAGCGCCAGCGCACTGGCCCACCACGGCCAGCGCAGGCGGACGGCGGCAAACAGCGTCACCGCCACGTAGACCAGGAAGGCCGCGCCATGCAGCGGACCGAACACCTTGACCAGAGCGACGTTCTCATAGGGCCCGTACTTGAGCCACATGCCGGCCAGCAGCCCGGCCCAGGTGAGCGCTTCGATGAAGGCGACCACGGCGAACACACGCCCGGTCGGATGCATGGGATTACGTCGGGTCACACGCAGCTCCGGCAGCAGGATCAAACGCGAATGATACGCAGATGCACGCGTTTACCGGTAGCACCGGGCCATGCCCGGCGAATGCGCAATCAGACAGCGTGTCCGCCAACGTCGACACCTACCGCTGCGATCTCGCGCAGCACCTCGTCCACCGGCCGCCCATTGCCGGCCAGGTTGAACATCACATGGCCCACGCCCTGGGCATGCACGCGCTGCAGATAAGCCCGCAGGCCATCGCGGCCGACCTTCAGGCCCAGCGGCAGCGCTTCTGCCGGGGCGCGCGGATCGGCCTGCAGGTCCAGCAGCATCGACTGCACGAACGGCTTGGCTGCACCACCGCCCTGCGCCAGCGCCTGCTGCCACAGCCCGATGCGCCCTTCCTGCGCTGCTTCTTCGCGGTGGTAGGTGGCCCAGCCCTCCGCTTCGCGAGCGATCCACTGCAGGCTCTGCCGCGCCGTGCCGACCACCAGCATCGGGATGCGCGCGTGGGGCGCTGGCAGCACGTCGAATCCACCGCTCACGTCGCGCACGCGCGCACGCGCGCCGTCGTCCGGCGACAACGCCGCACGCAGCACTGCCCAGCGCTCGCGGAACGTGGCCGCCCTGCCCTCCAGGTCTTCGCCGAACGCCGCGAACTCCTCCGGCCGATCACCCGAACCCAGGCCGAGCACGAAGCGCCCGCCGCTGATCCGGTCCAGGCTCAATGCCGCCTTGGCCACGTGCAGTGGATGCCGCAGCGGCAACACGATGGCCGCGCTGCCCAACGCAATGCGCGTGGTGGCACCGGCCAGCAGCGCAAGCCAGAGGAACGGATCATCCAGCGCACTTGTGGTGGCATCAGGCCCCTGCGGCACCATCAGCGGCACATCGCGGGTCCACAGCGCAGCAAAGCCGAGATCGTCGGCCAGGCGTGCGATGCGTTGCGCTTCCGCAACGTCGGCAAGGCCGTTCGCGGCGACCGGCGTCATCAGCCCCAGGCTCAGGCCGCGCTGTGGGAATACCCGGGCATGGGCCGCATTGAAGTGGTTCATGCGGCGAGCTTATCGTGTGCAATGCGCCCGCACGTCATCATGGAAAGAACACTGCATGCACGCCATCCGCCCGGCCCGCCCCGACGATCTGCCCGCGATCAGCGCGATCTGCATCGCCGCCTTCGAAGCTGCCGTCGCCCCGTCGCTCAGCGCACAGGGCGTGCAGACCTTCATGCAGGTGGCTGCCACCGGCGCATTCGCCGAGCGGCTGCAGGGTGACAACCACATCCTGGTGGCCGAGCAGGACGGCAGGCTGGTCGGCGTGGTCGAACTGAAGGAAGGCCGCCACCTGGCGATGCTGTTCGTCGATCCTGCCTGCCAGGGCCAGGGCATCGGCCATGCCCTGTTCCGCGCCGTCCTGCCGCTGCTGCGCGCACCGGCGATGAACGTGCGCGCCTCGTTGAATGCGGTGCCGACCTACCAGCGCTACGGCTTCGTGATCGACGGCGAGGCCGGCGAGTTCAACGGACTGGTCTACCAGCCGCTGAGCCTCGCCGCCCCATGACACGCCGCCCGCGAGCGGTCAGACGAACATGCCGCCGGAGGCTTCCACGCGCTGGCCGTTGACCCAGGCCGTGGACGGCGACAGCAGCGCCACCACCACCGGACCGATGTCGTCGGGCTGGCCGGGGCGACCCAGCGCCGTGATCGACGAGACCATGGCGTTCACCTGCGCGTTGTCACGCACGTGGCCGCCACCGAAATCGGTTTCGATCGCGCCCGGCGCCAGCGTATTGGCGCTGATGCCGCGCGCACCCAGCTCCTTGGCCAGGTAACGGGTGAACACTTCGATACCGCCCTTCATCATCGCGTAGGCCGAGCTGCCCGGCAGCGAGAAGCGGGCCAGGCCGCTGGAAACGTTGAGGATGCGACCGCCATCGGCGATCAGAGGCAGCAGTGCCTGGGTCAGGAAGTACGGCCCCTTCAGGTGCACGGCCACGGCGTGGTCGAACTGCGCTTCAGTGGTATCGGCGATCGGTGCGTACAGCGCTTCACCGGCATTGTTGAGCAGGCCCTGCAGTGCGGTGACACCCCACGCCTGCAACGCGTCACGCAGCTGCGCGGCGAAGGCCGGGAACACCGAGCTGTCGGCCATGTCCAGCGGCAGCGCCAACGCACGGCGGCCCAGCGCCTGCACCTGCTGCACGACCTGCGCAGCGGCATCGGCCTGCGAGCGATAGGTGATCACGATATCGGCACCGTCGGCCGCCAGGGCCAGTGCCGCATTGCGGCCAAGGCCGCGGCTGCCACCGGTGATGAGGACGACGCGGGAAGGAGAAGTCATGGCGGGCACCTGTCTGGGAGGAAGTGTGGCCAGACTATTGGGATTGCCTGCGCGCATAAATCGCGCGATCCTGATTTTACTGTTCAAGCCGGGCGAACAATCCATGGACCGCCTCGACACCCTGCGCGTCTTCCTGCGCGTCACCGAACTGGGTTCGTTCACCCGCGCCGCTGACAGCCTGGGCCTGCCCAAGGCCAGCGTCTCCCAGGCCATCGCCCGGCTCGAAGCCGAACTGGGCACGCAGCTGCTGCACCGGACCACCCGCCGCGTGCATCTCACCGCCGACGGTGCCCAGCTGCAGCAGCGCGCGCACGACCTGCTCGACGACATGGACGAACTGCAGAGCCTGTTCCGGCGCGAAACCAGCGAGCTCAGCGGCCGCCTGCGGGTGGACATGCCCGGCGGCATGGCCCGCAACCTGGTCATCCCGCAGCTGCCGGCCTTCCTGGCCCTGCACCCGGGGCTGGAGGTCGAACTGAGCGCCACCGACCGCCGCGTGGACGTGGTGCGCGAGGGCTTCGACTGCGTGCTGCGGGTCGGCACGCTGGACGACAGCAGCCTGATCGCGCGCCCCCTGGGGCAGATGCGCATCCTCAACGTGGCCAGCCCGGGCTACCTGGCCGCCCACGGTACGCCGCGCGAACTGGCCGACCTCGACCAGCATCGGCTGGTGCATTACGTGGGCACGCTGGGCCAGCGTTCGCCCGGCTTCGAGTATTTCGATGGCCAGCGCTACCAGACCTGGCCGATGCGCGGCGCGCTCACGGTCAACAGCGCCGACGGCTACAGCGCCGCCGCGCTGGCCGGCCTCGGCATCATCCAGGTGCCGGAAATGGGTGCACGCGAGGCGCTGCGTGACGGTCGCCTGGTGGAAGTACTGCCCGACTACCTGGCCGAACCGATGCCGGTGAATCTGGTCTATGCGCAACGCCGCCACCTGCCGCGGCGGGTCGAGGCATTCATGACCTGGCTGGCCGAGCTGCTCGCGGCGGAGGTACACCCGTCGCATTGAGCGGCGGCATATACCACGCAGCAAGCCGGACATAAGCAAACTGCATCAGTGATGGCGGGCGGCGTTCCTACAATGGCGCTTCACTTCCGTTCCTTCGAGATGCTGCCGATGCGCGCTGCCCTTCCCTTGTTGCTGCTGGCCACCGCGCTGAGCGCCTGTTCCCCTGCGCAGGCACCGGTAGCGAGCGCGAAGGCCGCCGAGGCCGCACCGGCCACGGCCATTGCCTGGCGCCAGGGCGATGTCGACGATGCGTTCAACGAGGCCGCCGAAACCGGCAAGCCGGTCCTGCTGTACTGGGGCGCGGTGTGGTGCCCGCCCTGCAACCAGCTGAAGGCCGGCCTGTTCAAGGATCCCGCCTTCATCGCCCTGACCGGCAAATTCGTGCCGGTCTACCTGGACGGTGACGAGGAAGGTGCGCAGGCCTGGGGCGAGCGCTTCGGCGTGCGCGGCTACCCGACCCTGATCGTGCTGGACCCGCAGCGAAACGAGATCACCCGCGTGGCCGGCGGCAACGACGCGGCCGAGCTGACCCGTACGCTCACCGTGGCCGCCAGCCGCCGCAGCGCGGTAGCCGAGACCCTGGCCACGGCCTTGTCCACGCCGGGCAAGCTCGGCGCCGAGGACTGGCAGGTGCTGGGTGACTACGGCTGGGAGGTGGATGCCAACCGCCTGGCCGGCCAGCGCAAGGCCGACGACGTGCTGCGCCAGCTGGCCAAGGCCGCCCCCGATGCCGCCCTGCAGCGTCGCTTCGCCCTGTTGGCGCTGGCCACCGCGGAGAAGCCGACGACGCCGCCGACCGAAGTGCGCGAGCTGCTGCAGGCGGTGCTTGCACAGCCCACGGAAGTGCGGCGCAACCGCGACCTGCTGGGCTATGCGGGTGCTGCGCTGGTGAAGCAGGCGAGCGCAGGCCCGGCCAGCAGCAACACGCTGGGCCAGCAGTTGCTGCTGGCGCTGGACCGCGCCGATGCCGAGCGTGGCAATCGTGCGGACGATGCGCTGTCGCGTGCGTTGACCGAAGTGTCGCTGGTCCGCCAGCAGCAGCCCGAAGGCGCGCTGCCCGCAGCGCTGGTGCAGCGCGTGAAGCAGCGCGTGGCTGCTGCCGATGCTGCGGCCACGGATGCGCATGCGCGCCAGGCCACCATCAGCAGCGCGGTCCATGCCCTGCGCGAAGTCGGCGACGACGCCGGCGCCGAGACCCTGCTGCTGGCCGAGTTGAAGCGCAGCGAGCAGCCCTACTACTACATGCCCGAACTGGCTGAGCTGGCCGAGAAGCGCGGCGACACGGCGGGGGCACTGGAGTGGTTGAAGCGTGCCTACGAAGGCGCACAGGGCCCAGCCACGCGCGTGCAGTGGGGCGTGCTGTACGTGGAGGGCCTGCTGCGCCTGGCTCCCGACGATGCACCGCGCATCGAGCAGGCCACCGACGCGTTGATTGCCGAGCTGCAGGCACAGCCGTCGGGCTACCACCAGCGCACGAAGCAGCGTTTCGAACGGCTGGCGGTGCAGCTGAAGGCCTGGGGCAGCAAGCACCAGGGTGCGGACACACTGGCGCGGTTGCAGCAGCGCATGCAGCAGGCCTGTGGCGAGCAGATCGACAGCGCGTGCAAGGGCTGGTTGAGCTGATCAATGGTAGCGCCGGGCCATGCCCGGCGAGCGTAGCGGTTGGTAGTGCCGGCCGCTGGCCGGCAATCACGGATAGCTGAGTTGCCGGCCAGCGGCCGGCACTACCAATCTGCTTTGCTTTTGCTTTTGAATCCGCCTCCGCGCCGGCGCATGAAACTGTCCGGCAGGGGCGGATGGGTCAGCGCAGGACCGTTGGCGCCATGGAGCCCCCATGGGTGAGGGCGCTTTGCCTGCGAAGCACTGCTTCGCAAGCGCCCGAACGCACAGCCGCCAGCGGCTGGGCCGGACCCCGGAGGGGGGGTTACGGCGTGTCCTGCGCTGACCCATCCGCCCCTGCACCAAGGAAAGAATCAAGGCGCTGACAGCGCACGCCTTCCATTCCCCCTTGACCTCAACCAAAGTTGAGGTGCGATAACAGTCCTCCCGAGGCCCCCGGCCTTCCCCACGGAGACTGTTGCAATGCCGTACTCGCTTCCCGCCCTCCCCTACGCCTACGACGCCCTGGAACCGCACTTCGATGCGCGCACCATGGAGATCCACCACGGCAAGCATCACCAGGCCTACATCAACAACCTCAACACCGCACTGGAACAGGCCGGCATCGCCGAAACGCCGGTGGAAGCGCTGATTGCCGACCTGGATGCGCTGCCCGAGTCCGTGCGCGGCGCGGTGCGCAACAACGGCGGCGGCCATGCCAACCACAGCCTGTTCTGGACCGTGCTCAGCCCAAGCGGCGGCATGCCGGACGCCGGGCTGGCGGCAGCCATCGAGCGCGATCTCGGTGGTTTCGAGGCCTTCAGGGATGCCTTCAGCAAAGCTGCACAGACCCGCTTCGGCAGCGGCTGGGCGTGGCTGACCAGCGATCGCGAAGGTCATCTGCAGGTCGAGAGCAGCGCAAACCAGGACAGCCCGCTGATGGGTGCCGCCGCGGGCCTGTCCGGCAACACCCCCATCCTCGGCCTGGATGTCTGGGAACACGCCTACTACCTGCACTACCAGAACCGCCGTCCCGACTACATCGGCGCGTTCTTCAACATCATCAACTGGGCAGAGGTCGGCCGTCGCTACCGCCAGGCACACGGCTGATGGACGCCGATGGCGCTGCCTACGCCGGGCCGTGGGCAGGGGTCTTCCCTGCCCCGGCGCCGGCCCCATCGGTCCACCTGCCGCCGCGCGCGCTGCGCCGGCTGCTGGGCCACTACCCGACCGGCGTGGCCATCGTCACCGCGCGCGACGCACGGGGCACGCCGCACGGGCTGACCATCAACTCGTTCGTGCCGGTATCGCTTCAGCCACCGCTGGTGCTGTGGAACCTGGCGCTGCACGCACAGAGCCTGCGGGTGTTCCAGCGTGCCACGCGCTTCACGCTCAGCATCCTCGGTGCACACCAGGAAGCCCTGGCCCGGCGCTTCGCCGATCCGGCCGTGCGTGATCGCTTCACGGATGTGGCACTGCTCGATGGCGGACACGATGACCCCCCGCGTATCGCCGGTGCGGTCGCCCACCTGCACTGCAGCCGCCATGCGCAGTGGCCGGTGGGTGACCACCTGCTGCTGGCTGGACGCATCATCGGCGCACACGACGCCGGCGGCGCCCCCCTGCTGTTCCACCGCGGCCGCTTCCTCCCCGGGCCGCTTGAGCACCTGCACGAGGTAAAGCCATGAACATCGAAGCACTGGAGACCCTGCTGGCCAGCGGCAAGGACAGCGCGCTGCTGCGTTTCGGCCTGGGCCAGAGCTGGCTGGATGCCGGACAGCCGGTGCATGCGGCCACTCACCTGGCGCGGTGCGTGGCGCTGGATCCGCACTATTCGGCGGCGTGGAAGCTGCTCGGCAAGGCCTGGCTGGCCAGTGGCCAGCCGCAGGCGGCGCGCGAAGCGTGGCAGCGCGGGCTCAGCGTGGCCGGCAGCAAGGGCGACCAGCAGGCGCGCAAGGAAATGCAGGTGTTCCTGCGCCGGCTGGACCGCGCCCCGAAGGACGGCGGCCTGCCGGCAGCAGCGCTGGCCAAGGCCAGCTGAAGGCCTCAGCCCGCGTTGGCGGGCGCCGGTGCCGGCATGATGTCCGGCATCGGCAGGCGGCGCGGCTTGCTCGGGAAGGCGTGGCGCAGGATGCGCCAGACCACCTGGGCGAACTGGCGCGGCAGCGAGCCGTTGTTGTAGTGCTGGCCGTAGCGGCGGCAGATGTCCTTCACTTCCTTGGCAATGGCCGCATAGCGGTTGGCCGGCAGGTCCGGGTAGAAGTGGTGTTCGATCTGGTGGCTGAGGTTGCCCGACAGCACGTTGATGATGAAGCCACCGCTGATGTTGGACGAACCACGCAGCTGGCGCAGGTACCAGTGGCCGCGCGATTCATTGCGCAGGCATTCCTTCGGGAAGGTTTCCGATTCGGCGGTGAAGTGGCCGCAGAAGATGATCACGTAGGTCCAGACGTTGCGCATGCCGTTGGCGACCAGGTTGCCCAGCATCACCGGCAGGAAGAACGGGCCGGCCAGCAGCGGGAAGAACACGTAGTCCTTCAGCACCTGGCGCAGCATCTTGCGTGCCACCGGGCGGGTCTGCAGCCACATCGCACGGCTGCTGATGCGGCCCTTGAACCAGCGGCCCAGGCGCAGGTCCTGTGCAGCCACGCCCCACTGGAACAGCAGCGCGAAGATCGGCGCGATGATCGGCTGCAGCAGGTAGAACGGCGACCAGCGTTGTTCCGGGAAGATGCGCAGCAGGCCGTAGCCGATGTCATCGTCCATGCCACGCACGTTGGTGTAGGTGTGGTGGCGGAAATTGTGGGTCTTGCGCCAGTTGTCGCCGGTGGCAACGATGTCCCACTCATAGGTGTTGCCGTTGAGCTTGGGGTCGCCGGTCCAGTCGTACTGGCCGTGCATCACGTTATGGCCCAGCTCCATGTTCTCCAGGATCTTGGCCAGCGCCAGCAGCAGGGTGCCGGCGATGCAGGCCGGCCACAGCAGGGGCGCCCAGAACAGCGGCGAGAACGCGCCCAGGAACAGCAGGCCACGGCCCAGCACGCCCGACCAGCGCACGGCGGCGGCCACGCGGCGGATGTAGCGGGTGTCGGACGCGCCGAGGCTGCCCAGGATACGGTCACGGATCGCGTCGAGCTCGGCACCGAAGGCGTTCATCTCGGCGGGGCTCAGGGCACGGTCGGAAGCGCGGGTCATGGCAGCAGGTCCTCAGAGATCCAAAGTCAGGTCGGTGGTCGGTGCGCTCACGCAGATCCGCACCGGCTGCGCCGCTTCGGACTGCATTTCACCGGTGCGCAGGTGGCGGGTGGTGCCACTGACGCGGTCGCAGGTGCAGCTGTTGCAGATACCCATGCGGCAGCCGTGCTTGGGCTTGATGCCCTGCGCTTCCAGGCTTTCCAGCAGCGAACGGCCGCGCGCGACCTTCAGCTGGCGGCCACTGCGGGCCAGGGTCAGGGCGATCTCGCCGGCACTGTCGGCATCGCCGAGCGGTGCCGGCGGGGTGAAGGCCTCGGCCTGGAAACCGGCCACCTGGTGCACCAGGCGTTGCCGTGCAGCCGCCACGAAACCATCCGGGCCACACGCCAGCACGTGGCGCTGGGCCAGCGGGGTGTCGTCGCCGGGCACGGCCAGCGAATGGGTGGTGACGCGCGCGGCCGGCACCTCGCCTTCGCGGGTGGTCAGCAGGTGCACGCGCAGGTTCGGGGTGGCCGCGGCCAGCGCCTGCAGTTCCTCACGGAACTGGAACGCGGCGGCGTTGCGTTCCCAGTAGAACAGGTCCACCGGCGCGGCCAGCGGGCGGCGGCAGGCCTCGCGCAGCAGGCTGCGCATGGGCGTGATGCCGCTGCCGGCGGCCAGCAGCAGCACCGGGGCAGCGGCGGGCATGTGGAAGTCACCAAAGGCCGCATCCAGGCGGAACAGATCGCCCGGCTTGGCGTGGTGGACCAGATGCTGGCTGATGGCGCCGCCCTCGACCGCCTTGACGGTGATGGCCAGCTCACGGCGACCCAGCGCGGTCGGGCTGTAGCTGCGGCGCAACACGCGCCCTTCAAGCTCCACGCCCAGGGTGATGTGCTGGCCGGCGCGCATGCCGGCCCAGTGCCGGTTGCAGCGCAGGACCAGGGTGGCGGCGCCCTCGCCGGCCGGCTCGCGCCGGACCAGGCGGGCCAGGGGCTCGCGCAGGGTCCACAACGGATTCAGCTGGCCCGCCCAGAAATCGAACAGCGACGGCGACAGCCAGCGGTACGGGGAAAACAGGGAGGGACGGATCACAGCGCTCATGGGCGCACTATACGGCCGCACATACACCTGTGTATACATGTGTATATTGCTCCGGATTGGGTATGATTCAGCCTTGCCCCTCCGGAAGTGCCATGGCCGCCGCCACAGTTCTGTCGCCGCCCGAAGATGCCAACAGCCCGGCCCGCCGTACGGTGAGCCGCGAGGATCTGTTGGCCGCCGCGCTGAAACTGATCGGCCCGCACCGCAGCCTGTCCACGCTGAGCCTGCGCGAAGTCGCGCGCGAAGCGGGCATTGCCCCGAACAGCTTCTACCGGCAGTTCCGCGACATGGACGAACTGGCCGTGGCGCTTATCGACGTGGCCGGCCGCTCACTGCGCACGATCATCGGTGAAGCGCGCCAGCGCGCCACGTCCAGTGCGACCAGCGTCGTGCGCGTATCGGTGGAAACCTTCATGGAGCAGCTGCGCGCAGACGACAAGCTGCTGCACGTGCTGCTGCGCGAAGGCGCGGTGGGCTCGGATGATTTCAAGCACGCGGTTGAACGCGAACTGCACTATTTCGAAGAAGAGCTGCAGCACGACCTGGTGCGCCTGGCCGCGCTGGACGGCGCCAAGCTCTACAAGCCGGAACTGGTGGCCACCGCCATCACCCGCCTGGTGTTTGCCATGGGCGCCACCGCGATGGACCAGCCGCCGGAGAAAGACCCGGAGCTGGTCGAACAGATTTCCACGATGATCCGCATGATCATCGTCGGCGCCCGCAGCCCGGCCGCGTTCCGCCGCGGCAGGTAGATCCACGCCATGCGTGGATGAAATCTGTCAGATACCGAATGAATTCATCCACGCACGGCGTGGATCTACTGTGCCGGCCAGCGGCCGGCACTACCGCCTCTGCCAAAACCTCAGCCCGCCCCGCCCTCGGCCTTGCGCACGAACGCTTCAAACAGCGCCAGGGTCTGCTCGCTCACATGGTGTTCGATGCCCTCGGCATCGCGTCGCGCCGTGTCCGGGTCGACGCCCAGCGCCAGCAGGAAGCGCTCCACGGTCTGGTGCCGCTCGCGGCTGGCATGGGCCAGCGCCTCGCCTTCCGGGGTCAGGAACACGCCCCGGTACGGCCGCTGCACCACCCAGCCATCACGGGCCAGGCGCCGCAGCATCTTCGCTACCGTCGGCTGCGCCACACCCAGGCGGGTAGCGATGTCGACCTGGCGCGCCTCGCCGCCATCGGCCAGCAGGTCGGAGATCAGCTCCACGTAGTCCTCGACCAGCTCCATCCGGTGTGCCTCGCGCACCTGCCGGAAGCTCTCGACCTGGCGCTCGGCCTCGATCAAGGGGGGGGTCTTTGCCGATGTCGAAGCGCCTGTCTTGCCCACGCGTGTGCCTGTCCTGCCGAGGTATTCCGGATCTGAACCTGAATTCTGGACCAGTGACGCAGCAAAGACGATTGTTTCACATTGCTAATGGATATAGCAGTGGCTATATTGCAGCCATGAATACCGTCGCGCCCACCGACTCCCCGGCCGCCCCTGCAGCCAGTCTCGGCGCGCTCAACGCCTCGGTGGCCGTACCCGAAAAGGGCCACTGGTGGTTCCGCCTGCTGGCCTTCATCGGCCCCGGCTACATGGTCTCGGTCGGCTACATGGACCCGGGCAACTGGGCCACCGACCTGGCCGGCGGCTCGCGCTTCGGCTACCTGCTGCTGTCGGTCATCCTCATCTCCAACCTGATGGCAGTGATCCTGCAGGCCTTGTCGGCGCGGCTGGGCATCGCCACCGGCATGGACCTGGCCCAGGCCTGCCGCGCGCGCTATCCCAAACCAGTAAACCTCGCGCTGTGGGGCCTGTGCGAAGCGGCGATCATCGCCTGCGACCTGGCCGAGGTGATCGGCACCGCCATCGCACTGAAGCTGCTGTTCGACCTGCCACTGCTGTGGGGCGCGGTGATCACCGCACTGGACACGCTGCTGGTGCTGCTGCTGATGAACCGCGGCTTCCGCGCCCTGGAAGCCTTCGTCATCGCCCTGCTGATGATCATCTTCGGCTGCTTCCTGGTGCAGATCGCACTGGCCGCGCCGCCGGTGATGGAGGTGCTGGGCGGCTTCATCCCGCGCACGCAGGTGGTCACCGATCCGCATGCGCTGTACATCGCCATCGGCATCATTGGTGCCACGGTGATGCCCCACAACCTCTATCTGCACTCGTCCATCGTGCAGACGCGCGCGTATCCACGCACCGATGAAGGGCGTCGCAGCGCACTGCGCTGGGCGGTGACTGACAGCACCATCGCGCTGACCCTGGCCCTGTTCATCAATGCCAGCATCCTGATCCTGGCGGCTGCCGTCTTCCATGCCAACGGCCGGTTCGACGTGGAGGACATCGAGCAGGCGCATCAGCTGCTGGCACCGATGCTGGGCGTAGGCCTGGCCTCGACCCTGTTCGCGGTGGCCCTGCTCGCTTCAGGCCTGAATTCCACGGTGACCGCCACCCTGGCCGGTCAGATCGTGATGGAAGGGTTCCTGCACCTGCGCCTGCCCCCGTGGCTGCGCCGGTTGATCACCCGGGCGCTGGCGATCATCCCCGTGGTGGTGGTGATCCTGCTGTTCGGGGACCAGGGCGCGGTGAAGCTGCTGGTGCTGAGCCAGGTGGTGCTGTCGATGCAGCTGCCGTTTGCAATCATTCCGCTGGTACGGCTCGTGACCGACAAGGCCACGATGGGCGCGCTGGTGGCCCCGCGCTGGCTGGGCAGCATCGCCTGGGTGATCGCCGTGGTGATCGTCATGTTGAACGTGAAGCTGCTGGTGGATACCTTCGCCGGCGCGTAACGAAAGGGAGCGTGGCCCCAGTAGATCCACGCCATGCGTGGATGGCGCCTCATCACGCACCGCGCGACAGGCAACCGAGCATGGGCTCGGCTCTACAGATGCATCGCGATCGCGGCTTCTATCTGCTGCGGCGACTGGAATCCTGGCAGGCGCTGGCGCTCGTCACCATCGCGGAACAACGACAGCGTCGGCGTCTGCCGCAGCCCCAGTTCGCGAAAGAACGCTTCGCCCAGCACCTCCAGCTGCACGCGCAGCAGCGTCGTGCCCTGCCCTGCCACGCTGTTGGCCACGCGGTGCAGCGACATCTCCAGCATCCGGCACCCCGGGCACTGGTCCTTGTGGAAATCCACCAGCACCCGCGGGTGCTCGGCCAGCAGCTGCTGGAACTGCTCAGGCGTGGTGGCGTCGATGATCTGCATCGCAGGTGCTCCTGTAGTGGGCCAGGACCGTATCGGTCCAGGCATCGATGGCCGCGGCGTGGCGTTCGCCATGCGGCATCTGTTCGATTTCCAGCGGCGGGTAGCTGCTGTTGAAGTAACGGATCAACCGGTGCACGGCGCCGCAGTAGTACTCCTGCCCCCACTGCGTTTCGCCGGTCCCGAACACCGCCAGCTGGCGTGGGCGCTGGCCGCGCTCGGCGATGCCAGCCACCCAGGCCTTCATCTCCGAGGGCGTCCGCCCGGCGTTGTCGGTCCAGCAGCCCAGCAGCACCAGGTCGGCTTCATCGGCGGCCAGCGGCGCGGCGGCGCGCAGGTCATCGGCCTCCTGCCAGTGCACCACATGCCCGGCCGCCTGGCAGCGCGCCTGGATGTGCCGGCCCAGCTCGCGGGTGTTGCCGCTCAGCGAGGCCACCACCAGCAGGATGCGCAGCGCCGCGCCCGGCTCAGAGGTCGTCGAAGCCGTTGTCGACGTTGGTCTTCTTGTAACTTGCATTGCGCATCTCGAAGAAGTCGGTCTTGGTTTCGGTGAAGTTGTCTGCGTAGGCCTTGATCCACGGCATCACGTTGTCGGTGGTGTCGCTGTACAGGCGCTCGATGCCCAGCATGCCGGCCATCTTGTTGGCGCGGTACTTCACGTAGCGGGTCATCTCCTCGACGTCGATGCCGTCGATGCCGTCCAGCACTTCCGATGACCACTGGGTTTCCAGCTCGATGGCGTGCTCGAAGGCCTGGTGCACATACGCCGTCAGCTCGTTGGTCTGCAGCTCCGGGTTCTCGCCGATGATGGCGCGGATCAGCTCACTGATGAACTTGGTGTGGGCCAGCTCGTCGCGGTTGATGAAGCTGATGATCTTGCCGGTGCCGGTCATGCGGTTCTGCCGGACCATGTTGTAGAAGTACGCAAAGCCGGAATAGAAGTTGATGCCTTCCAGGATCGACGACTGGATCAGCGACTTCAGCAGGGTCTCGGCGGTCTTCTCGCGCATGAAATCGTCATACGCCCCCATGATCGGCGCGTTGCGCTTGATGATGGTCGGATGGGTACGCGCCAGTTCGAACACGCGGTTCTGGTTGGGCAGGTCGGTGATCGAGGCCAGCACGTAGCTGTAGCTCTCGTTGTGGATCACTTCCTGCTGGCCGATGATCGCCGCGTTGGCATGGGCGGCCGGGTCGGTGATGTACTCGGCCACGTTGTAGATGAAGCGGGTCTGCGGCGAATCGAGCGTGGCCAGCAGGCCGATGATCGAGTCATAGGCATTCTTCTCGCGCCCGGACAGCTCGCCGTACTGGCGCGCGTCCAGCTTCATGTCCACCTCGTCGGGGATCCAGAAGTTGGTCGACAGCTCCTTGTAGGCCCGATAGAACGACGGGTACGGAATGTCGTTCCAGTTGAGGATGCCACTGGTGCGGCCGTTGATGATGCCGGTGCTGCGGTTGGGATGGCGCGGTTCGAGGATCTTGATGCGGTCGAGGGGGGTTGCCATGGTCGTCTGCCTTCGGATTGCATGCGTTGCATGTGTAGAGCCGAGCCCACGCTCGGCTGCGATGCGCTTGAGCCGAGCATGGGCTCGGCTCTACAGCAGTCCCAGCGATCAGCTGGAGCACCACTCGCATTCGCTGATGTCGATGTCGTTGGAGCGCACGTAGTAGGTGGTTTTCAGGCCCTCGCGCCACGCGCTCAGGTGCAGCTCCAGCAGCGTGCTGGCGCGGATGGTGCTGGGCACGTACAGGTTGAAGCTGATGGCCTGGTCGACGTGGCGCTGGCGGCGGGCGTTCTGCCGCACGCTGGCGAACTGGTCGACCTTGTAGGCGCCCTTCTCATAGTAGGGCCACGTCTCCAGCGACAACCCCGGCGCGGCCACGGGCCGGCGGAAGTCCTTCTTTTCCTCGTAGTAGAACGCGCTGTAGATCGGGTCGATCGACGCGGTGGATCCGGCGATCTGCGCGGTACTCATGTTCGGCGCCACCGCCAGCAGCCAGCCGTTGCGCAGGCCATGCGTGGCCACGTCGCGGGCCAGGCTGTCCCAGGCGGCGCCTTCGTAGCGGCGGTCACGGAAATAGGCACCGGTCTGCCAGTCGCTGCCAGCGAACATCGGGTAGCTGCCCTTTTCGCGCGCCAGCTGCAGGCTGGCCTGGATGGTCAGGAAGTTGATGCGCTCGAACAGCGTGTCCGACAGCGTCTCGGCCTCTGCCGTCTCCCACTGGATGCCCTGCTGCGCGAGCAGGTGATGCCAGCCGAAGGTGCCCAGCCCGATGGCGCGGTACTTGCGGTTGGTGATGGTGGCCTGCGGCACCGGCAGTGCATTGAGGTCGATGACGTTGTCGAGCATGCGCACCTGGATGGGAATCAGCCGCTCCAGCACATCCTTGGCCAGCAGATCGTCCGGTGCGGTGATGGCCCGCCCGAGGTTGATCGAGGACAGGTTGCAGACCACGAAATCGCCGGCGCGGCGCGTGGTGACGATCTGGTCGCCGCTGACGATCTCCTGGATCATCCGCGTCGGGCTCATGTTCTGCAGGATCTCGGTGCACAGGTTGCTGGAATAGACCATGCCCGCGTGCTTGTTCGGGTTCTTGCGGTTCACTTCATCGCGGTAGAACAGGAACGGGTTGCCGGTCTCCAGCTGGCTGACCATGATCCGCTTGAACAGATCGATGGCACGCACCGTGCGGCGGCTGATGCGTTCGTCGCTCACCAGTTCGGCGTAGCGGTCGCGGAAGCTGCCGGCACCCCGCGTCTCATCGTAGAAGTCCTGCAGGTACCAACCCTTGGCCTGCTTCACCTCGTGCGGGTCGAACAGGTACCAATCGGCCCGACGCTCCACCGCCTCCATGAACAGATCAGGCACGCAGACCGCAGTGAACACATCATGCGCGCGCAGCCGCTGGTCGCCATTGTTCAGGCGCAGATCGAGGAAGGCCTCGATGTCGCGATGCCAGATGTCCAGATACACCGCCACCGCGCCCTTGCGCTGGCCCAGCTGGTCGACCGACACGGCGGTGTTGTTGAGCTGCTTGATCCACGGCACCACGCCGCCGGAGGAATTGGGCACGCCGCGGATCGGCGCGCCGCTGCTGCGCACATAGCCGAGGTAGGCACCCACGCCGCCACCGTGCTTGGACACGCGGGCGATGTCGGTGTTGGAGTCATAGATGCCCTGCAGGCTGTCATCCACCGTATCGATGAAGCAGCTGGACAGCTGCCCGCCGACCTTGCCGGCGTTGGCCAGGGTCGGCGTGGCCACCGTCATGTACAGGTTTGACAGCGCCCAGTACGCCTCGCCCACCAGCTGCATGCGACGCTCCCTGGGCTTCTCGTCCTGCATCAGGTACAGCGCGATGGTCAGCCAGCGCTCCTGCGGCAGTTCGTACACCTCGCGGCTGCGGTCGCTGGCCAGGTAGCGCGTGGCCAGCAGGTACAGGCCGTTGTAGGCGAACAGGCGGTCGCGCTCGGGCTCGATCATCTGGCCGGCCTGCTGCAGTTCGTCCTTCGAATAGCAGCGCAGGATGTCGTTGCTGTACACGCCGCGGTCGGCCAGGCTTTCCTGCAGGCCCACGTAGGAACCGTATTTCAGGCTGACATCGTAGAAGCGGTTGCGGCTGGCGCGCTTGTACAGCCGACGCAGGTACAGCCGCGCGGCAAACTGCTCCCACTCCGGCGCCACCAGGTCCACGCGCGATTCGGCCTCGCGGATCAGCAGGTCCACCAGGTCATCGGCGCTGATGCTCGGCTTGCGCTCGACCATCGCCTGCACCACGCGGCGGTAGTCGCCCACGTCCAGCTGCGGGAACTCGGCGTGCACGCTGTCGATGCTGCGCTGCAGGCGTCCGGCGTCGAACGGCAGCCGGCGGTTGCCCGCTTCCTTGGTGATCCAGGTCGGCACGTGCTCGCCCGCAGCGCGCAAAGCGTCGCCGGCGCCGGCCAGATCGGCCGTGCGGTAGGTGTTGTCGGTCATGGTGGTGGAACTCCAGGCTCGCACGCGCGGTGGCGGTCGATGCCATGGCGGCCCTGCACGCGATACCGGCGCACGGGGCGATCGGGGATGTATGCCAAAGCGCGGGAACACGAGGTCGTCGGCGATAGCCTGCGCCTGCGGCCGGTATCCGGGCCGTGGGGGCGACCTGTGTCCGCACGATGGCGGCCGCGTCGACACGGCAAGCCTTCAGGGGCGGGCCGCGGGACGTTTGCTGCATGTCCGGCGGCGGCGGCTGACCGGGGGTGACGGCCACAACATAGTGGGGATGAATCGAGCCGTCAACACAAGATGCGGTAATCACGACATGCCGCGACGATCCGTCGCAGGATGCCGTGTTGCACCACCGGCGCCTTGTCCACGGCGCCGCCATCCCCAGTTGGTTACAACCTCCTTTTCAACCGGAAGTCCCCCATGCGTGCTGCCCAGTACACCGCCTTCGGCGATCCCGCCACCGTCCTTGCCATCGCCGATGTCGCCCTGCCCGAGCCCGGCCCCGGCGAGGTACGCATCCGCACCACGCTTGCCTCCATCCACAACCACGATCTGCTGACCGTGCGCGGCCTGTATGGCTACAAGCCGACCTTGCCGGCAGTAGGCGGCAGCGAAGCACTGGGCGTGGTCGATGCTCTCGGCGAAGGCGTTCAGGGCCTGCAGGTCGGCCAGCGTGTCGCCGCTGCGTCGGTGCATGCCACCTGGGCCGAAGCGTTCATCGCGCCGGCGCGCATGGTCATCCCGATGCCGGACGCCATCGCCGATGAAACCGCGGCACAGTTGATCGCAATGCCGCTGAGCGCCCTGATGCTGCTGGAATTCCTGCACGTCGAGGCCGGCCAGTGGATCGTGCAGAACACCGCCAACGGCGCCGTCGGCAAGTCGCTGGCGATGCTGGCGCGCGCGCGCGGGGTCAACGTGGCCAACCTGGTGCGCAATGCCAAGGCGGTCGCGCAGCTGCAGGCACTCGGCATCGACCACGTATTCGACACGTCGCAGGACGGCTGGAAGGACCGCGTGCGCGCGGCCACGGGCGAGGCACAGGCAGCCGCTGCGGTCGATTCCATCGGTGGCGATGCCAGCGCCGACCTGGTGGAGCTGCTCGGCCTGCACGGCACCCTGGTCTCGTTCGGCGTGATGAGTGGCGAGGCGATGCGCATTCCCGCCAGCGGGCTGATCTACAAGGAAGCCACGGTGAAGGGCTTCTGGGGCAGCAAGGTCAGCCAGGCGATGCCGGTGGAAGACAAGCGCCGGCTGGTGGGCGAACTGCTGCAGCGCGCGGCCAGCGGCGAGCTGACCCTGCCGGTGGACGGCATCTTCGCGCTGGACGACATCCAGGCCGCGGCCACCGCAAGCGCGCAGCCGGGGCGCGGCGGCAAGGTGCTGCTGCGGGTCTGATCGCTCGAGGGTGGAGCCGAGCGTGGGCTCGGCTCTACACGGAGGTGCGGACCAACGGTCCGCACCCACCCATCAACGGCTCAGATGCAGGAACTGCAGGTGCCGTTCGTACTGGCTGATGATGTCGTTGATGATCTGCTTGCGGCTGTAGCCCACCAGGTCGTAATCCTGGCTGCCTTCGAACAGATGCACTTCGGCGCGGTAGTAGCGCTGGTTGCGCAGCTGCTGGGCGGCGAAGGACGGGGTCAGGTAGCCGCTGAGGATCACCCGGTACAGGAAATCCTGCTGCTCGCCGTGGTTGACCGACAGTTCCATGTCGCCCGCCTCGAAGCGCGTGGCCACATCCCAGCCCTGCCCGCGCAGCTGCTCGGCCACCGCTTCCATCGCCGGCTTCACCGTATCGTCCATGAAGCGGTAGACCTGGTCGCGCACCGGGAAGTGCATGGCCTGGCTCAGGCGCTGGCGCCAGCCCTGGTGGTGGCGGTCATCGCCGATCAGCGGTGATGGCCGGAACTGCTGCGCGCGTTCGCGGTGCGATTCGTCACTGAAGGCGCGGGTCAGGCCCCACATCATCAGCAGCAGCACCGCCGAGAACGGCAGCGATGCCAGCACCACCGCCGATTTCAGCGCATCGATGCTGCCGGCCAGCAGCAGGCCTGCGGTGAGCACCGCGATGACGGTACCCCAGAACACGCGCAGCCAGCGCGGGCCGTCGTCCTCGGGCGCACCGCCGTGCGAGGACAGCGTGGACAGCACCACAGCGCCCGAATCGGCCGAGGTCACGAAGAAGATGAAGCTCACCAGCACGGTCACCGCAATCACCACCCGGCTCCATGGGTAGCCATCCAGCAGCGCGTACAGCACCGTGGGCGGATCATCCACCGCCAGCTGTGCCAGCTGCTGCTGGCCATGGTGCAGCACCTGGTCCAGCGCACTGTTGCCGAAGATCGACAGCCACGCCAGGGTGAAACCGAGCGGTATCAGCAGCACGCCGAACACGAATTCGCGGATGGTGCGGCCACGCGAGATGCGCGCGATGAACAGGCCCACGAACGGCGCCCAGCCGATCCACCAGGCCCAGTAGAACACCGTCCAGCCACCGAGCCACTGCGGGCGGCCGCCATAGGCGTACACGTCGAAGCTCTTGCCGACCACGCTGCCCAGGTAATCGCCCAGGTTCTGCATGAGCGTGCTGAGCAGGTACTGGGTGGGGCCGGCGCACAGCATGAACAGCACCAGCGCGATGGCCAGCAGCATGTTGATGTTGGCCATCCAGCGCACGCCCTTCTCCACCCCGGACACGGCCACCGCCACGGCGGCGCCCATCATGCTGGCCACCAGCAGGATCTGCACCAGGTTGGAGTGCGGCACGTTGAACAGGTGGGTCAGGCCGGCGTTGAGGTGCAGCACGCCGAAACCCATGTCGGCACCGATGCCGAACACGGTGGCGACGATGCCCAGTGCATCCACGGTGTAGCCGATGGGGCCGTTGATGCGCTTGCCGATGAGCGGGTACAGCGCCGAGCGCAGCGCCAGCGGCAGGTTGTGGCGATAGGCGAAGTAGGCCATCGCCATGGCCGCCAGCGCGAACACGCCCCAGCCATGCAGGCCCCAGTGCAGGAACAGCAGCTGCATGGCCTGCCGCGCGCCTGCCTCGCCAGCAGCGGCATCGCCCTGCGGCGGCTGCAGGTAATGGGTGAGCGGCTCGGAAACGCAGAAGAAGAACAGGGTGATGCTGATGCCGGCGGCGAACAGCATGCCGGCCCACGAGAGATAGCTGAATTCCGGCTCGTCGTGGTCGGCGCCGAGCTTGATGCCGCCGTACTTGGACAGCGCCACGCCCACCACGAACACCAGGTAGAGGGTCATCGCCAGCAGGTAGTACCAGCCGACGTTGAGTGCGGCCCAGTCCTGCGCCTTCAGCAGCAGGCGGCCGGCCCCCAGCGGGAACAGGCTGACGAACAGTGCGAAGGCAACGACAACGATCGCCGCGAAGGCGAAGACGGGCCGGAGAGTGCGCACCGGGGTGTGTTGAGGCTCCAGTGCTTCCATCGGCAGCCATCTCCGGTCGATCAGGGATTAGCCGACCGAGTCTGCATGAACGGCAGTGGACGCAGGATGAAGTGCGGGGTTGCAACGACAGCCCGCGGACAGGTGCGGCGTGTTATCGCGCGCGCGGCGCGCCGCTCAGCCCATCACGTGTACACCGCACAGCTTGTTGCCATCCGGATCGCGCAGGTAGGCCAGGTACAACTGGCGCCCCGCCTTGTGGCGCACACCGGCCGGCGCTTCAATGGCGCTGCCGCCCTGGGCCACGCCGGCATCCTGCCAGGCGTGCACCGCCTGCGGGGACTGCAGCGCAAAACCAATGGTGCCGCCGTTGGCGTGGCAGGCCGGCTGGCCATCGATGGGCGGGGTGACGATGAACATCCGCCCCTCCTTGATGTAGACCAGCTTGCCGTCTTCGTCGGTCATGCCCGGGCGCCCGCCCATGGCGGCGAACAAGGCATCGTAGAAGCGGCGCGAGACCGCAAGATCGTTGGAACCGACGGTGATGTGGCTGAACATGGCGGGCACTCGATTGCGGGATGCCTGCAGTGTCAGCTACACCACCGCGCGCCGCAATCGCCGCCGCTCAGGCGGTGCTGAGCAGCAGGACCGCAGCGGTGACCAGGGCGATGCCCACCCAGCCGATGGGGCGCAGCCGGTTGCCGAACAGCAGGCGGCCGCAGGTGGCCGTGCCGATCACACCGATGGCGCCCCACAACGCATAGGCCGTGGCGAGGTCGATGTGGCGCACTGCCTGGCCCAGCATCGCGAAGGCGATCCAGACCAGCACGATGGCCCCGGCACCCCAGTGCCAGCGGCGGAAGCCATCGGATCGGGCCACCATCATGTTGGCGGCCACGTCGATCAGGGCCGAGCAGATCACGAAAAACAGTGCGGTCATGTTCATGCGTGCGCCTCCCCCAGGGTGACGCAGACGATGCCGACCACCGCCAGCCCCAGGCCGGCCAGCTGCTGCAGCGACAGGTGCTCGCCGAACACCCACACACCAACCACGGTCAGCAGGGTCAGGCCCAGGCCTTCCCACACGGCATAGGCCACGCCCACCGCGATGCGGCGCACCGACAACGCCAGGAAGTAATACGACAGGGCCAGTGCGGCCGCCATCACCGCATAGCCGACCCAGCCGCCATCGCGGGCGGCGTGGGCCATGAACGACGTGCCGACCACTTCGGCGACGATCGCCACGGTCAGGCAGGCCCAGGCGACCAGCGCGCCACGGGCGGGAACAATGCGGGACATGGGGAACTCCTTGTGGCCGCGCCGGAGCCGGAGGGTAGATCCACGCCGTGCGTGGAAGCGCGCTGCCTGCCGCAGGAAGGTGGTAGGCACGGGAGGCAGTATCATCGCCTTTTACGTTGACCCCAAGATGGATTCCATCGACAGGAGCGATGGATCGATGCCCTACTCTCCCGAATCCCTGCAGGCCTTCGTCGAGGCCGCTGCACTTGGCTCGTTCTCCGCAGCGGCGCGTCGCCTGCGCAAGACCCAGTCCACCGTCAGCACCGCCATCGCCCATCTGGAAGCCGACCTGGGCGTGGCCCTGTTCGACCGCAGCGCGCGCTACCCGCAGCTGACCGAGGCCGGGCGCGAGGTGCTCGGCCACGCGCAGGAGATCCTCGCCGCCGACCAGCGCCTGCAGCAGTTGAGCGTACGCCTGGCCGCGCCCGTCGAGCCGCGGCTGACCGTGGTGTTCTCCGATGTCTACCAGCTCGACCCGGCGCAACGCGTGCTGCAGCGTTTTGCTGAGGGGTTTCCCGAGGTGGAGCTGGAATGGCTGGATGCCGAAGGCCACGATGTGCTGGAGATCGTTGCCAGCGCGCGCGCCGACCTGGGCCTGCTGCCACGACAGGAGCGCTATCCCGATGCGCTGCTGGCGCAGCCGCTGGCCCACCACAGCGAGCTGGCGATCTACGTGGCCCTCGAGCATCCGCTGGCACGGACCGGCACGCGCGCCTCGCAGCAGTTGGCCCGGCACCGGCAGGTGCGGCTGAGCGCGCAGGCCGATCATGCACGCGCCGCCGCTGGCCGGGTGTGGACGGCCTCGGACTACCTGATGGTGATGGAGATGGCCGAGGACGGCATCGGCTGGGCTGAACTGCCGCGGGCACTGGTGCAACGCTACGACCGCGGGAGGCTGCTGGAGCTGCGCCTGCCCGGCTGGCCGCGGCGCATCCACAGCGACCTGGTGCGCCGCCGCGACAGCCCGCCGGGGCCGGCCGCGTTGTGGTGGGCCGACGCATTGGGCTGATCGCGAGGAGGTTGTCCCGCGATTGCCGGCCAGCGGCCGGCCCTCCCCATCAGTAGATCCACGCCGTGCGTGGATGCGAAGGATTTCAACCGGTCAACGGTGGGCCAGCGCGTAATCCAGCGCCGAGCGCACCGCCGCCACCTGCGCGTCGTTGCACTGCTCCGGCGTCGCCCGCGGGCTGTCCGGGTAGACCTCGGTGGTGGTGGTGTACTTCGCACCGGTAATGCCCGCGCACAGCGCCAGCTTCACCAGCGGGTACTCGATGACGCCGTGCGCGACCACCGGCGAACCGATGATCTCGTTCTTTTCGTCGGCCGGAGCGATATGGGTCACCTGCTCGACCGCGGCGATCACCGCCTGCTGGAACGCCGGCTGCGGGTTCTCACTGTCATCGACCAGATAGAAGCCATCGGGAATCAGGCCCGGTTCGAACGGCTTGCCATCGCGCGCAGCCAGCGCCGGGCGGAACTCGCTCTCGTCGCTGTCGGTGGTCTCGTGCAGGTCGATGTGCAGCACGAACTGCCCCTTGTACGGGGCGATCAGCGCGATGACGGCGGTCGATTCACGGGCCGGGCCATCAGCGCGGAAATTGCGGTTCGGGTCGATCGCATCGTAGTTCCAGCGGTTGATGCGCTCGAAGCCCCACGGGTTCACGCACGGCGCCACCAGCAGATTGGCCTTGCCGGCGTAGTCGGCCGCGTGCTGTTCCAGGAAATCCAGCGCCCCCATCACGCCGCTGGTCTCGTAGCCGTGCACGCCACCGGTGACCAGCGCCGCCGGCAGGGCCGGATTCCAGTCGTGGCTGCGCAGGGCGAACAGGGTGTAGGTCTCACCGGCATAGTCGAGCTGGCCATAGGCCACCTTCTCGAAGCGGCCGGCCAGCGCTTCGATGCGCGGCAGCACTTCCTGGTCATAGCGGCGCAGGCGCTGCTGGCGGCCGCGCCACTGCTCCCGTTCCGCCGTGCCCCACGGCTGGCCAGGGGTTCCGACGGGATAGAAAGCGGCAGTGGACATGGCAGATCTCGGCAGTCAGGAAACAATTTTCCATTTTACCACCGGGCCATTCAGGCCACGTCCGCGCCACCCCCGAAAGACGCATTCCATTGGCGAATGGAATCAGCAATAATTCTCATTTACGACCCTTCCGCACCCGCCTCCATGCCCTTCCGAATCCTGCCCCCGGCCCGCCTGCCCCTGGCCGCCGCCCTGACCCTGTGCCTGTCCGCCACCGCCTTTGCGCAGGACAGCGCCACCACCCTGGACAGCATCCAGGTTTCCGGCAGCTGGCTGGGCACCGGCCTGCACGACAGCGTGAAAAGCTTCGCCGGTGCCCGCACCGTGGTCGACCGCCAGCGCATCGACGCCAGCGGCGCAGCCAGCATCGGCGATGCCATGCGCCGCATTCCCGGCGTGCAGGTCACCGACAACTCGGGCACGGCGGGCAGCTCGGTGTCGCTCAACATCGGCGTGCGTGGCCTGACCGGCCGCTACTCGCCGCGCTCGACCGTGCTGCTGGACGGCGTGCCGCTGGCAGTGGCGCCCTACGGCCAGCCGCAGCTCTCGTTTGCCCCGACCAGCCTGTCCAACATCGAGTCCATCGACGTGGTGCGCGGCGGCGGCGCGGTGCGCTACGGGCCGCAGAACGTCGGCGGCATCATCAATTTCAGCACCCGCGCCATCCCCACCGAGGCCGGCCTGCACGGCGAAGCCGGCGTGCGCTACACCGCCTACGACCACGGCGGTGGTGACAGCACCCAGTACAACGCCTTCCTCGGCGGCACCAGTGACAACGGCCTGGGCATGGCCCTGCTGTACTCGGACCAAGACGGCCGCGGCTGGCGCCAGGGCAGCGATGACCGCTTCGACGACCTCGCGCTGAAGTTCGCCTATGCCATCGATGAGCAGCAGGAGCTGCGCGCGAAACTGTCGTACTACGATGTGCGCTCGCTGACCCCGGGCGGCCTGACCCGCGCCCAGTACGAGGCCGATCCGTTCCAGAACACCCGTCCCACCGATTTCTGGAAAGGCCACCGCACCGGCATCGACCTGGGCTACACCAATACCCTGTCGGCCAACAGCGAATTCGAAGTGCTGGCGTATTACAACGAAAGCAACCGCGCCAGCTCGCTCATCAACGCTGCCAACACCCAGCTGACCGTGCAGCCGCGCGACTACCGCGTGCTGGGCATCGAGCCGCGCTACACCCAGCGCCTGCGCTGGGGCAGCACGGTGCATGACATCACCGCCGGCTACCGCTTCCTGCGCGAGCGCGGCAACGACCGCAGCTACACCGTGGTCCGCCGCACCGGCGTGGAAAGCGCCATCACCCGCTTCGACAACGCCACCGATGCGCACGCCTTCTACGTCGACGACCGCATCGCCGTGGGCCAGTGGCGCATCACCCCGGGCGTGCGCATGGAGTGGATCGACATGGACCGCCGCCAGGCCGGCGGCGGCACCACCTTCAGCAGCCGCAACGACAAGGCGCTGCCGTCGATCAACATCGCCTACCTGCTGACCCCGCAGCTGACCGTGTTCGGCAACTACACCACCTCGTTCGGGCCGGTGCAGAACATCCAGCTGAATTCGCAGACCGCCAGCAACCCGCTGAACCCGGAAGTGGCCAAGACCACCGAGCTGGGCGCGCGCTGGCAGGACGGCGCCCTGCGCGCGGAAGTGACCGTGTTCAAGATGCGCTTCGACAACCAGATCCAGCAGGTGCCGGGCATCACCCCGCCCACCTTCCAGAACATCGGCGCCACCGACCACAAGGGCGTGGAGAGCGCGCTGGAGTACCGTTTCGCCGAGGACAGCGCACTGGCCGGGCTCGAGCTGTACGCGAACTACACCTGGACCAAGGCGATCCAGCAGTCCGGCGACAACCGCGGCCTGGACGTCCCCTTCTACTCGCGTGACACCGACAGCATCGGCGCCCGCTACGCCCTCGCCGCCTGGACCTTCAACGTCTCCAGCACCCACCAGAGCGGGCAGTTCTCCGATGCCGCCAACACCTGGGCCGAGAGCGCCGATGCGCGCGTGGGCCGGGTGCCGGGCGTACGCCTGTTGAACGCGCAGGTGGCCTGGCAGGTGCCGGGGCTGGCTGACAGCGAGATCGCGCTGGGCGTGAACAACCTGGCCGACAAGCGCTGGTACACCCGCAATGTCGACGGCAACGCCGGGCGCATGGTGGCCGCGCCGCGCACCTTCTACGTGCAGGGGCGCTACCGCTTCTGAGCCCGTAGCCGCCCGATGCGGTGAGGGCAGCGATCACGGTGGCGGCGTATCATGCCGCCACCATGTCCTCCCACGCTTCGCCATCCCGCCTGCATCTGGCCTTCCAGGGCCTGCGCCTGCGCCTGCGCGGCAGCGACCTGTGGTTCATCGCCCTCGCCCTGGTGGTCGGCCTGCTCGCCGGCGGCCTGACCCTGCTGCAATCGGGCATCGCGCGCTGGCTGCAGGCCGCGCTGTACGGCCTGGATGAAGGCATCCGCCTGAGCTCCCTGCCCTCGCTGCCGTGGACCGCCCTGCTGGTGCTGCCGCTGGGCGGCCTGCTGGTCGGACTGGTCGCGCTGGCCGCCACCCGCCTCAAGCGCCCGCTGCTCGATGCCGTGGAGGCCAACGCCCTGCACGGCGGCCGCATGTCGATGCGCGACAACCTGATCGTGCTGACCCAGACCCTGATCTCCAACGGCTGCGGCGCATCGGTGGGTCTGGAGGCGTCGTACACGCAGATGGGCGCCGGCAGCGGCTCGCAGCTGGGCCGGGTGATGCGCCTGCGCCGCAATGACGTGCGCATCCTGGTCGGTGCCGGTTCGGCCGGTGCCATCGCCGCCGCCTTCGGTGCGCCCCTGGCTGGCGCGTTCTACGCGTTCGAGATCGTGATCGGTGCCTACACGCCCGCCGCCCTGGCGCCGGTGGCCGTGGCTGCACTGGCCGGTGCCTTCGTGGCCGACCAGGCCGGCATCGACGCCTATCTGCTGCCGGCCGCATCCACCATCGACGTGCGCGCCGCCGACTACGCCATCTACGGCCTGCTCGGCTGCTGCTGCGCCATGGTCGGCATCCTGGTGATGCGCCTGATCGCTTCGATCGAAGGCACGGTCAAGCGCAGCCCGCTGCCGCTGTGGGGCCGCCCGGTACTCGGCGGCCTGCTGCTGATTCCGCTGGCGATGGCCAGCCCGCAGGTGCTGTCTTCCGGCCACGGCGCGCTGCATCTGGACCTGACCACCCACCTGCCGCTGATCTGGATCGGTGCGCTGCTGACGCTCAAGTGCCTGGCCTCGGGCATCTCGCTGGGCTTCGGCTTCCGCGGTGGCCTGTTCTTCGCCTCGCTGTTCATGGGCACGCTGGTCGGCGCGCTGTTTGCCGGCCTGCTGGCGATGGCCACCGGCGTGCCGGTGATCGATGCCACTTCGGCTGCTCTGGCCGGCATGGCCGCGCTGGCGGCCGCCGTGGTCGGCGCGCCGATGACCATGGCCATGCTGGTGCTGGAAGGCACCCACGACTTCCTGCTGACCAGCGTGGTGATGAGCGCGGTGCTGGTGTCCAGCACGCTGGTGCGGCAGTGGTTCGGCTATTCGTTCTCCACCTGGCGCATGCACCTGCGCGGGGAAACCATCAAGAGCGCGCGCGACGTGGGCTGGGTGCAGAACCTCAATGCCGGGCGGATGATGCGCAAGGGCGTGGCCACCGCACCGGCCGATCTGGATACGGCTTCGTTCCGCCAGCGCTTCCCGCTGGGTTCGGGCGGCCGCGTGATCCTGGTGGACAGCGAAGGCCACTACGCCGGCATCGTGCAGATTCCGCGCATGTACGGCGATGGCGTGAAGCCCGATGCGGTGGTGGGCGACTATGCCGAGAACCGCGACGTTGCGCTGGCCGCCAACGCCAACGTGGTGGCGGTGATGCAGCGCTTCGACCAGACCCAGGCCGACGAACTGGCGGTGGTGGCCAGTGATGGCCAGGTGCTGGGGGTGGTCTCCGAAGCGTTCGTGCGCAAGCGCTACGCCGAAGAGCTGGACAAGCGCCAGCGCGAGTTGATGGGCGAGCGCGTCGAAGACAGCGATTGACGTTCATCCACGCATGGCGTGGATCTACTGCCACGGATCCGGTTGATTCAGTAGATCCACGCCATGCGTGGATGGCGGAACCTGCGGCCGCTACAGCGCCTCGCCGGCGTCGGCCAGGCGTGATTCGATCAGCGCGTACCACTGCTGCAGCGTGTCGATCAGCATGTCCATCTCTGCATCGGCACGTTGCGCGCGCCCGCTGCGCAGGCAGGCCTGCGCGTCCTGCAGCTGGGTGAGGAACCCGGCCACGGTGTCGGCCTGCAGGATCAGGCCGGGAAGGCGCCGGCCGGGAAGGCGCACCACCGAATGGTTGCCAAGCTGGCCATACACGCTGACTGTGGTTTCCGTCTTCATGGACAAGGGCAGGAATTGGGCATTCATCGCGTGCACCATGGAAAGACCTGGCCCGCCGGCAAGCGGAGATGACGGGGGAGACGCATCCACGCCAGCCGGCGGATCAGGGGGGAAACACGGGCGCCGGCAGGGCCGGCGGGGCGCTCAGTCGAGCCGGGCGGTACCGGCGATCTGTACGCGGCGGTTCGGCGCCAGGCAGGCGATCAGCTCGCGCTGGCTTCGCTGCGTGCACTCCACGAGGGGGTCGGCGGCGCCGCGTCCTTCCGCGCTGATGGCCTGTGCAGGTACCCCGCCCTGCACCAGTGCCACCCGCACCGACTCGGCACGCCGCTGCGACAGCCGCTGGTTGTAGTCGGCGCCGCCGATACGATCGGTGTAGCCGACCACCTGGATCGACTGCACCTGGCTGGCTTCACGCACCTGCGCGAGCACGCCCTGCACCACCGTCTGGCCTTCCTGGCTCAGCACGTCGCTGTCGAAGCCGAACAACGCATCGGCGGACAGGCGCAGCGGCTGGGCCGGCAGCGGCGCAGGCGCGGCTGCAACCGGCGGCGGCGGCGGCGGGTCAAGCACGGCCGCGCAGGCCTGCGGCTTCCAGTGCCCGGCCTGGGCGATGCCCTTGCCGTCGAATTCCACCTGGAACTGGCACGTGAAGTATTCCGTGCCCTGTGCGGTGCGGAAGTTGAACAGGTAATTCCACCTGCGCACGCCCCACATGCCTTCATTGAAGTGCGGCGTGCCCAGCAGTGCGTACAGCTGGCGCTTGCTCATGCCAGGGGCGAAGCGGCGCAGGTCGGCCACGTCGGGATAGGTGCCTTCCTTCAGTGATGCCTTGCTGGCATCGGGGAAGCTGACCAGGGTGTCTGCAGGCGGCGATTCCCCGGCGGGTGCGGTGCTGCGGCAACCGGCCAGCAGGCCGGCGACCAGGACCAGGATGAGCGACGCGGCGAACGGGCCGGGGCGCGAGGTGCGTTGGAACGTCATTGGGATTCCCCCTGTCGATGTGGTGGGCAGGGCCGGGCTGTCGCGCAGCCCGGCCCGCGCGCTTACCACTGGATGCCGGCGCCGACGGCTACGCCGGCTTCGCCACGGGTGTTGGTGGAACCGCTGAACTTGTAGATCCAGCGGCCGCCTTCGGAGACACCGGAAATGCCCAGCGCCATGCCCGATTCGCCGTTGTAGCTGCCCGCCGCGAACGAGGCCATGCTGCGACCCGCTTCACTGGGCTGCGGCAGTGCGGCGGTGGCCATGGCCGAGGCGATGCCGGCCGAAGCGCGGTTGTCGGTCTTGCGCAGTTCGCGCTCGAAGCCGCCCATGCGCTCGTCGGTGTAGGCCTTGGACCAGTCCAGGGTCTGCGACATGCCGGCCCTCAGCTGGTCGACGTTGACCGCATCGGTGCCGGCGGTACCGGCGGCTACGTTGCGCACGGTGGTCGGGCCGCTGGTGGTGCTGCCGAGGGTGACGCTGTTGAAGTTGGTGTCGCCGTTGACGGTGGTGTCGTAGCGCAGCGTGCCCTGCTGCGATGCCTGCAGCTGGCGCACGTTGACCGCATCGGTGGCCTGGGTGCCGTCGGCCACGTTGACCACCTGGCGTTCGGCACCGGCAGCGCCCACCGACACCGTGTTGGCGCGGTTGGCGACGGAGCCGGCGCCCAGTGCCACCGAGTTGTCGGCCTGCGCCTGCGCGCCATTGCCCAGCGCGGTGGAGTTGGCCCCGGCGGCGGTGGAACCGGCACCACCGGCGGCGGAGTTGGCGCCGGTCGCGGCCGGGTCGGCCAGGTTGTTGCTGTTGTTGGCGCGGAAGCTGCCCGCCACGTTGGTGATGTTCTGGATCTTCTGGTCGGTGTAGGCCTTGGACTGGTCGATGGCGTAGTTCACGCCGTTGTTCAGCTGGCCCACGTTGGTGGCGTCGTGGTCATCAGAACCGTCGGCCACGTTGGTGATCTTGCGCTCGGCACCACTGCTGCCCACCGAGACTTCACCGGCCGAGTTGCTGGCCCCGGCTTCGCCGTAGGCGCCGGTGTAACCGGTCTGTGCACCGACGCTGGCGACCGAACCACTGCCCAGGGCCACGCTGTTGTCGGCGCTGGCGCTGGCGCCGTTGCCGACGGCCACGCTGGAGGCACCGGCCGCACTGGCCTGCGGCCCCACCGCCACCGCCTCGTCGCCGGTCGCGGTCGCTGCGGCGGCAGCCGAATTGACCGCCAGGTAGGGACTGGCGCTGCCGTTGAGGATGCGCTGGTTGAGCGTGCGCAGCGAACCGTCGACCGCCGAGAAGGCGGCGGTGACGTTGCTGTAGTCGTTGAGCGAGATGCTGCCGTCGGTGGCGATGCTGGAAATGCTGAAGGACGGTGCGGTCCACTGCGAGGTGGAGCCGTCGTAGGTGGTGCTGCCGCCGAAGTAGCTGGCGATGGTGGCGTGGGTGGCGAACAGCTGGTCGCCGGTGATGGCATCGCTGCTGCCGGCCTGGATGCTGCCGGCGGCCACGTTCGTCAGCGTCACCGCAGCGCCACCGGTACCGCTGAGGGTGACCGAATCCATCAGGTCGCCGTTGCCATCCACATCGTACTTCACGGCGCGCTTGTCCAGGTCGTCGGTCTGGTCGACCACGTTGGCCAGCGAAGTGCTCACCGCATCGAAGGCACTGCCCACGTCGTTGTAGGTGCCCTGGCTGATGGTGCCGTTGGCGGCGACATTGTTGATGTTGTAGGTCGGCGCGGTGACCACGCCGTTGCCATCCACCGTCGAACCGCCGCCCAGGTGGGTGGCCACGGTCTGGTTGGCGGCAAACAGCTGGGCGCCATTGATGGCTTCGCTGCTGAGCGCGCTGACTTCGCCCGGGCCCAGGTTGCGCAGAGTGGTGGCGGTGCCGCCCTGGCCCAGCGTGGCGCTGGCGTAGTCCACGCTGCCATCGGCGTTGAGGTCGTAGCGCAGCGCGCCCTCCTCCGATGCCTGCAGCTGGCCCAGGTTGACCGCATCGGTCGCCTCGGTCGCTGCGGCGACGTGGGCGATCTGGCGCTCGGCACCGGCGGCGCCGACGGAGACGGTGTTGTCACGGTCGGCCAGGCTGCCTGCGCCGACGGCGATGCTGTTGGCGGCAGTGGCCTGCGCGTTGCTGCCGACGGCGATGGAGTCGCTGCCCGTGGCCACGGCTTCCACGCCGGTGGAATTCACCCGCAGGTACTTGGTGCCGCCGTTGCGGATGTCGTTGATCTGCGTGTTGAGGTTCACCAGCGAGCCATCGACGGCGTCGAAGGCATCGGTGGCGTTTTCGTACGCGCCCTGCGCGATCGCGCCGTCTGCGGAGATGGTGCTGATCTCGAACAGCGGTGCAGTGAAGGCACCGGTGGCCGGATCGAAGGCCGTGCGGCCACCGAAGAAGCGCGTGATCGCATCGTTGCTGGTGAACAGCTGGCTGCCGTTGACCGCTTCGGTGCTGGTGGCGCTGATCGCACCTGCCGCCAGGTTGCCCAGGGTGGTGGTGCCGGTGCCATTGCCCAGCGTGACACGGCGGTAGTCCGGGTCGCCGTTGGCGTCCAGGTCGTAGGTCACGGCGACGTCGCCCAGTGCATCGATCTGGCTGATCGCGCCCCTCAACTGGGCGACGTTGACCGCGTCGGTGTTGGCACTACCCGCGGCCAGGTTGGTGATCTGCCGCTCGCCGCCGTCGGCGCTGCCCACCGACACTTCACCGGCCGACACCTGCGCTGCGGTCAGGCCGTATGCGCTGTAGCTGGCCTGCGCGCCGCGCAGTGCAGCCGAGCGGTAGCCCAGTGCTACCGAGTTGGCCTTGTCGGAGGTGGCCTCGGCACCGAGCAGGGTCTGCCCGTTGGCGGTGCCGGAGGCGCTGTCGCCGACGATCACCGAATGTCCCATGCGCGCGGCGTAGTCGGCGGTGGGCACGCCGGTGGGGTTGGTCGGATCGTTGGTACCGTTGCCGGGGAAGGCGACGCTGGCATCGACCTTGGGCAGTTCGTGGCGTGCGTTGGCGCCGATCACCACTTCCCTGGAACCGTTGGCGAAGGCGCCGTCACCCATCAGCACCTGGTAATCCTGCGCCGGATTGACCGCCCAGCAGGAGATATCGGCCAGGCCGATGTCCAGGCACTTGGCGGCCCAGTCCGGCGACTGGCCCGGCAGCAGCAGGCCGAGCAGCCCACCCGGGTTGCCGTTGTTGATGTTGTAGATGTAGCTGTCCGAGGTGACGCCGCCGATCAGCGTGAGGTGGGAATTGCCACCGGTGACTGCACCGCCCAGGCCGTTGAGGGTGGTGCCGACCGGTGTGGCGTTGACCAGCGGAATGCCCAGCACGTTGACCGCGGAATAGGTCTGCATCACGTTGGCGGTGCTGACCTTCAGGTTGCCGTTGGAGAGGTAGCCGGTGCCGCCGAACAGGCTGGCGGTGGTCGGGCCGATCAACGCGCTGACACCACCGACCAGGCCGCCGGTGCCGATGATCAGGCCAGCATTCGGATCAGCTGCTGCGGGCGCCTTCGGGCTGTCCGGCGGAATCGCTGAAGGCTGAGTCAGGCCCAGGCCATCGAGCGTGTTGCCGAGCAGGCCGCCCACGGCACCGCCCAGGTTGCCGACCGTGCCGTTGAGATCGCCGTTGACCAGGCTGCCGACGGCACCGCCGACACCGTTCAGCGCACTGCCGACGCCGGTGAGCAGGCCACCCAGGCCCAGCGAACTGGTCTGCGCGCCCACCACCGTGCTGCCAGCCAGTTTCAGGTTGCGGTCGGCGATGACCGCCTCGCCATCCGGGCCCAGCACGCGCACCTTGCCGGCGACGGTGCCATCGAGCCCGGCAGTCAGTGCACGATCGTCGGTGTCGCCCGGCAGCTCCTCCTTGGCCGGCAGCGTGGCCGACGCCGCAGCGCCCACCTTGCCCTGCCCTTCGATGGCATGGCCGGCCAGCGCCAGCTTTGCATCGACCTGGCCATCGACTGCGGCCTTCAGGCCGGACAGCGACGTGGTCGGCGTTGCCGCCACGTTTGCGGCGATGGTGGCCTTGGTATCGAGAGCCGCAACCGGCGTGCCCGCCACGCCCACCTGGGCCTTGGCGGCGGCCGTGGTGGCCACGGCGAGCGGTGCCTGCGCCTGCGGGGCCAGCTGCGCCGCGACGGCGGCTTCGACGCGGGTGCTGCTGCCCAGCCCGACCGACGCACGCACATCGGCCGCCACGCCCGGCGCGGCCACCTGCTGCGGCGCCTTGCCAGCGCCCAGTGAAACCTTGACCGTGGCCGGCAGCACATCGCGTACCACTGGCAGGCCGGTGGTGCTCAGCTGCAGCCCGATGCGCGCATCGGTGCTGATGGCCGGGCTGGTCTGCGCCTGGCGTGCGGCGGCGGCCAGTGCCACTTCGGCATCGACCTTCACCGGCATGGTCTGGGTGTATTTGGCCGCCAGTGCCTGCAGGTCACGCAGTGACTGGTTGGCTTCACTGGCGGCCGCTGTGCCGCTGGCGAGGACACTGAGCAGTGCCAGGGCCAGTGCGCTGGGCACCAGCAGTTTCGATTGCGGATCGCGGAGCGTGGTTGCCCCGCCATCGCCGGTGGCCAGTTCCGAGGCCACGACAAGAGCATTGAGCTGGCGGTTCCATACACGCCGGTAAATGCGGTTCATGAGCACTTCCCCCGTTGACGAACGACTTGAAATCCAGTGGGCATGCCGGTCGGCACGTGACTGACATTTCAGCGGTTTCAACGTTGGCGGGGCACTTCATTCCGGCACGGCAATCGCGCATTCCGGCAAAGCCACGGGCGGATTCGGCAGGCGGATATGCAGATTCGGCAGCGCGCTGGTTTCAGGCCGGTTGGCCGATCTGCGCGGGCGAACGCATCAGGGTGTCGCGTGGCAGTTCGCCGAACACCTTGCGGTAGTTGTCGGCAAACCGGGACAGATCCCACAGGCCGCAGCTGAGCGCGATGGCCTTGACCGAGCGGCGGCTGGAATCGGCCATCGACAGGCTGCGGCACGCCGCGCACAACCGCAGCATCGACAGGTAGCGGTTGGGCGACACGCCGAACAGGTCCTCGAACGCATAGCGCAGGCCGCGCTCGCTGACGCCGGCCGCATCGCAGATTTCATTCATGTATATGTTGCGCCGCAGGTTGAGCCGCATGAAGTTCTCGGCCCGCTGCGCGATCAGGTAGTGCGTCCGCCGCGCCCGGGTGAAGCCGGGCCGATCGCCGGGCCCCGCCGCCAGCAGCGCCTGGATGTGTTCATGCAGCAGGCGGTCGGTCTCTTCCGGCTGCAGGGCGGTGCCCTGCCCCAGCTGCGCGTGCAGCTGCAGGTAGTGGTTGGCCAGCGCCTGGCTGTCGACGGGCAGCTGCACCAGGCTCAGGGCCTGCCCGGCCGGCGGCGTGCTGCGCAGGCTCAGTTCGGTGAGCTTGCGCTGCACCCGCGCCACCGGCAGCAGCATGGCCGTGATCCGGGTGCCGGCGCTGAGCGTGAATTCACTGATGCCTTCCGGCAGCACGGTGAATGACATGCCCGCCACCATCGGCACGCCGTGGCACCAGCTCTGCACCTCATCGGTGGCATGCACGAACCCGAGCATCGCCCAGTCCGGGGGCAGCATGAAGCGCCCGCGGCAATGGAAGCCGCAGGTGATGCTGCAGAACAGCGCTTCGTCGTGCACGCGCGAAGAGAAGGCAGCCCTGGGGCCGTTGCCGTCGAGCAGCAGCAGCTCCACATCGCAGACGCGAAGCACACCGCTCAGCGTCGCCAGGTCGATCGACCGCAGTTCGCCGTCGTCGAGCTGGCCGCCTTCGATATCGCCCACCCCACCTTCCATGACAGTGTCGTCCCCCATGAGTCCGTATCCGCCGCCCCCACTGCCTGACAGGGCGCGCGCCGTAGTCCATTCACCGTCCCGGCTATCAATGCAGGTCGGCTGCCACGCTTGCTTGTCGAATGCACCTGAGTATTGCGTGTAAATCAGCGCCCGTAAACAGTGACGCATTAAGTTAACCATTAATTCTTCCTGTTTCCAAACAGGCCGCCGAATGGCACGGAATTCGCATGCGGCAACGCCTCCCGGCGATTTTCTCGATCCAAATGAACGGATTTGTCGGGCAACGTTTTTTCTTCACGCAAACGGCCGCTTTTCTTCACGTGAAAATGGCTTTGTGCCGAATTTGCATATTGATTGGGCTTGCGGCACCGCGCCATTCGGGCAAGAGTCGAAGCCATGGTGATCCGGCCAGGCGACAGCGGCCTCACCCAGGGGGAAACATGCGAAAGCACGCCACCAGCAGACACTCGACCCGCGGCCGGACGCCGCGCCATGGTGGTCGCGTGGCAGCTGCTCCCCGGGTTCTGGATCACGACGAATAAACAGGGAGGGGAATGTCCCGCCCTGTCCCCCTGCCAGGAAGGCGGGGGTCCATGGATGGACCCGGCGGAGCCGGGCGCCCATTCAAACCGGGTAATACAGCTAAACCTGACTGGTATAGGGAGACAACCGTCATGAACGCATCCATCCGCAGATTCCTCAACGAAGAAGACGGCGTGACCGCGCTGGAATATGGCCTGTTGGCGGCGGTCATCGCCGGCATCCTGGTCGTGGTCGGCAAGGAACAGATCACCTCGTTCTTTACTTCGCTGTTTACCGCGCTCACCAAGACCGCCGAGAACGCCACAACCGCTGCGGAGTGAGCCGCCATGCCATCGTGGGTTGCCTCCGCGCAACCTCGATGGCGGTTTCAGTTTCACGTACTTGTCCATTGAAGGACGCTGAGGGTGTGGGATGACGCTACTGGGGCTGCTGGCCATGGGATTGAGCCTGCGCATCGCGATCAGCGATCTGTATGCTCGCCGTGTCCCCAACGCCTGGCTGGCCGGAGCGTGCGCGCTTGCCCTCCCGTTGATCATCGCCGGCCAGTTTTCCGGCCCGCACCTGCCATGGTGGGGGCACCTGCTGGGCGCCGCGCTGGGGCTGGCATCGCTGCTGCCCTTCTACGCGCTCGGCTGGATGGGCGCCGGTGACGTCAAGTTCTTCGCCGTGCTGGGCCTGCTGCTGGGCTGGAACGCCCTGCTGCCGATCTGGATCGCCGCAAGCCTGGTGGCAGGCCTGCATTCGGTACTGGTGATCAGCGCACGACGGGTAGCGCCCTGGGTGCCGCCACGCCTGCACCTGCACTGCGCGCGGCTGAGCGCGCACTGGCAGGCGCGCCCGGCCATCCAGGACATGCACCTCGCCCGCCAGGGACGCAAGGGCATCCCCTACGCCGCCTATCTGGCCTTCGCCGCCATCGGCTGGGTCCTGGCCTCGACCGAGGGAGTCATGCCATGAGGATGATCGGACGCCATCGCCAACGCGGCGTCATCACCGTCGAGTACGCGCTGATGATGATGCTCGGCTTCATCCCGCTGCTGATGCTCACTTTCTCGGGCGTGATGATCATGGCCGCGCAGCAGACCCTGGCCACCGCATCGGCCGAGGGTGCGCGCGCATCGCTGCGTTTCGGCAGCACCGCCGAGCGCCGCGTCGCCGCGTGCTCGGCCGCGCGCCGCTCGATGCAGTGGCTGCTGCAGTTCTCGGGCCAGGATCCCGATTGCGGCTCGGCCAGCAGCACGGGCAGCGGCGCCGGCGCCATCGTGGTATCGCCGCCTGCCGCCTGCAGCGGCCTGGCCAGCGCGCAGTGCGTGACCGTCACGGTCAGCTACGACTATTCCAGCCACCCCTTCCTTCCTGGCACCGGCACGCTGTACGGCTGGGTGATGAAGGCCCCCATCCGCAGCGTCGCGGTCGCCCAGCTCGACCTCGGCAGCAACTGACGACCGGTTTCAGGAGATGGTTCCATGCTCAAGTTGACCCGCATCGCCGCCATCGCACTGATCGCCCTGGCCCTGCTGCTTGCCGTGGTGGCATTCATGGTGGGCCGCAAGCCCGCCACCACGGCGACCGCGCCCATGGCCGCCTCCACCAGCGATGCGCGCACCGTCACCGTGGTGGAAGCCGTGGCCCGCCTGCCGGCCGGCGAGCCGATCCGCGCCGATGGCGTGCGCCTGGCCCAGCGCACTGCGGCCGAGCCCGGCGCGTCGTCCGACCTGGCCTCGGTGCTGGGCAAGGTGCCGGTGCAGGACATCGCCGAGGGCACTACGGTCAACCGCAGCCTGCTTGCCCAGGGTTTCTCGCTGCAGCTTCGTCCCGGCGAGCGCGCACTGGCGGTGCCGGTCGATGAGCTGGTGGGCGCGGGCAACCGCATCCTGCCCGGCGATTTCGTCGATGTGTTCCTCAACCTGCGCAGCACCAGCAACAGCGCGAACGGCCAGCCGGAACTGGCCCAGACCCGCCTGCTGCTGTCCCGCCTGCGGGTGTTGAGCTACGGCCAGCAGGACATCGCCGTGGACCCGGGCCAGGCCAGCGCTGACAACGGCGGCAGTGCGCAGGGCGACGACCCGCGCGCCGCCGACATTACCGGCAGCTCGAGCGCCAGCAGCCACAACGATGCCGCCCAACCGGCGCGCAGCGCGGTGCTGGCAGTGCCGGTGGACGAGGCCAACCGCCTGTTGCTGGGCGCCCAGCAGGGCAAGCTCTACCTGGCGCTGCGCAACCCGGCCGACGCGGGCCTGCCCGACGTCGCCCTGTTCCCGCAGGCACGCGGCGTGCTGGATCCGCTGCGCGGCCTGGACACCGAACAGCAGCAGGCACTGCAGCGCCCCGAAAACAGCGCCTATGCCGGCATCGACGGCGACGGCCTGGCAGGCGCTTCCGCGCGACCGCGGCCGGTGGCCGACGCAGCGCCGCGCGCGGCCGCACCGCGTCGTGCAGCCGCGCGCCCGGCCGGCATCGAGATCATCCGTGGCGACAGTGCAGCCCCCCGCGGTTCCCTTTGACCTGCCCCCGAGACCTTCCATGACCGTACATCGCTCGCATCCTCGCCCGACCGCCCGCCAACGCTGGCTGGCCCTGCTGCTGGTGCTGCTGGCGCCCGGCACGGGCGTGGCGGCAGATGAGCTGGTGCTGCAGGCCCGCGAACAGCGACCGTGGACCCTGCCGGCCGACCTGGAACGGGTGGCCATCGCCGATCCGGGCGTGGCCGATGTGGTGATGCTGCGCGGCCAGCGCCAGGCATTGCTGGTGGGCAAGGCGCCCGGCACCACCACCCTGCTGCTGTGGCACCGCAAGCAGAGCGAGCCGCAGCGGCTGCAGGTCCGCGTGCAAAGCGCCGTGCAGGGTGCCGCCGATGCCGGACGCAACGGCCTGGTGTTCACCCAGCAGGACCAGCAGGGCCTGCTGCAGGGAAGCAGCGACAGCATGCTGTCCCACATGCAGGAGCAGAAGACCGCTGCCATGGCGCTGGGCAAGGAAGGCATGCTGGCCGACGCCTCCACCATCGCCAGTGGCGGCGTGGTGCAGGTGGAAGTGAAGGTGGTCGAGTTCAACAAGACCGCGCTGAAGCAGATCGGCATCAGCTTCCAGAACCGCAACGGCGGCTTTGCCTATGGCTTCGCCCGCCCCGGCGGCATCCTGCCGGGCAACACCGGCATTCTGCCCGGCATGCAGGAAGGCAACAGCAGCAACGAAGCCGAATCACCCATTTCCTCGGCATTCCGGCTGGTGTTCGGCTCCACCAACGGGTTGTGGAATGCCGACGTCGACCTGCTGCAGAGCAACGGCATGGCACGCGTGCTGGCCGAGCCGACCCTGGTCGCCCTGTCCGGCCAGAGCGCGAGCTTCCTGGCCGGCGGCGAGCTGCCGATCCTCGAGCCGCAGGGCCTGGGCACGACCACCGTCACCTACAAGCCGTTCGGCATCGGCCTCACCGTCACCCCCACCGTGCTGTCGGCCAACCGCATCGCGCTGAAGGTCGCACCGGAAGCGAGTGACCTGGACTACACCAACGCGATCGCCCTCAACGGCGTGCAGATTCCCTCCATCAGCACGCGCCGTGCCGATACCACGGTCGAGCTGGGCGACGGCGAGAGCTTCGTCATCGGCGGCCTGGTCAGTTCCACCGTCGCTTCCACGGTGAACAAGATCCCGATGCTCGGTGACCTGCCGATCATCGGCTCGTTCTTCCGCAACCTGGACTACAAGCGCCAGGACAAGGAGCTGGTGATCATCGTCACCCCGCGCCTGGTGCAGCCGCTGGCCCGCAACACCGAACTGCCACTGCCTGGCGACCGCGAGTCCCGCCCGCACCTGCCCGAGTGGGGTGCGTGGCTGCTGGGTCCGGTCAGCCAGGACCCGGTACCCGGATTCTCGCGCTGACCCGATGCTGCGGACCCCACGCCCATGCCCTACGCCACCGCCCAGCCATTGCATGCCTCGGGACCACCGATGAACCTGGTCCTGTACGGCGTCGATCGTGAACTGCTGCCCCGGCTGGCGGCACGGCTGCCGGCATCGGCAGTGCTGCACTGGCAGGACAGCGCGCAGCCCACCTCCGCGCAGGACCTGCAGCGCGGTGCCAATGGCCTGGTCCTGCTCGACTTCCGTCCCGAATATGCGGCCTCGTCCATGGTGCTGGCCGCGCAACTGCAGCAGACCCAGCCCGACCTGAACCTGGTGGCGGTGGGGGCGACCGGCAACAGCCAGGTGGAAGGCGTGGTGATGGCCCTGCGTGCCGGCCTGCGCGACGTGCTCGACCTGGACAGTGACAACGCCGGCATCGAAGCCGCACTGCGCCGTGCACTTTCGCCGCGTGCCGCAGCCGCTGCACAGCCGTCGCACCGGGCGCGGTTCATCCTGCTGCTGGGCGTGCGCGCCGGCGTCGGCACCAGCACGCTGGCGGCCCATCTGGCCGTGCTCGCGCAGCAGCAGCGTGGCGACGCCGACGATGCCGCCGGAACCGATGGCCTGCTGATGGAACTGGCGCAGCCGGCGGGCGACCTCGCGCTGTACCTCAACCTGGACAGCCGCTTCCACTACGAGGATGCACTGCGCAACGCCAGCCGCATCGACGCCACGCTGGCGCGCACGGCGATGGCCCGGCACACCAGTGGCCTGGTCCTGCTCGACCGTGCCAGCGGCAGCGATGCCGTGCCGCCGTCCGACCCGGGCGCCCTGCTGCAGCGCCTGCGCGGGGTGTTCACCAGCGTGCTGTGCGATGCCGGCGGCTGCCCGCTGCGCCAACTGCCGCCGCTGCTGCTGGAACAGGCCGATGAGATCTGGCTGGTCGCCGATACCGCCATCGCCACCCTGGTGTCGCTCGACCACGCCCTCAAGCACCTGAGCGGGCAGCGCGAACGCGAAAGCCGGCTGCAGCTGGTGGTCAACCGCCATGACGAACACAGCGGCCTGACCCCGGAACAGATCGCACGACGCTTCGAACTGCCCCTGCTGGCCACCCTGCCCGAGCGCCCACGCGTGCGGGCCGCGGCCAGCCACGGCCACCTGCTGCTGCAGGATGCCCCGCGCGATCCGTACCTGCGCGCCCTCGCCCCGCTGGTGGCGCGACTGGACCCGGCCGCCGGCCCGGCCCTGCCGCCCGGCCTGCGGGAAAGACTTGCCCTTGCCCTGGGTGGAACGCCATGGAAGACAAAGTGACCCTGTTTCCCAACGCCATGGCGCGTGCCGTGCTGCCTGAAAGCGCACCGGCCAGCCCACCGTTCGTGCAGACCGAGCAGTACCAGAAGGTGCTATCGGCCGCGCATGAGCATCTGCTCAACAGCATCGAGGACGAGCGGATCGACATCGATTCGTGGGCGCCGGACACCATCGCACGCTGGGTGCAGGTGCAGACCGTCAGCTTCATCCAGGAATGGCGCATCCCGATCAACGAAGAGGAGATGCAGGCTGTTGCCCAGGGGCTGGTGAAGGAGCTCACCGGTTTCGGTCCGCTGGATGACCTGCTGCACGATCCGACGATCGAGGACATCCTGATCAACGGCTTCAAGGACGTGCACGTCTCGCAGGGCGGCGTGCTCCGCCGCGCGACCCAGCGCTTCACCGACGATACCCACCTGCTGCGCATCCTGCGCCGCATCCTCGCCCCGATCGGGCGCCGCCTGGACGACTCCAATCCGATGGTGGACGCGCGCCTGCCCAACGGCGGCCGGCTCAACGCCATCATCTCGCCGCTGGCCGTGGACGGGCCGATGGTGTCCATCCGCAAGTTCCGCAAGGATCCCTTCACCCCCGACGAGCTGCTGGCCAAGGGCACCTTCGACGCACCGATGCAGGCGCTCATCAAGGCCATGGTGCTGGGCCGCTGCAACATCCTGGTCTCCGGCGGCACCAGCTCGGGGAAGACCTCGCTGCTGAACGCACTGACCAGCTACGTGCCGGAAACCGAGCGCGTCATCACCGTGGAGGACACCGCCGAGCTGTCGCTCAACCATCCGCACGTGGTGCGCCTGGAAAGCCGCGTGGGGGGCGCCGATGGACATGGTGCCGTCGGCATCCGCGACCTGGTCCGCAACAGCCTGCGCATGCGCCCGGACCGCATCGTGGTGGGCGAAGTACGTGGCGCGGAAGTGCTGGAGATGCTGCAGGCCATGAACACCGGCCACGACGGCTCGATGGCCACCATCCACGCCAACTCGCCGCGTGACTGCCTCTACCGCATCGAGATGCTGGCCGGTTTTGCCGGCTTCCAGGGCAGCGAGGACAGCCTGCGCCGGCAGATCGCCAGCGCGATCGACTTCATCGTGCAGATCGCACGACTGGGCAGTGGCCGCCGCGTGCTGGTATCGATCACCGAAATCACCGGCGTCAGCGACAACCTGATCACCACCCAGGAAATGTTCCGCCACGAGGTGCAGGTGGACGCGAGCGGGGCCGAGGTCAACCGCTGGATCGGCCTCGGCTTCCAGCCGCATTCGCGCAAGCTGGAGCCTTTCCGCCAGCTGCTGCGCGAATCGCTGTACGGAGACTTCTGAGCATGGGCATCGGCGCACTCCTGCTGCTGAGCATCGTCGCCGTGCTGCTGGCCGCCGCCGTGTGGCTGTGGGGCGCCGCGCACGGCCGCGAACAGCGCCAGGCCTCCCTGCAGCATGCCGAGCAGCAGTTGGGCCGCGGCGGCAACGCGCCCCCTGTGGCCAGCGACCCGAGCCGGGGGGCACCGGCAGCCGCCAAGCGCAGCCTGCCCTGGGATCCCTTCCTGCAGCGCGCCGGGCTCAGCCCGGGCTGGAAGCTGCCGCTGCTGCTGGTCGTGCCCGGCATCGCGCTGTCTGCCGTGGCTGTACTGCGCCTGGGCACGCTGTGGATGTTCCCACTCACCCTGGGCCTGTACCTGCTTGCCTGCGCACTGTGGATCGTCCGCCGTACCACGCGGCTGCGGGCGCGCCTGCTGCACCAGCTGCCCGATTTCCTCGACAACCTGGTGCGGCTGACCGCGCTGGGCAACAGCCTGCAGATGGCGTTCCAGACCGCATCGGTACAGACCACCGCGCCGTTGCGCGACATGCTCGACACCACCGTGCGCTATGCGCGCAGCGGCATGGACCTGGACCGGGCGCTGGGCATGGCCGCCCAGCCCTACCAGATGGATGTGCTGAAGGTGCTCGCCGTGGTGATCGGCGTCAGCGTGCGCATTGGTGGCCGCTCCGACCAGATCCTGCAGCGCATGGGCGACTTCATGCGTGACCTGGAACAGGCACAGCAGGAACTGGCCGCCACCACCTCGGAAACCCGCATGTCGGCCTGGGTGCTGGGCCTGCTGCCACCCATCAGCGCGGTGCTGATGGCCATCAGCAGCCCCGACTTCTTCCAGCCCGTGCTGCACGACCCGCTGGGCCACAAGGTGCTGTTGATCGCCCTCGGCCTGGAACTGGTCGGTGGCTTCCTGCTGTATCGCCTGGCGCGCTCGCTATGAACGCACGCCTGTTCCCGGGAGACCTGCAATGAGCGCCGCGACCTGGTGGATGCTGGCCCTGCTGGTGCTGGCCGCGGGCGTGGCCCTGCTCGGCCTGGGCGGCTGGGTGCGCGGCAGCCGTGAAGCACGCACCAGTGCCACCCTGCAGACCGCCCTGCGCCCGCGTGACGCTGCGCCGCCAGACACCGCGCCGGCACGCGATTCCCTGGGCTGGCTGCAGCAGCTCGGCCAACTGTTCACCGGCGGCCGCCTGGAGGCCGCCCTGCTGGCCAGCGAAGACCGGCTGCTGCTGGATCTGGCCGGCTGGAACACGCGGCGCGGCACCGCCATCTATCTCGCGCTGCGGCTGCTGCTGGCCGTGCTGGTACTGGTGGCTGCACTGGCACTGAGTGATGCCACCGGGGCGTCACGCTTCATGGTGGTCATCGGTGCACTGGCTGCGGGCCTGCTGCTGCCCAAGTTCGCACTGTCCAGCTGGGTGGCGCGCCGGCGCCGCGCGGTATCCAACGAACTGCCGCTGCTGATCGACCTGCTGCGCCTGCTGCAGGGCGTGGGCTTCAGCATGGACCAGAGCCTGCAGACGCTGGGCGAGAAGCTGCGCGATGCACTCCCGGTGCTGGGCGGCGAGATCCATGAAGCCAACACCGCTTATTCGCTGGGCCGCACGCGCGCACAGTCGCTGCGCCGCCTCAGCGACGTCTATGGCGACGATGACCTGTCCAGCCTCGTGCAGCTGATCCTGCAGGTGCACGCGCATGGCGGCGCCGTGCAGGAACCGCTGCGCCAGTTCAGCGTCCGCCTGCGCGAGCAGCGCCGCAACACGCTGAAGGAAAAGGTCGGAAAGCTCTCGGTGAAGATGACCGTGGTGATGATGCTGACCCTGCTGCCGGCGCTGATGCTGGTGCTGGCCGGTCCTGCGCTGGTGGCGCTGGCCAATACCTTGACCAAGATGGGATGAACACCATGCCCGCACTTCGCCCTGCCTACCTGCTGTGTGCCCTGGCCGCGCTGGCCGGTTGCGCCTCGACCACGCCGGCCTACCGGCAGGCGCCGAGCCTGGCCGAACCCACGCCGGCGCCGCAGGACAGCCGCAACACCTACCTCGAACTGATCGCACGCATGCAGCAGCAGGGTGCATGGTTCGCCTCGCTGGCCCACGTGGATGCCTATCGCCAGCGCTTCGGCGATGCGCCCGCGCTGCGCCTGCTGCAGGCCGATGCCCTGCGCGAAACGGGCCAGGCCGACGCCGCTGCCGACATCTACCGCAGCCTGGATTCCGGCCCACAGGCGGCCGCGGCCGCGCACGGCCTGGGGCTGATCGCCGCGCGCCGCAACGATGATGCCGCCAGCGAACAGGCGTTGGCACGGGCCACCCGCCTGCAGCCATTGAACACCGACTACCTCGGTGACCTGGGCTACGCACGCCTGCGTGCCGGCCAGCTGGACCAGGCGCGCGAACCACTGGCCAAGGCACTGGAGCTGCAGCCGGGCAATGCCAAGGCCACCGCCAACCTGGCGCTGTGGGCCGTGCTGCGCGGTGATGCCGCCACCGCCGAGCGCCTTGCGGCGCAGGCACAGCTCAGCCCGGACGTACAGCGCAACATCAGTGAACAGGCGCAGCAGATACGCACGCGCTGGCAGCAACGCGACGCCGCGCGCAGCACGCAGGCCACCGCGCCCGTCGCAGCCGCGCGCAGCAGCATGCCCACCCGCGTTGCCGTGCCGGGCCGGATCGCCGCTGAAACCCCACGCAGCGAACGCGATGACCGGCATGTCCCACGCCTCGCCCCTTCCATGCTTGAACGCTTCGGCAGCGCCGACCACCCCACCGGGAACACGCCATGACCGCCTCCACTTTCCTGCCCCGCCCCCGCATGGCCCTGGCCGCCAGCTGCCTTCTCTGGGCATCGGCAAGCAACGCGCAGTCGCCGCAGCCGCCGCTTACCGGGCAGATGATGGGCGGCCCGCTGCCCGCCGTGGCGGCGCCAGCGCCAGCGCCGCCGGCGCCCGTGCACACGCCAGCAGCAGCTGAGCCCCTGCCCACCGTCGATCTGACCGCGCCCGCAGTTGCGTCGGCAGCCAGCACCGCCAGCGCGCAGGCCGCGCCGGTTGCCACCAGCAGCACCGCCGCGCTGGCTCTGTCCGGCAACGGCGCCACCGTGCGCCACCTGTTCCAGCTGCAGGCGTCCGGCACCCAGGCGGGCGCCCGCCTGCCGATGCTCGGCGACCAGGCCACGGCCAGCTATGCGCGCTACCTCAAGAGCTTCGAACACGAAATCCCGGACTTCTTCGAAACCGACGTGACGCGCGGCTCGGGCACGTCCGGCTCCAGCCGCTGAGGACTCGACCATGCGCCGTCCGCCACGCACCCTCACCTTCCACCAGCGCGGTGGCATGTCGGTCACCATGATGCTGGTGATGGCCGGGCTGGTGACGATGCTCGGCCTGGTCGAAGTGGGCTACCTGCTCTGGGCCAAGCGGGACGCGCAGAAGGTGGCCGACCTGGCCGCGCTGGCAGGCGCGCAGCGCCTGGACCTGTGCACCTCCGGCAACAGCGACAATGCCGCCGCGCGGCAGAACGCGCTGCAGGAGAACCGGTTTGGCGGCCAACTGGACGTGCGCTGCGGCAACTGGAATGCCAACCATGCCACTGCCGATCACTTCATCGGTACCGTCAGCGTGGAGAATCCGCGCAATGCGGTGAAGGTGGTGGCGCAACGCAGCGTGCTGCCGTTCTTCGGCGCCCACGCACAGCTGCCCACGGTCAGCGCCCAGGCCGTGGCAAAGCGCACGGCACCGTCGGCGGTGTTCAGCGTCGGATCGCAGCTGCTGCGCACCAACGGCAACTCGCCGTTGATGGCCACCCTGCGCCTGGTCGGCCTGGATGTGAGCAACGCCACCGTGCTGTCCTACGACGGCCTGGCCCAGGTGAGCGTCACGCCGTCGGGCCTGCTGAAGGCACTGGGCATCCCGGTGGAGGCCAACTTGAGCGTGGCCGACTTCAACCGCCTGTTGTCGGTCAACAAGATCTCGCTGGCGCAGCTGGTCGATGCCACCGCCGTCGTGCTTGGCCGCGACAGTGCCGTGGCCGCGCAGCTGCGTGCGCTTGGCAGCCTGGTGTCGACCGGGCTGGACATCAACCAGGCCAACATCACCCTGGGCAGCCAGAACGGCGGCGGCGGCCTGTTCGCCGAGGTGATCGCGCCGGATGGCAGCATCGGCAGTGCGCTGGAATCGAAGATCAACGTGCTGGATCTGCTCAACACCGGCATTTCCATCGCCAACGACAACAATGGCGTGCAGGTGCGCGGGCTCAACCTGCTCGGCATCGACGTCAAGGCCGGCGTGATCGAGCCACCGTCGATCGCCATCGGTGGCGTCGGCGCGCGTGCGTACAACCCCCAGGTGCGGCTGATGGTGGACGTCGACAGCAACCGCGTGCCTGCGGTCGGCGCGCTGCTGTCGCTGCTGGGCACGCGCCTGCACCTGCCGCTGCACGTGGACGTGACCAATGCGATGGGCACGCTGTCGTCGATCCAGTGCGGCGCCACGCCGCCCACCGCCACGGTCAAGGTGGACTCGTCGGTGCTGCGGGCCTGCGTCGGCAACGTCAACGCGGCCGATGTCTTCTCGAAGAACAACGTGTGCGACGCCACGCTGCAGAACGCGCAGCTGCTGACCCTGCTCGGCCAGCCACTCATCAACACCAGGATCACCCTGCCAGCGTTGACCGACAGCCAGAACCTGACCCTGGCCGCGGGCCAGACCGCTTCCACGCGCATCAATCCGCTGGCAGTGGGCGATACGGTGTCCAGCCTGGTCAATGAGCTGCTGCGCGTGCTGTCCGGCATGCTCAGCGGCCCGAAGAGCGACCCCAAGCAGGCTGCCACCGCCCTGGCCGAACGCTACTTGGCGGCTGCGCATGCTCCAAACAGCCGCTACAACGTCGACAACGTCATCCCACTGCTGCGCGATGGCAGTCCGGCGCAGAACCTCGCCCCCCTGGGCGACTGGACCGTCACCAAAGGCGTGCCCCGGCTCTGCGTGCTGGGCCTCACCACGTGCTGGGAAGACGGATCGGTGTGGACCGGCTACCGCACGGCGGTCACCGGCCAGGGCCTGGGCCTGCTCGATGGTGCCCTCGGCGCGCTGCTGGGCGGCCTGCTGATCAACCGCTGCGACAGCCTCATCACCAACCTGGTCAGCTACAACAACTGCGTGCGCGACAACCTGGCCTCCTACATCCAGACCAAGCCCGGCGGTTTCATCGACCCCACCGGCGGCGATGGGGTCACCGGGCCCGGCAACGCGGTCAGCTGCTCGGGCCTGCTGTGCACCGTGCTTACGCCGATCCTGTCCGCGCTCAAGCCCGTGCTCAACAGCGTCGGCGCACTGCTGACCCAGGTCCTGGCCGACCTGCTGGGCCTGGAACTTGGCCGTACCGACGTCAGCATGCAGTCGATCCAGTGCAATGCCGCCCAGCTGGTGTACTGACCCCTGTCCGGTGCGGTTGGCGGCTGCTGCACCCATGCTAGACTCGCGGCGGGGAACCACATTCTTTTCAACCACACTTCGTTCGTGGATGGTCTAGACATGCGAGAAACTTCAGGGGGCACCGTCTTCGCCCGGTATCCGCGCGGCGCGGCACTGCTGGCCATGGCCATGATCGTGGTGGCACCGCCGGCACTGGCAGCACGCGGCGATCGCGAAGCGGCGGCCGAACCGGTCCGCAGCGGGCCGGTGGTGCGCAATACGGTTGACGAACTCAAGCAGTTGATGGATGCGAACCAGCTCACCGAGCTGCGCACCACCTACAACGGCAACTACGGCGCCAGCCTGCTGTTCAATGCCAGCACCCTGACCTACTACGTGGCGCTGTTCCAGGAAAAGAACTTCTGGCGCGTCATCAAGACCGATGCGGTCGACAACGCCGAACGCGTCTACCGCACCTTCGTGCAGCAGACCGAGCAGCTGGCCCAGGTCTACATCGACACCACCCGCCTTGAAGCAGGCAAGCGCTACACCGAGCGCCTGGTGTCCTACAACGAAGAGCGCCTGCGCACCCTGCAGCTGGAAATGGAGCAGCAGCAGGCGCAGTCGGCCCAGGTCAGCGCCTCCCTGCAGCAGGCCCAGCAGCAGGCGGTCAGCCTGAGCACGGACGTGCAGAGCACCAACAACCAGCTGGATGCCCTGCAGCGCCGTATCCAGATCCTGCAGGCCGAACAGGGCAACCCGGAACTGAGCCTGCCGAAGGCCGGCGCTTCGGGCGCACCGGCGGCCGCCAGCGACGGCAACTGAGTCACCGGCACTGCACGCACGCAACGGCACCTTCGGGTGCCGTTGTTGTTTCAGGGCTGCTGGCAGGCCAGGCGCAGCGCGTCATCCAACTGCCGCCGCTGCTGGTAATCCAGCCGACGCGCCCGCGTCATCCTCCGCGCCTGCTCGCGACGCGCCTGCTGACAGCCGGCGGGATCGCGTTCCAGCGTGATCAGCGCACCTTCGCTGCGGCTACTGCGGCCACGCGTGGTTCTACCGGGCGCACGGCCAGACCGCGTCGGCCGTGCCACACGCGACGGTGCCACCTCGCCACTGCCACGCGGCTGCGCCGCCTCCGCCGGCACGTCCCAGCGCCATTCCGCACGCCCCTGGCAGGGCGTCTGCTGGTAGACCGGGTGCGGCCCGTCCACGCATTTGTAGACATGGGTCTGGGCCTGCACCGCACCGGACAGCAGCCACCCCACGATCATCACCGACAGCGCTCTCTGCATGCCGCCTCCTCCCTGGCCTGGCGGACATCGTGGCCAGCATCGCCCCGGTTCCACCAGAGCGAAGCGCGTCATCGCGGCCTGTGACCGCCTGCCATCCATCGGACACAGGCGTGCAAGCCACGCGGTGGATCCTGCGCTGTACTGCCGGTACGCCGGCAGCGCGACCGCCGGTGTCTTTCCCCTACCGCCAAAGGAACCTGCAATGAGCAACTTCGTAACCGTCAAAGACGGCGCCCGCATCTTCTACAAGGACTGGGGCACCGGCCAGCCGATCGTGTTCGCGCATGGCTGGCCGCTGTCGTCCGACGCGTGGGACCCGCAGATGCTGTTCATGGGCCAGAACGGCTACCGCGTCATCGCCCATGACCGCCGCAGCCACGGCCGCTCCAGCCAGACCTGGGACGGCAACAACATGGACACCTACGCCGATGACCTGGCGGCGGTGATCGAAGCCCTCGACCTCAAGGACGCGATCCTGGTCGGCCACTCCACTGGCGGTGGCGAAGTGGCGCACTACATCGGCCGCCACGGCAGCAAGCGCGTGGCCAAGGTGGTGCTGGTCGGCGCCGTGCCGCCGCTGATGCTGAAGACCGATGCCAACCCGGCCGGCACCCCGCTGGACGTCTTCGACGGCATCCGCCAGGGCACCGGCGGTGACCGTTCGCAGTTCTTCAAGGACCTGACCACGCCGTTCTTCGGCGCCAACCGCGATGGCAACAGCGTCACCCAGGGCATGCGTGATTCGTTCTGGCTGCAGGGCATGCTGGGCGGCGTCAAGGGCCAGTACGACTGCGTGCACGAATTCTCGGAAGTGGATTACACCGAAGACCTGAAGAAGATCGACGTGCCGGCCCTGGTCGTGCATGGTGATGACGACCAGATCGTGCCGTTCGATGCCTCGGCCAAGCTGTCCTCGCAGATCATCAAGGATGCCGAACTGAAGGTCTACGCCGGCGCCCCGCACGGCCTGACCATCACCCACGCCGACCAGTTCAACGCCGACCTGCTGGCGTTCGCGCGCAAGTGACGCGTGGCGGCGGCGCTGCAATGGCGCCGCCGCTGATGCATGGTAGCGCCGGGCCATGCCCGGCGGCCGAACACCGAATCCGCCGGGCACGGCCCGGCGCTACCCTTCAGATGTCGCTGTGGTGGTGCGGAACGCCGGCTGCCGGCAGCGGGTCATGCCCGCCCACGAAGTGCCGCACCACCGGCGCACGTTCGCCGCGATGCAGGTCGCGCAGCACTTCCTGGATCGCCTTGTCATCGGCGGTGATGCGTTCGTGCTGGCGCAGGTGCTCCAGCCACGAGGCAGTCACGAAATACTCCAGGTGGATGCCCGGCGTCGCCACATCCTCCACCACGCCCCAGACCACTGCGCCATCGCGGCGGCGGATCGTACCCAGCGCGCGCATCTGTGCGAGGAAGGCAGCGCGGTCGGCGGCATCGATGCGGTACTCCACCGTCACCAGCACCGGTCCACGGTCATGCGACACCGGCACCGACAGCTCGGGTGCGGGCCAGTGCCCGGCCGGGCGCAGGTTCAGTTCCTCGGTACCGGCAATGCGCACGCGCCAGACCAGCAGGCCACCGATCACTGCACCCGCAGCAGCCACCAGCAGCGCAAGCTCCGGCGAGGTGCGCTGCGCCAGCGCGCCCCAGCTCAGGCCACCGGCAGCCATGCCGGCCGAGAACACCATGATGTAAAGGGCCAATGCACGCGCGCGCACCCATGCCGGCACCGCAGTCTGCGCAGCAATCTGCAGCGAGGACAGCACGGTGATCCAGGCAAAGCCATTGACCAGCATCACCAGCGGCAGCACGTACCAGCTGCGGGTCAACGCCAGGCCGACCAGGCTTGCCGCCAGCGCCAGGGTCGCCAACAGCACCAGCAGGTCGCGGTCGAGCTTCGCACGCAGCTTGGGCAGCAGCAGCGCGCCGCCCACTGCACCAATGCCGATGCAGCCCAACAGGATGCCGTACTGCCCTGCCCCGCCGTGCATCTGGCCACGGACCACCACCGGCAGCATCGCGTTCATCGCTGCAGCAAAGAAGAAGAAGCCAACCGATTTGATCAGCACTGCCTGCAGGCGCCCGGCACGGCTGGCATAGCGCAGGCCGGCCTTCAGGCCCGCGCCGAACCCTTCAGGCGGCAGGCTCGAGGCCTTCGGGTCGCGCTTCCAGCCCCACACCACGAACAACATCGCCGCGAACTTGATGGCATTGAAGCCGAATGCCCAGACCGCGCCCAGCTGCGCCACGATGACGCCGCCGATGGCCGGTCCGATCGACCGCGCGATGTTGATGCCGATCGAGTTCAGCGCCACCGCCGAGGCCAGCATCGGTTGCGGCACCAGCTCGGAGACGATGGCGGCCTGTGCGGGCATCGCCATCGCCGCGCCGCAGCCCATGCAGAAGGTCAGCACCACCAGCAGGTTCGGGCTCAGGTGGCCGCTGGCGGTCAGCGCTGCCATCACCGCCGCCACCAGCAGCATCCAGCCCTGGGTGAACAACAGGTACCTGCGGCGGTCGACGATGTCGGCCAGCGTGCCGGCAACCAGCGCCAGCAGCACGATGGGCACCGTGGTGGCCGACTGCACCAGGGCCACCATCAGCGGCGAACCGGTGCGTTCGGCCATCACCCAGGCGGCGGCAACATCATTGACCCACGTGCCGATGTTGCTGGCCAGGATGGCCAGCCACAGGGCGCGGAACATGCGGATCTTCAGCGGGGACCAGGCACCGGCAGTCTGTGCGGGTGCCTGCGACGGGCTTGCGTTCACCATGGACTTGCTCCAACGATCGATGCGTCCACCGTGCCCGCGGCACCGGCGTGGTTCAGAACGCGAAACATGAGCATCCCATCGAACCCCAGAACGCGGTCAGGTCATCGGTGGGGGCGGCGTGCTCTGCGGCATGGCCGTGCGCGCCGTGGGTGCTGCAGGCCACGCCGTGGTGATGACGGTGGGCGGCGGCCAGGCCGGTGGCGGTGCCGCCGACATGGTAGCCACCGAATCTGTTGACCGGCGACCAGTCCGGCATCGCCGGCGGCAGCTGCGGGGCCAGGCCAGCGTAGTCACCATCGGCATGCACGATGCGGCCACCGACCACGGTCAGCAGGCTGGTGATGTCGGCGATCTGCGCGTCATCGACACGGAAGAAATCGGCCGACAGCAGGATGAAGTCGGCCAGCTGGCCTTGCTTCAGCGTGCCCTTCACGGCTTCGTCGCCGGAGAACCAGGCACTGCCCTGCGTCCACAGGCGCAGGGCCTGTTCGCGCTCCAGCAGGTTCTCGTCGCCATACAGCGCCAGGCCACCGACGGTACGTCCGGTCACCAGCCAGGACAGCGCTACCCAGGGGTTGTAGCTGGCCACGCGGGTGGCATCGGTACCGGCACCGACCGGCACGCCTTCGGCCAGCATGCGCTTGACCGGCGGCGTGTGCCGCGCGGCCTGCACGCCGTAGCGCTCGACGAACGCCTCGCCCTGGTAGGCCATGCGGTGCTGCACGGCGATGCCGCCGCCCAGCGCACGGATGCGCTCGATGTTGCGCGGGGTGATGGTTTCGGCGTGGTCGATGAACCAGTGCAGGCCATCGAACGGCACCTCGCGGTTCACCTGCTCGTACACATCCAGGATGCGGGTGATGCTCTCGTCATAGGTCGCGTGGATGCGGAACGGCCAGCGCTTCTCGACCAGCAGCTTGACCACATCGTGCAGTTCCGGCTCCAGCTCCGGCGGCAGTTCCGGGCGTGGCTCGCTGAACAGCTCGAAGTCGGCCGCCGAGAACACCAGCATTTCGCCTGCGCCGTTGTGGCGCAGCAGGTCATCGCCCTGGCGCGGCTGCAGGATTTCGCTCCATCCGCGGAAATCGTTGACCTCGTTGCCCTTGTTCTGGGTGAACAGGTTGTAGGCGATGCGCACGGTCAGCTGGTCATCGCGGTGCAGCTGTTCGATGACCTGGTAGTCCTCGGGGTAATTCTGGAAGCCGCCGCCAGCGTCGATCACCGAAGTGATGCCCAGCCGGTTCAGCTCGCGCATGAAGTGACGGGTGGAATTGGCCTGGTACTCGATCGGCAGGCGCGGACCCTTGGCCAGGGTTGCGTACAGGATGAGCGCGTTGGGCTTGGCCAGCAGCAGGCCGGTCGGGTTGCCCAGCGAGTCACGCACGATCTGGCCGCCCGGCGGGTCCGGTGTTTCCTTGGTGTAGCCACAGGCACGCAGCGCCGCGCGGTTGAGCAGCGCGCGGTCGTACAGGTGCAGCAGGAACACCGGCGTGTCCGGTGCGATGTCGTTGAGCTCCTGCAGCGTCGGCAGGCGCTTCTCGGTGAACTGTGCGGCAGTGAAACCACCGACCACGCGCACCCATTGCGGTGCCGGGGTGCGGTCGACCTGGGCCTTCAGCATGGCCATGGCATCGGCCAGCGAGCGCAGGCCGTCCCAGCGCAGCTCCAGGTTGTAGTTCAGGCCACCGCGGATCAGGTGGGTGTGGCTGTCATTGAGACCCGGCACAATGCGGCGGCCCTGCGCGTCGAGGATGGTGGCCTCGTTGCCCCACTCGCGCATGATCTGCTCGTCGCTGCCGACAGCGGCAATGCGGCCGTTCTGCACGGCCAACGCCTGCGCATGCGGCTGCTGCGGGTCAAGGGTGGTGATGCGGGCGTTTCTGATGACCAGCGTGCTCATGCGACGCTCCTTCGGTATGGAATCGATGGCCGCAGCGGCACCGCCGGCCAGCCCCAGCGCCATCGCGGCGCCGCTGGCCAGCACGACGTTGCGTCGGCCAGGGTCGAGGGGGGAAGAACTCATGCAATGTCTCCAGCACGTGCCAGGCCATCGAGCGCCCAGGCGCCCGGACCGGCCAAGGCGATCGCCAGCAGTGCCAGCGTCCACATCAACGGGTATTCGGTGCCGCCGCGCATCCAGAACCAGCCCTTGGGCAGGGCCAGCAGCGCGGTGAAGGCAATGAACGCGGCCGCGAGCAGCGCCGCGCCACGGGTCTGCCAGCCCAGCAGCACAGCCAGCCCGGACGCGACCTGCAGCAAGGCCAGCAACAGCGGCAGCGGGGCCACCGCTGGCAGGCCGAAGCCACGCAGTTCTCCGGCAAACCCGGCCAGGCCAGGGCCACCGAACCAGCCGAACAATTTGCCCAGCGCATGTGGCAGCAGGAAACCTCCCGCTGCCACGCGCAGGATCAGCAGGGCAAGGTCCAGGCCGTGCCCGCTGTCCATGTTCAGTGGCCGCCTTCCTGCGCGCCGAACATGGTCTTGGCGTACTGGATGCCGATGCCATAGCCACCGGCGTGGTCGCGGGCGATGCCGGTGGTCAGGCCATAGGTCTCGCCGCGTGCCCAGTCGCGCTGCAGCTCCAGCAGGTACTGCACGCTGGTGATCGGGCGCGCGCCGGCCTGCACCATGCGGGTGATGGCACGCTCATGTGCTTCGTCACTGACATCACCGCAGGCATCGGTGATCACGTAGACCTCGAAGCCCTGCTCCAGCGCCGACAGGGTCGGGCCGACGATGCACACGCTGGTCCACAGGCCCGCCAGCACCAGGCGCTGCTTGCCGATGCGGTTGATCTCATCGATCACCGGCTGGTCTTCCCAGGTATTCATCGAGGTGCGGTCGAACACGGCCTGGCCGGGGAAGATCTGCGGCAGTTCCGGGAACATCGGGCCGGAGAACGACTGCTCGGCAACCGTGGTCAGCACCACCGGCACGTTGAAGCCCTTGGCCCCCTTGCTGATCAGCGACACGTTGTTGCGCAGCGCGGAGATATCGATGGTGTGGGTGGCGAACGCCATCTGCGACTGGAAGTCGATCAGCACCAGGGCGTGGTCGGTCGGGGAAAGCAGGCCCTTGGCAGGCGTGGCGGTAGCGGTGGTCATGGGTGGGTTCCAGTAGTGGGCGGGGCAACAGAAGAGGGATGGGCAGCGGGCAGGTGCAGCGCGGCGTCACCGGCGAGGTACTGGCCGGGGCTGCACCCGGTCTCGGCACGGAAGCTGCGGACGAAATGGCTCTGGTCGAAGAAGCCCAGGTGCTGGGCCAGGCGGGACATCGGCTGGTCCGCGGCCGGCAGCAGCTGCCGCGCGCGTTCGATGCGGCGGCGGCGCAGATAGCGCAGCGGGCTCGCACCGGTGCCGGTGCGGAACAGCCGCACCAGGTGGAAACGGCTCACGCACGCAACTTCGGCCAGCTCGGTCACCCGCAGCGGCTGCGACAGGTGCGCATCGATGTAATGCAGTGCGCGCTGCAGGGCGGCAGCCTGGTGCGGCGCCAGCGCGGCGGCAAGGACGACGGGCGGTGTAGCTTCGGCCATGACAGAGCACCGCGACGGGGTGTCCCATGGTGCGGTGGACGGCGCTGGCGCCGTACCCCCGTCGGTCGTGGCTGCCACTCACCCATTCGGGGGAGGCCGCCGGCCCAGCCGGCGCCGGCCGATCTGCCGCGCATCCAGCGAATAGGCGCCCGGCCCCAGCAGCAGCAAGGCCAGCGGCAGCGCCAGCAGCGGCAATGCCGCGCCCTGCAGCCACAGCCCGGCACAGGCCAGCCCGGCCGACAGCGGGGTCAGCCAGCCCAGTACCAGCAGTGCCACGCCGAGCGCGCACAGCACCACCAGCCCGCCGTCATGCAGGCCTGGCGCGCACAATGCACCGGCCAGGCACAGGCGCAGCCAGAGCAGGCCCAGCCCGGGCCCGCGATCGGGGAACATCACGAACAGCCGCTGCATCCTCAGCCTCCATCACTCCATTGCCGGCGTGATAGCTGATCCGGCGGCCATCGCGCCTACCCCGTTCGGGTCACCCTGGCCTGACCCGCACCTGCCAGAATGCTGCCCATGCGTGGCCGCCCCTTCCCCTTCCTGCGTCGCCTGCCGGCGCTGCTGACGTGCCTGCTGCTGATCGCCCTGCCCGCCTTCGCCGAGCAGCGCCCGGCCGTGGCCAACGGCATGCCCGGCTACCAGCACACGGCATGGCGGGTGGGCCAAGGGGCGCCCGGCGATATCTGGGACATCGCCCAGGACCACCAGGGCATGCTGTGGCTTGCGACCGGTTCGGGGTTGTACCGCTTCGACGGCCGTCGCTTCGAGCGACAGTCCGCACCGGCCGGTTCCGCGTTCCCGTCCACCAACATGGTCAGCCTGGCCCTGGATGCCGACGACAGCCTGTGGATCGGCTACTTCCAGGCCGGCATCAGCCAGCTCTCCGCGGCGCACCTGCACAGCTTCGGCCGTGGCCAGGGCGTGCCAACGGGCGTGGTGCCGCACTTCAGCCGTGACCGCGATGGCCACCTGTGGGCGGCCATCAACGGTGGCCTGCGCTGGTTCGATGGCGTGCACTGGCGTGCATTACCCCTTGGCAGCGGCGTTCCCGAGCGCCGCGTGCAGTGGCTGCTGCATGACCGCCACGGCACGTTCTGGGTGCTGGCCGACCTGAAGGTCTGGCGACGGCCAGCCGATGCCAGCACGTTCGAGGACACCGGGATTGCCGTCTCGCAGATGGCCTCGCTGGCGGAAAGCCCGCGCGGCGAGATCTGGCTGGCCGACCGCAACCGCGGTACCTCGCCACTGGCCAACGCGCAGGGCCTGCTGCCTGCCGCCGAGCGCGAGGCGCGGCGCCTGCCCGAGCTGGTCGCAGCGCGCCTGCAGTTCACTGCCGATGGCGCGCTGTGGGCCACCATGAGCCCGCACGGCGGCGTAGCAAGGGTCACTTTCGAAGGTGACCAGGCCACGCACATGGAGCGCTTCGATACGCCGCAGGGCCTGACTGCGACGTCGGCGGTGCCGGTCCTCCTCGACCGCGAAGGCAATCTCTGGGTCGGCACCAACCTCGGCCTCAACCGCTTCCGCGCGCGCAGCGTGCAGGCCCTGGCGGCCGGCCCCACCGATCCCTACCGCTCGCTGGTACGTGCCAGCGACGGGCGCGTGTACGGCTATGGCGAGGATCTGAAACCCTACGACCTGCGCCGCTCACTGCTGGGCGAGCGCGCCGCGCAGCTGCAGGAGGCCGCGCGCCAGGCGCCGACACCGCTGTGGCAGTTCGACTGGATCAACCTGGTCCGCACCGTCAACGGTCACGCGACCCGCATTCCGTCGCCAGCCCCGTACACCGGTCAATCCCTGCAGGCGGTGCTGTTCCCCAACGACGAGGAAGCCTGGGCCTGTGTCGGCGAGCGTGGCGTCCTGCACTACCAGCATGCGCAGTGGTACCGCCAGGCGCGCCTGCCCGAGCAGGCATGTTCGACGATGGCGATGGGCAGCGCTGGTGCCCTGCTGCTGGGCTATGCCGATGGGCGCCTGCGGCGCATGGATGCCAGCGGCGTGGCGACCTTCGATGCGCGCCAGGGCCTCGCCGTCGGGCCGGTGACCGCCCTGCTGCAGGACCAGGACATGCTGCTGGTGGCCGGCGAAGCCGGGCTGGCCGCGCGCATCGGCGAGACCCCCTTCAGCGAGGTGCGCACGGATATGGCGGGCGTGCTGGAAGGCATCACCGGCATGGTGGCCGATGCACATGGGCGGCTCTGGCTCAATGGCAGCCGCGGGCTTGTGCGACTGGACCGCACGGCCCTGCGCGATGCCGTGCGCAGCCATCAACCGGTAGCACCGCGGCTGTTCGATGCCGTGGACGGCATGCCTGGCATCGCCCTGCAGAGCGGCCCGATCCCTACCGCCGTCCAGGCCGCCGACGGCCTGCTGTGGCTGGCCACCAACCAGGGCTTGGCATGGCTGGACACCAACGCCGCGCACCGCAACACCTTGGCACCCGGCGTCCGCATCGGCGATGTGCTGTACGGCGCCACTCAGGCACCACTGCAGGAAGGACTGCGCCTGCCAGCCGGCACCACCCAGCTGCAGATCGACTATGTGGCGCTGTCGCTGGCCCGCCCCGAACGCAACCGCTACCGCTACCGGCTGACCGGCGTGGACGAGGGCTGGCAGGACGCCGGCAGCAGCACCCGTGCCTACTACACCAACCTGGCCCCCGGCAGTTACCGCTTCGATGTGGAAGCCGCCAACGAGGACGGCGTCTGGAGTACGGTGCCGGCCAGCCGCACCTTCAGCATCGCCGCCACCTTCGTGCAGACAGTCTGGTTCAAGCTGCTGTGCGCTGCGCTGGTGCTGGCGGCGCTGGTGGTGGCCGTGCGCATCCGCAGCGGCCAGCTGGCCGCGCTGTTCCGTGCCCGCCTGCAGGAACGCCATGGAGAGCGCGAACGCATTGCGCGCGACCTGCACGACACCCTGCTGCAAGGCAGCCAGGGGCTGATCCTGCGCCTGCACGCCATCAGCCAATCGGCGCAGACGCCGGACAGCGTGCGCACCCAGCTGGAATCGGCAATGCAACTGGCCGAGCGCAACCTCGCCGAAGGGCGCGAACGGGTCAACGCCCTGCGGGATGGTCCGTTCGCCGGCCGTGACCTGGCCACCGCGCTGGCCGACGTGCACGCCGAATACGCCGGCCAGGGCACCAACCCGCTGCGGCTGACCGTGGAGGGCACACCGCCGCAACTGCAACCCGACGCGGTGGAAGAGGTGTTCCTGATCGGCCGCGAAGCGATCCGCAACGCACTGCGCCATGCCGAGGCCAGCGCCATCGAAGTGGAACTGTCCTACGGCAGCCGTTGTTTCCTGCTGCACGTGCGCGATGACGGCGTGGGCATCGCCGACGACGATGCCGGCCATGGCCACTGGGGCCTGCAGGGCATGCGCGAACGCGCACAGCGCCTGGGTGCCGAACTGCAGCTGTGGACCCGCCCGGGACTGGGCACCGAAGTGGCGCTGGCGGTTCCCGCACGGCGCCTGTATCACCGCCGGCCGCCGCGTTGGCGCTGGCCCTGGAGCAGAAAACGCGATGACTGAATCCCCTTCTCTGATCGGCGTGCTGGTGGTCGATGACCACCCCCTGCTGCGCGACGGCCTGGCCGCCCTGCTCGGCGCGCAACCGGACCTGCGCCTGCTGGGTGAAGCCGCCGATGGCGAAGAAGCGATCGCGCGCTACCAGGAACTGCAGCCGGACGTGGTGCTGATGGACCTGCAGATGCCGCGCCTGGACGGCGTGGAAGCGATCGTGCGGATCCGTGCGCTGGATCCGCGCGCACGCATCATCGTGCTGACCACCTACCGCGGCGATGTGCGCGCAGTACGTGCGCTGCAGGCCGGTGCCAGCGCCTACCTGCTCAAGGACATGCTGCGCCACGAGCTGGTGGACACGATCCGCACGGTGGCTGGCGGCCGGCGCGCCGCGATTCCACCGGCCGTGGCAGCGAGCATCGCCGCGCACGTGGTGGAGGACCGGCTGTCGCCGCGCGAGACGGAGGTACTGCGGCACGTGGCCGGCGGCCTGTCGAACAAGCGCATTGGCGAGCGGATGCAGATATCCGAGCAGACGGTGAAGGCGCACATGAAGAGCTTGATGGACAAGCTGGGCGTCGGTGATCGCACGCATGCGGTGACGCAGGCGTTGCGTCGCGGGATCATCAGCCTGGATGACACCGGCCACGATTGAAGGCGGGGGTTTTCTGCAGGGCTTGCAGCCCTGCACCTGCAGAATCAACGTCAACGTCAAAAGCCAGAGCGGCATTCCGCGGGATGGCGGGGCACTGTGGGTGTGCGGGGACGCCGTAAACCCATCCATGGGGGCTTGGTCGCCGCATCCATGCGGCTCACACCCCGCAAACCCACAGTGCCCCGCCTTCGACAGGTTCACGCGGCGGTTGGTAGGTGCCGACCGTTGGTCGGCACATCTGTCAGATATCGAATGAACGCATCCACGCATGGCGTGGATCTACCCCGGCCGGCTGTTGGTAGGTGTCGACCGTTGGTCGACACATCTTTCAGACATCAATATCCGACCCCGTGCCGACCAACGGTCGGCACCCACCACCATCAGCAGCAGCAGTATCCATCAGCAGCAGGTTCCGACAGATCGCGGAGAACTGTCGAAGGCGGGGTGGGTCCGGTTGAGGGGGTGTGAGCGCCATGGATGGCGCGACCGAGCTTACATGGACGTACTTGCAGCGTCCCCCTCAACCGGACCCACCCCGCCATCCCACGGATAGCCGGCCTTTGACGTTGCTGTGGCTTTAGGCAGGTGCAGGGCTGCAAGCCCTGCAAAAAGAACTACCTCAACCGCACCAGCAGGCTGCTGCCCGCGCACACCACCGCCAGCCACGCCACGCCGTGCCAACCCCACTGCGCCAGCGCAAGGCTGCCCAGCGCGCCACCCGCGGCCATGCCGATGAACATGCCCGTGAACAACAGCGCGTTGAGGCGGCTGCGCGCCGGCGGCACCAGGCCATAGACCAGGGTCTGGTGCGCCACCAGCGCCGACTGGAAACCGAAGTCGAACAGCAGCGCGCTCACCACCAGCAGCGGCAGCAGCGCCGCAGCCGGCAGCCAGCTGTCGGCCAGCAGCAGGCCAAACCCCACCAGCGCCACGGCAATCGCCAGGCGCGCCACCGCATGGCTGCCCAGCCGGTCGGCGTAACGACCGGCGAACGGTGCCGCCAACGCACCCGCCGCACCGGCAATACCGAACGCACCGGCCGCGGCGCTGCCCAGCCCCAGCGTCGCGTGCAGCATCAGCGCCAGGGTCGACCAGAACGCACTGAAACCCACCGCCAGCAGCGACTGGCTGGCCACCGCGCGTCGCAACTGCGGCTGCTCGCGCCACAACTGCAGCAGCGACCCCAGCAGCGCGGGATAGCGCAGCGTGCTGGTCGGTGCGAAGCGCGGCAGCGCCTTGGCCATCACCGCGCCCATCGCTGCCACCGACACCGCAGCCAGCACGAACTGCGTGCGCCAGCCCCAGGCTTCGGCCACCACGCCACTGACCACGCGCGACAACAGGATGCCCAGCAGCAGCCCGGTCATCACCCGGCCGACGATCTGCCCGCGGTGCGCGTCCGGGGCCAGCACCGCAGCCGCCGGCACGATGTCCTGGGCCAGCGTGGCCATCAGGCCCACCAGCAGGCTGGCCACCAGCAGCCCCGGCAGTTGCCCGGCCCACGCGGCAGCGGCCAGCGCCACGGACAGCAGCACCGACTTCAGCAGGATCAGGTGGCGACGATCGAAGCGGTCACCCAGCGGGGCCAGCAGCAGGATGCCCAGCGCATAGCCAAGCTGGGTCAGGGTCGGCACCAGGCCGACGCCACGCTCGCTGGCACCCAGGTCCTGGGCGATCAGGCCCAGCATCGGCTGGCTGTAGTACAGCGATGCGACCGAGAAACCGGCGCCGGCGGCCATCGCCAGTACCAACGGGGCCGAAGGAGCGGCCGTCGGCGTGGCGGTCACGGAAACAGAGGAGGTGGACATTCGGGAACTCCGGGGGAGGAATGGTGCATAGCCTGCCGATATTCGCCGCGCGTCTGTAGTAGGCTCATCCACATATCATTTATACGCCACACGCATGAACGACCTGCCCGCCGGCGCCGACCGCCTTGATCTGCTGAGAACCTTCCTGCGCATCGTCGATGCCGGCAGCCTCTCGGCCGCTGCCACCCAGCTGGGCACCACCCAGCCCACGGTGAGCCGGCGCCTGCAGGCACTGGAACGGCAACTGGGCCTGCGCCTGCTGCAGCGCTCCACCCACGGCCTGCAGCTGACCGAGGACGGCCAGCGTTGCCAGCGCCACGCGCAGCGGGTCATCGACGAATGGGAAGCGCTGCAGGCCGAGCTGCATGGCGAAGCGCAGGTCCTGCGCGGGCGCCTGCGGGTGATGGTGCCGCACGCGTTCGGCCAGGCGCAGCTGCTGCCGACCATGCTGGACTTCCTCGCCCAGCATCCTCAGCTGAGCCTGGAATGGATACTCGAAGACCATCGTCCGGACTTCGTCGCCGACGGCATCGATTGCGCCGTGCGCGTCGGCCCGGTGGACGAGCCGCGCATGGTGGCCCTGCCGCTGGCCGAGGTGCCGCGTATCGTGGTGGCCGCGCCCACCCTGGCCGATCCGTCGCGCATCCGCACCCCCGAACAGGCGCAGGCCCTGCCATGGATCGCACTGGCCACCTACTACCGCGAACGCCTGCTGCTGCACGACGCGCAGGGGCGCGCGCACACGCTGTCGATCGCGCCTCGCCTGCTCACTGACAACCTGTTCGTGGTGCAGCGTGCGGCCGTGGCCGGCCTGGGCGCGGCGGTCGTTTCGGCATGGCTGGTGGCTGAGGATCTGGCCGAAGGCCGCCTGGTGCAGCTGCTGCCGCAGTGGCAGGCTCCACCGCTGCCGGTGCATCTGGTCTTCCCGGCCGCGCGCCAGCAGCCCCTGCGGCTGCGCGCCTTCATCGACGCGATGAAGGAAGCGCTGCCGCAGCTGCACGGCATGCGGCCGGCAGCGCGCTGAACCCCGGAAGGGTCATTCCTGCTTCGCGGCCTCGGCATTCCACGCCGCCACCTTGGCCTTGGTGCCGGCCAGCATCTTGTCCAGCGCCGCACGGTCATACACGGTGCCGCGCAGGATCACGCTGTCGATCTTCTCCGTCGCGGCGATGTCCTGCAGCGGGTTGGCGGTCAGCAGCACCAGATCGGCTGCCTTGCCGGTGGCCACGCCACCATAGCGATCCATCTGCCCGAACCAGGCCGGGCCGGAACGGGTGGCGGCCGAGAGTGCCTGCGGCGCGCTCAGGCCTTCCTTCACGAACAACTGCAGTTCCTGGTGCAGGGCAATGCCCGGGAAGTTGTACGAGTTGAGGAAACCGGCATCGGTACCGGCAATGATCGTCACGCCCGCTTCCTGCAGCAGCGGCAGCACCGATGCCACCTGGTGGTACTGCGCATGGCGTGCCTCGATCTGCGCCGGGCTGGCCTTGGCCGCGCGGTCCACGCGCCACTGGTAGGTCGCGCGCAGGCCCGGGCCGATGTAGGCCAGGTATGGATCGTTGGCGTGGTCATCCTGGTCGAGGAAATCGAGGATGCGGCCACCATTGAGGGTCGGGGTGACGAACACGCCGCGCTTGGCGAAGTCGCGGTAGGCGTGCATCGCCGTATCGTGGTCGAAGCTGGCATCCAGGCGGCGGTTGGCCTCGGCGCGATCGATGCGGCCCGCACCGAAATCAGCGGCGATCTGCGCTTCATCCTTGCTGCCGGCCTTGAACGCGTAATCGAGATGTTCGATCGAAGCGAGGCCGGCGTCGACGGCCTGCTCCACGGTCAGCGCCATCGGGATATGGCCGGATGCCTTGAAACCCGCCTTGCGCGCGGCACTGGCCGAGTACAGGAACAGTTCCGGCTTCAGCGTGCTGTCGGTGATCTTCACGAAATCGACCTTGTCGTGCTGCAGGCGGACGATCGCCTGGTCGACGTCCGCCTCGCTGCCCACTTCGATCGTGCCCTTCCAGACCGGCTTGATGCCTTCGATCTTCGCGCCCGAGCTGAGCAGCCGCGGCCCGAACAGCGTGCCGTTGGCGATCTCGCCACGCCACTGCAGTACCTGCTCGGGCAGGTCGCCGGAGCAGTCACGCACGGTGGTGATGCCGTGCGCGATGTACAGCGGCAGCAGCGCCTTGTTCTCTTCGATCAACGCAGGGCCGCCGCCGAAGTGCACGTGCATGTCCCACAGGCCGGGGATGAGGTACTTGCCCTTGGCGTCGACCTGGCGGCTGGCGGTCCACTGGCTGCGCAGCTGCGCATCGGGGCCCACCGCGACGATGTCATCGCCACGGATCACCACGCTCTGCCCCGGCACGCTGCGTGCGTGCTCGACATCAACCACGGTGGCGTTGCGGATCAGCAGGTCGGCGCGCTCGGCGGCAGACACCGACAGCGGCGCGACGGCAAGAAGGATCGCGAGGGACAACGGACGGGAACGGAACATGGACAGCATCCTGGTGGGCGCGCGTGGCGCGCGGGGTGGAAGGGGTGCGGGGTTCAGCGGCGGGCGCCGGCGCGGCGCAGCAGGGTTTCCATCTGCGTGTAGCCACGCTGGCGTGCATGCGCCAGCGGCGTCACGCCATCGCCATCGGCCAGTTCGGGATTCGCACCGGCGTCGAGCAGCAACTGCACGATCTGCACATGGCGCGGACCACCGTCGCCCAGCAGGATCGCTTCCAGCAGCGCGGTCCAGTGCAGGCGGTTGACATGGTCCACCGCCGCGCCTGCACGCAGCAGCGTGCGGACCGTAGCGACATGGCCGCGCTCGGCGGCGGGAATCAAGGCAGTGCCGCCGTAGCGGTTGGTGCTGCGCACATCCGCACCGTGGGCGAGGGTCAGCGCGAGGATGTCATCCAGGCCGCGCGCGCCGGCATACAGATAGGCACTGTCCTGCAGCGCATCCTTGGCGTTGACGTCGGCACCGGCTTCGATCAGTTCGCGCGCCGCATCGAGGTTGTTGCCGTGGGTCGCCAACAGCAGTGCGGTGCGGCCCTGCCCATCGCGCGACTCCAGGTCGGCACCGTCTTCCAGCGCCACACGCACGGCATCGGCATCACCGCGCGTGGCGGCATCACGCAGTCGCACATCGGCCGGGCCGGCGGTCGCAGAACAGGCCGGCACCACCACCGCCAGCAGGCACAGCAGCAACAGGCGGCCCAGCGGACGGGGCCAGCGACGGCGACGATGGATTCGCATCTGCGGTTCTCCGGTGCAACGGGGCGCCATGCTTGCCGCCCCCTGCCCTGCATGGTAGAAGTCGCCACGTGCATCCAGAAGTGAAATGTTCAAATGCAAGACAGTGCCAAATCGAATAGAACGCTGTTCGAACTGGACCTGCTGCGTGCGCTGGTGATGGTGGCCGACTGCGGCAGTTTCACCACCGCCGCCACCCGCCTGCATTCCACCCAGTCCACGGTCAGCCAGAAGGTCCGGCGGCTGGAGGAGCTGGCCGGGCACCGCCTGCTCGAGCGCGGCCACCGCGACGTGCACCCCACCGATGCGGGGCACACCCTGCTGGGCTACGCACGGCGCATGCTCGACCTGAACGAGGAAATGGCCCAGGCCCTGGCTGGCGCCACAGTGGAAACCGCGGTGCGCATCGGCGTGCCGGAGGATTTCGTCAACGCGCAGACCACGCGCATGCTGGCCGCCTTCAGCCGCCGCCACCCGCAGGTAAAGCTGGAGATCAGCAGCGGCCTGAGCCGCGATCTGGCGCATGGCTTCGACCACGGCGAGTTGGACCTGGTGCTGGTCAAGCAGCGCCGCAACAGCCGCCAGGCGGTGCATTGCCGGCGCGAGCCGATGCACTGGATCGACAGCCTGCGCAGCAGCAGCCTGCTGCAGGATCCATTGCCCCTGGTGACCTTCCCGCCACGCGGCCTGTACCGCGACGAGATGATCCAGGCGGTGGAGGCCCTGGGCCTGCGCTGGCGCATCGCGTTCACCAGTTCCTCGCTGAGTGGCATCCAGGGCGCAGTCGCCGATGGCATCGGCATCAGCCTGCTGCCGCGGCGCGCGGTGGGCCGCGAGCACCGGGTCATCGATGGCGAGCGTGGCCTGCCGGTGGTGGACAACTACGAGATCGGGCTGCTGCATCGCCCGGATGCGGATGATGCGGTGCGCGCGCTCGCGGCCGAGCTCTGGCGCCAGGTCCAGCGCGAGGCGGAGTAGTCTTCGGCAGGGCTGCGCCCTGCACCTGCCGAAGCCGAAGCCGAAGCAACAGCAACAGCGGGCTATCCGTGGGATGGCGGGGTGGGTCCGGTCGAGGGGGACGCCGTGAACCCGTCCATGGGGGCTTGGTCGCGCCATCCATGGCGCTCACACCCCCTCAACCGGACCCACCCCGCCTTCGACAGTTTCTCGCGAGCTGTCGGAACCTGCTGCTGATGGAACCTGCTGCTGATGGTAGGTGCCGACCGTTGGTCGGCACGGGGTCGGATATCGATGTCTGACAGATGTGTCGACCAACGGTCGACCCCTACCAACAGCCTGTCGGAGTCGTCCCAGTAGAGCCACGCCATGCGTGGATGAATTCACTCGATATCTGACAGATGTGCCGACCAACGGTCGGCACCCACCAACAGCCACCGGCCAACTGTCAGAGGTGGGGCGGTGTGGGTGGGCAGGACCGTTGGCGCCATGGATGGGGCCA
>NZ_JASGBW010000013.1:0-110732 GCF_030053215.1 Stenotrophomonas sp. PFBMAA-4 | reverse complement strand
AGCGGCCGGCACTACCGTGTCCGTCTGCCGGAAGGGCTGGCGCCCCTCCGGCAACACAGTTGCTACATGGACGTATTCACGGCCTCCCCCTCAACCGGACCCGCCCCGCCAACCCACGGATAGCCAGCTTTTGACGTTGCCGTTGATTGCGGCGGGTGCAGGGCTGCAAGTCCTGCCAGTACAAACCCCCGGCCGGGCTGGCAGAATAGGCGTCTCTGCCGTTATCCGAAGCCGACGATGCGCCTCTCCCAGTTCCACCTGCACACCACCAAGGAAACCCCCAGCGACGCCGAGCTCACCAGCCACCGGTTGATGCTGCGGGCGGGCATGATCCGCAAGCTGGCATCGGGCCTGTACACCTGGTCGCCGCTGGGCCTGCGCGTGCTGCGCAAGGTCGAGCGCATCGTGCGCGAGGAAATGGACCGCGCCGGCGCCGTCGAATTCCAGATCCCGACCATCCAGCCGAAGGAACTGTGGGAGCAGACCGGCCGCTGGGAAAAGTTCGGCCCGCAGCTGCTGAAGATCAAGGACCGCAAGGAACAGACCTTCTGCTACAGCCCCACCGCCGAAGAAGCCGCCTGCGATTTCGCACGCAGCGAGCTGTCCAGCTACAAGCAGCTGCCGGTCAACTTCTACCAGATCCAGACCAAGTTCCGCGACGAGATCCGCCCGCGTTTCGGCGTGATGCGCGCGCGCGAATTCCTGATGAAGGATGCCTATTCGTTCCACCTGCACGATGACTGCCTGGTGCGCGAATACGAAAACATGAAGGCGGCCTACAGCCGCATCTTCACCCGCCTGGGCCTCGATTTCCGCATGGTGCAGGCCGATTCCGGCGCCATCGGCGGCGATGCCTCGCAGGAATTCCACGTGATCGCCGATTCGGGCGAGGACGCGCTGGTGTTCTCCACCGGCTCGGATTATGCCGCCAACATGGAAGCGGCCGTGGCCGCTGACCCGGCACCGCGCGCGGCTGCCGCCGAAGCCATGCGCAAGGTCGACACGCCCACGCAGAAGACCTGCGAGGACGTCGCTGCCCTGCTCGGCCTCGACCTGACCCGTACCGTGAAGTCGGTGGCGCTGATGACCGAAGGCGGCTTCGTGCTGGCCCTGGTGCGCGGCGACCACGACGTCAACGAGATCAAGCTGGGCAAGGTCGCCGGCCTGGAAGACCAGCGCTTTGCCAGCGAGGCGGAAGTCGCCGAGTACCTGGGCAGCGTGCCGGGCTTCCTCGGCCCGGTCGCCCCGGCCAAGGCCATCCGCGTGGTCGCCGACCGTGAAGTGGCGGCCATGGCCGACTTCGTCGTCGGCGCCAACGAAGCCGGTTTCCACCTGGCCGGCGTCAACTGGGGCCGCGACCTGGCCGAGCCGGAAGTGGCCGACATCCGCAACGTGCAGGCCGGTGACCGCGCCGTGGACGGCGGCGAACTGAAGATCGCCCGCGGCATCGAGGTCGGCCACGTCTTCCAGCTGGGCCGCAAGTACGCCGAAGCACTCGACGCCACCGTGCTGGACGAGAACGGCAAGGCTGCGGTGATGGCGATGGGCTGCTACGGCATCGGTATTTCCCGCGTGGTCGCGGCGGCGATCGAACAGAACCACGATGACGCCGGCATCATCTGGCCCGACGCGATGGCGCCGTGGCAGGTGGTGGTGTGCGTGATCAACCCGAAGGGTGACGCCGGCGTGGCCGATGCGGCCGCCGGCCTGCTGCAGGAACTGCGCGATGCAGGCCTGGATGCGGCGCTGGATGACCGCGGCCTGCGCCCGGGTGCCATGTTCGCCGACATGGAACTGATCGGCGTGCCGCACCGGGTGGTGGTCAGCGAACGCGGCCTGGCCGCTGGCACCTTCGAATACCGTTCGCGCCGTGCCAGCGAGGCGGAGAGCCTGGACAAAACCACCCTGCTGCAGCGCCTGCAGGGTTGATTGGAAAGACCGGGGCCTGCCCCGGTCTTTTTTTGCCTGTTTTGTGCGCACCAGCAAAATGCCGGCGGACATAATCCGGTCAAAATGGACGGATTGGGGCCACCCGGCCGCCATGTCGCGACTGCCGGTATTTGTGCTGGGATTAATTCGTCATTATTCTGTCCCGCGACGCCACGGACCGGCTCGTCCCTGTCCCTAATTCAGTTTCCGGAGTAATCGTAAATGAGCATCGACCTGAGCGGCCTGTCGGCACGCGAGCTGGGCGCCCTGATCCGCACCGCCAAGAAGCAGCAGACCATCGTGGCCAAGCGTCGCCCGATCACCAAGGTACGTGCCCAGCTGAGCAAGCTGGCCAAGGCCGAGGGTTACACCATCGAGGAACTGTTCGGTGACGCGCCGGCCGCCCCGCGTGCGCGCAAGGCCACCAAGGCCACCAAGGCACCGGCGAAGACCGCGGGCCGCAAGCTCGGCAAGGTTGCGCCGAAGTACCGCAATCCGGCCAACCCGAAGGAAACCTGGACCGGCCGTGGCAAGCAGCCGCGCTGGATGGCCGAACTGACCGCCAAGGGCGGCAAGAAGCCGGAAGATTTCCTGATCAAGAAGGCCTGAGGCCCACGGTCGGAATGAAATGAAAAACGCCGGCGCAAGCTGGCGTTTTTTTGTTCCCCGGCGTGTGGACCAACGGTCCACACGCACCAAGGGCATCAAGGCGTGTGGACCAACGGTCCACACCCACCAAGGGCATCAGGGCGTGTGGACCAACGGTCCACACCCACCAAGGGCATCAAGGCGTGTGGACCAACGGTCCACACCCACCAAGGGCATCAGGGCGTGTGGACCAACGGTCCACACCCACCAGAGGCATCAGGGCGTGTGGACCAACGGTCCACACCCACCAGTCCACACCTACAGGGTTTTTCTCGCCGGCATCAGCAGGTTGCCGAACAGCAGGCCGGCCACCAGTGCCATCACCACGTTGAGCACGGTGAGGAACACGCTCTGCCCGGCGCCCACGTCCTGCTGCTGCACCAGGGTCAGCACGCCGCGCAGGCTGGTGCTGCCGGGCACCATCATGATGATGCCCGGCAGGCGGATGATCGCGCCCGGGCGCCCGACCAGGCGGCCGAACAGATTGCCACCGGCGGTGAGCAGCATGGCGGACAGGAAAATGCCGGCCGGTGCGCCCCAGGCGTGGCCACCGAATTTGGAAATGGCATAACCGGCCACCGACGCCGCCATCACCCACGGATAATCGCGGCGATTGGCCTTGAACAGCATGGCGAAGGCGAAGGCGGCGGTCAGCAGCGAGCCCCATTCCACCCACGGCCCCTGCGGCCGCGAGGCGCGGATCACCGGCTCCAGGCCCAGTACGTCGGCCAGGGTCACCGCGATCATCGCGCCGACGCTGAGTTTCATGATGGTGGTCAGCGCGCCGGCAAAGCGTGCCGTGCCCGATACCCAATGCTGGCTGGCCAGTTCATTGACCGCGTTGGTCAGCGACATGCCGGGCAGCAGCACCACCAGCGAGGCGATGATGACGGTATTGAGGTTGAGCGCGCCAACGAAGGCTGCCACCAGGGTGGCGACCATGCCGGCCAGCAGCGCGGCCAGCGCCTCGGCGGCCTCGCGGGTGGCCGGGCGACGGTCGGTGACCATGCCCAGCAGGCCGATCATCAGGCCGATGACACCGGCGGTGGCGATGTCCAGCCAGGGCAGCTTCCACATGCCGGCCACGCCGGCCGCGCCCAGGCTGAAGGACAGCATGGTGCGCAGCTTGCCGCGCCGGCCAGGGTCCTTGTCCAGCTGGCGCAGCGCGGTGTGGCCCTGGGCGATGCTCATGCGGCCGTTGGACACTTCCTCGGCGATACGGTCGGCCACGCTCAGCTTGTGCAGGTCGTTCTCGCCCGGCGCCAGGCGGATCACCCGGGTGATGTCGCTGGAACCGATGGCCTGCGCCGGGTCGCTGAAGCTGAGGATGATGCCGGTGGGGTTGGACCACGGTTCACAATCGAGGTCCAGCTGCACCGCCAGGGCCACCACGGCCGTTTCCAGGCGCTGGGCGGTGGTGCCATAACTGTGCAGGCGCCCGGCGATCTCGGAAACAAACGCCACGCGCTGTGCGTAGGTGGCCGGGGGCGTGGGGATCGTGTGAGCGTCTGCAGACATGCGCCGTAGTATTACCCACGCGGGCCCCGGCAGGAGAAATTCATCCCGGTTCGACGCGGCGCGCAGGGCGAAACGGTTATGCTGCGAGCCGAATGGCCCCCATGACCCCGAACCACGCCCCCCGGCTTGAACAGGACGCCCACGATCCCGGGCTGATCCGCCTGTCCGGGCATTGGACCCTGAAGACCGCGCTGGACGCGGCAGAGGTGCTGCGTGGCATTCCCGACACAGTGACCGGCATCGACGCCACCGGCATCGAACAGCTGGACTCGGCGGGCGTGCTGCAGGTGCTGCGCGTGGCCCATCGTGCCGACCTGGGCGAACAGGCGCTGCAGTTCCGCCCGGACCACCAGGCGCTGGTGTGCACCATCGAGGAAGTGGCCGACGACCGCCCCAGGCCCAAACGCGATTTCGGCGTGCTGGCCGCGCTCGAGCGCCTCGGCGTCAGCGTCCATGCCACCGGCCACAACATCAAGGCGCTGTGCAGCTTCCTCGGCGAGAACCTGGTGAAGGCCGCACGGCTGGTGAAGGAACCGCGGCGCTTCCGCCTGACCGCCACCGTGCACCAGATGGAACAGGTGGGGCTGGATGCGGTGCCGCTGGTCGCGCTGCTGTCCTACCTGGTCGGCGCGGTCATCGCCTTCCTCGGCTCGACCATCCTGCGTGACTTCGGCGCGGAGATCTACGTGGTCGAACTGGTCAACATCGCCTTCCTGCGCGAGTTCGCCGTGCTGCTGACCGCCATCGTGCTGGCCGGCCGTACCGCCAGTGCGTTCACCGCGCAGATCGGCGCGATGAAGGCGCGCGAAGAAATCGATGCGATGCGCACGCTCGGCCTGGACCCGGTCGACCTGCTGGTGCTGCCGCGCCTGCTGGCCCTGCTGGTGACCCTGCCGCTGCTGACCTTCATCGCGATGATCGCCGGCCTGGCCGGCGGCATCACGGTCGGCGCGTTCGACCTGGACATTCCGCCGCAGATGTACATCGCGCGCATGCACGAAACGATGGAAGTGCGGCACATGCTGGTGGGCCTGTCCAAGGCCCCGGTGTTCGCGCTGATCATCGGCCTGATCGGCTGCCTGGAAGGCCTGAAAGTTGAAGGCACGGCGCAGTCGGTGGGCGAGCGCACCACCTCCAGCGTGGTGCAGACCATCTCGCTGGTCATCATCATCGACGCCTTCGCGGCGTTGTGGTTCATGCACATGGACTGGTGACATGAACACACACGACACCGATACCGACACCGCGATGCACGACGACCAGGGCCACGACCTGGCCATCCGCGTGCGCGGGCTGGTCAACCGCTTCGGCAGCCAGACCGTGCACGAAGGCCTGGACCTGGATGTGCGCCGGGGCGAGATCCTCGGCGTGGTCGGCGGCTCGGGCACCGGCAAGTCGGTGCTGATGCGCTCGATCCTGGGCCTGCGCGTGCCCGACGAAGGGCAGATCGAGGTACTCGGCCGTGATGCACGCGCCGACGATGCCGAAAGCCGCCTGCACATCGAGCGCAACACCGGCGTGCTGTTCCAGGATGGCGCGCTGTTCTCCTCGCTGAGCGTGGGCGAGAACGTGCAGGTGCCGCTGAAGGAACACCACCGCGAGCTGCCCGAGCGCTGGCATTACGAACTGGCGCTGCTGAAGGTGAAGCTGGCCGGCCTGCCTGCCGATGCCATCAACAAGCTGCCCTCGCAGCTGTCCGGCGGCATGCGCAAGCGCGCCGGCCTGGCCCGTGCGCTGGCGCTGGACCCGCCGCTGCTGTTCCTGGACGAACCCACCGCCGGCCTGGACCCGATCGGCGCGGCCGCCTTCGACCGCCTGATCAAGACCCTGCAGGAAGCGCTGGGGCTGACCGTGTTCCTGATCACCCACGACCTGGACACGCTGTATGCGATCTGCGACCGGGTGGCGGTGATCGCCGACCGCAAGGTGGTGGCCAACGCGCCGCTGCCGGAGATCGAGAAACTGGACCATCCCTGGATCCAGGAATATTTCCACGGACCCCGTGCGCGTGCTGCGCGCGGCGAACAGATCAAGAGTGCCTGAGCCATGGAAACCAAAGCCAACTACGTGCTGATCGGCGCGTTCACCCTGATCACCGGCCTGGCCCTGCTGGCCTTCGGCTTGTGGGCGGCCAAGTACTCCTCCGACCGCACCTGGCAGGAATACCGCGTGGTGTTCCGCGAGGCGGTCACCGGCCTGTCGGTGGGCAGCCCGGTGCAGTACAACGGCATCGCGGTGGGATCGATCACCGAGCTGAACCTGGTGCCCGATGACCCGCGCCAGGTGGTCGCGCGCATCCGCCTGAACTCCAATACCCCGGTCAAGACCGATACCCGCGCCAAGCTGGCCATCACCAGCCTGACCGGCCCGTCGATCATCCAGCTCAGTGGCGGCACGCCGCAGGCACCGACGCTGACCACCGTCAACAAGGATCCGGCGCCGATCATCCCGACCACGCCGTCGGCCCTGCAGAACATCACCGATGTGGCCAACCGCATCGTCGAGCGCATGGACCAGATCCTGAGCGACCGCAACGTCGCCTCGATCAACGCCACCCTGGCCAATCTGGAAACCATCAGCGGCGGCCTGGCCGACCGTGACCAGGGCACCCAGGCGCTGCTGCTGAGCGCGCGCGATGCCGCACGCAGCCTGGACACCACGCTGAAGACCACCAACGGCACCATCGAGCGCCTGGACAAGAACCTGGTGCAGCAGCTGCCGGGCATCATCGACAAGCTCGACGCCACCCTGGGCAAGCTCGATTCGGCCGCAGGCAATGCCGATTCGATCCTGGGCGAGAACCGTGCGGCCATCAACAGCTTCGCCAACGATGGCCTGGGCCAGCTGGGCCCGACGCTGAACGAACTGCGCGGCCTGATCCGCGACCTGCGCCGGGTCAGCGACCGGCTCGAGAACAACCCCGCGCGCTACCTGCTGGGCCGCGACGCACCGAAGGAGTTCGAACCCAAATGAGCCCGATGACCCTTCCGCGCCTGCTGCTGGCCGCCTCGGCCGTCGCCCTGCTGGGTGGCTGCTCGATCCTTGGCAGCGGCGACAAGAGCCCGGTCACCCTGTATTCGCCCGCGGTGCAGGTGAAGGTGGACCCGAGCTGGCCGCAGGCCGACTGGCAGCTGGTGGTGTCCAAGCCCAGCGCCGCGCGCATGGTCGACAGCCCGCGCATCAACGTGCGGCCGACGCCGTCGGAGCTGGAGATCTACAAGGGCGCCAGCTGGGCACAGCCGGCCACCGACATCATCGAAGACACCCTGCTGCGCGGCTTCGAGGATTCCGGCCGCCTGCGTGGCGTGGCACGCACCGCCGCCGGCATCCGCGCCGATTACAAGCTGGCCACGGATATCCGCCGCTTCGAATCGGACTACCAGGGCCAGGCGACGCCAACGGTGGTGATCGAAGTGAACGCCAAGCTGATCCACACCACCGACCAGCGCGTGGTGGCTGACCACACGTTCCGCCAGGCGCAGCCGGTGGGCAGTACCGACGTGCCGGCCGTAGCTGCCGCCTTCGAGCGTGGCCTGCAGCAGCTGGCGCAGGACGTGGTGGGCTGGACGCTGGTCAGCGGGCAGAACGACGCAGCGTCGATGAAGCGCTGAACCCTGTCCGCTGCGCTCGCCGGGCATGGCCCGGCGCTACCGCCGCGCGATGCAGGCAGCGCCGGGCCATGCCCGGCGGAGCGCGCTCAACGCGGCTGGATCCAGCGGAATGTCAGGTTGATGCGTTCGCCCTGCACCCGTGCCATCTTCGGCAGGGCGTGCTGGTAGAAGCGCTGGGTGCTGCCACCCATCAGCAGCAGGTCGCCGTGGCCGAGCAGGAATTCCGCCTTGCGCGCATGGTCCTCACGCCGCCGCAGCAGGAAGCGGCGCGCCGCGCCCAGGCTGAGCGAGGCGATGAGCGGCGACGGCCCCAGCTCCGGTTCGTCGTCGCTGTGCCAGCCCATGTAATCGCCGCCGTTGCGGTAGCGGTTGACCAGCACGCTGTTGAACGCACCGATGCCCTGCGCCTGCAGGCGCTCGCGCAGGACCTGCAGCCGCGGCGGCCACGGCTGCGGCACGAACTCGGCGCCGGAATAGCGGTAGCGCGCCTGCGGGTCACCGATCCAGCAGCTCAGCCGTGGCGAATCCACCCAGCGGCCGAACATGCGGATGCGATGCACCTCCCACGGCAGTTCCGACTGCAGGGCCGACAGCAGCGCATCGGCGGCGGCGGCGGGCAGCCAGCCCGGCAGGTGCTGGACGTCGGCATCAGGCAGGTCGTGGGGGAACAGCATCGCGGTCGTCCTCATGCGCGGGGCGGCAGAAGCGCCCCGCGCACGTTCACTCAGGCGCGCCGGAACGGCACGCCGGTCTTTTCCTTCAGTTCGTCATCGGCCACGCCCGGCGCCGCTTCCACCAGCACCAGGCCGTCGTCGGTCACGTCGAACACGGCCAGGTCGGTGATGATGCGGTCGACCACGCCGACGCCGGTCAGCGGCAGCGAGCATTCGGCCAGGAGCTTGTGCTCGCCGTTCTTCGCGGTGTGCTCCATCAGCACCACCACGCGCTGCACGCCGGCCACCAGGTCCATGGCGCCGCCCATGCCCTTGACCATCTTGCCGGGCACCATCCAGTTGGCCAGGTCACCCTTGTCGGTCACCTGCATGGCGCCGAGGATGGCCAGGTTGACGTGACCGCCGCGGATCATCGCGAAGCTGTCATGGCTGCCGAAATAGCTGGCACCGGCACGCGCGGTGACGGTCTGCTTGCCGGCGTTGATCAGGTCGGCATCCACTTCGGCGTCGGTCGGGAACGGGCCGATGCCGAGCAGGCCGTTCTCGGACTGCAGCCACACGTCCACGCCTTCGGGAATGTGGTTGGCCACCAGGGTCGGCAGGCCGATGCCGAGGTTCACGTAGGCGCCATCGGTCAGTTCGCGGGCGGCACGTGCCGCCATCTCGTCACGGGTCCACGCCATGTCAGTTGCCCTCCGCGCGGATGGTGCGCTGTTCGATGCGTTTTTCAGGATGGGCGTTGTGCACGATGCGGTGCACGTAGATGCCCGGCAGGTGCACCTGGTCCGGATCGATGGCGCCCACCGGCACCACCTCTTCCACTTCCACGATGCAGACCTTGCCGGCCATCGCGCAGGCCGGGTTGAAGTTGCGCGCGGTCTTGCGGAACACCAGGTTGCCCGCCTCGTCGGCCTTCCAGGCCTTGACCAGGGCGACGTCGGCGCGCAGCGCGGTTTCCATCACGTAGTGCTTGCCGTCGAACTCGCGGGTTTCCTTGCCTTCGGCCACCACGGTGCCGTAGCCGGTGGCGGTGAAGAACGCCGGGATGCCCGCACCGCCGGCGCGCAGGCGCTCGGCCAGGGTGCCCTGCGGGTTGAACTCCAGCTCCAGCTCACCGGCCAGGAACTGCCGTTCGAATTCCTTGTTCTCGCCCACGTAGGACGAAATCATCTTCTTGATCTGCCGCGTTTCCAGCAGCTGGCCCAGGCCGAAGCCATCCACGCCGGCATTGTTGGAGATCACGGTCAGGCCCTTGGCACCACTGTCGCGCAGGGCGGCGATCAGCGCCTCGGGAATGCCGCACAGGCCGAAGCCGCCCACGGCCAGGGTCTGGCCATCGGCGATGACGCCCTGCAGGGCCTCCGCCGCCGAAGCGAAGCGCTTGCTGCGCTTGCCGCTGGAAGTTGCGTGTTCCATTTCTACAGCCCTACGGGGGAAGAATCAGCGCATTCTAGCCGGACCCTGCCGATGGGCTGGGATGCGCCGCAGCAATTGCGGCGGGCAATCAACCGCGGGCGATCGCTGCCATCACCTGCTTGAGGCCGTGCTGCCAGGCCGGCAGCACGATGCCGAAATCCTGCTGCAGCCTGCGATTGTCCAGCACCGACCACGCCGGGCGCTTGGCCGGGGTCGGGTACTCGGAACTGGGAATCGCTTCGACGGCCGGCACGCGCGCCAACACGTCAGTGGCCAGTGCCTCGGCGAAAATCGCTTCTGCAAAGCCATGCCAGCTGGTCTGGCCGCTGGCGGTCAGATGCCAGGTGCCCGACAGCTGCCCCGGGTGCTGCAGCGCCTGTGCGGTGGCATCGGCGATCAGCGCGGCCGAAGTCGGCGTACCGATCTGGTCGGACACCACCCGCAGGTGGTCGCGCTCGGCGCCCACCCGCAGCATCGTGCGCAGGAAATTGGCACCGTGCGAGGCATACACCCACGCCGTGCGGAAGATCAGGTGGCGGCCACCGGCGGCGCGAACGGCCTCTTCGCCATCCCGCTTGCTGGTGCCGTAGACGCCCAGCGGTGCGGTCGCATCGTCTTCGCGGTAGGGCGCGCTGCCTTGGCCATCGAACACGTAGTCGGTGGAGTAATGCACGAACGGCACGCCCTGCGCTGCACACCAGCGCGCGATCACGCCCGGCGCCTGTGCGTTGGCCGCGAACGCGGCCTCGACATCCTGCTCGGCACGGTCGACCGCCGTGTAGGCGGCAGCATTGACCACCACCGACGGCTGCAACCGGTCCAGCAACGCTGGCAGGCTGTCGGGCTGGGCAAAATCGGCCACTTCGCACGCGCTGCCGTCGGGCAACCGGCCACTGCGGGTGGTCGCCACCACCGGCCCCAGCGGGGCCAGCGCGCGCAACAGTTCCTGCCCGACCTGGCCGTTGCCGCCGAAGACCAGCACGGTCATGGTGTGTAGACCGGCAGGCGGTCTTCGGCGATGTCCTTCAGGAAGGGCACCTTTTCGTCCTTGGTCGACAGGATCGGCGCGCTGATCGGCCAGTCCACGGCGATGTCGGCATCGTTCCAGCGGATCCCGGCATCTGCTTCCGCGACGTACACATCGGTGCACAGATAGTGGAACAGCGCCGTTTCGGAAAGCACCGCAAAACCGTGGGCGAAGCCTTCGGGAATCCAGAACTGCCTCCTGTTCTCCGCGCTCAGCATCACCGCTTCCCACTGGCCGAACGTCGGCGAGCCACGGCGGATGTCCACCGCCACGTCATACACTTCCCCTTCCAACACGCTTACCAGTTTGCCCTGTGGGCGTGGCCACTGGTAATGAAGGCCGCGGAGCACACCGCGGGCAGACGAAGACACGTTGCTCTGCACGAACCGGGCGGGTAATCCCTGCTCTGCAAAGCGTCCGGCATTCCACGTCTCGTAGAAGAAGCCACGGTCATCACCGAACACACGAGGTTCGATGACCGCACAGTCGGGAAGGCGTGTCTGGATCACTTTCACGGAACAACGCCCCTCAGCGAGAGCTTCTGCAGATACTGGCCATAGGCATTCTTGATGAGCGGTGCAGCCAGCGCCTGCAGTTGAGCCGCATCGATCCAGCCTTGACCAAACGCGATTTCTTCCGGGCAGCACACCTGCAGGCCCTGCCGGGTCTGGATGGTCTCGATGAAGTTGGACGCTTCCAGCAGCGACTGGTGGGTACCCGTGTCGAGCCAGGCATAACCACGGCCCAGCGCTTCCAGATGCAGCTGGCCCTCGGCCAGGTAGCGCTTGTTGAGATCGGTGATCTCCAGTTCGCCACGCGGCGACGGCGTGAGCTCGGCGGCGTAGTCGCTGGCATTGCCGTCGTAGAAGTACAGGCCGGTGACGGCATAGTTGGAACGCGGCTTCTCCGGCTTCTCCACCAGGTCGATCACCCGGCCGTTCTGGTCGAACTCGGCCACGCCGTAGCGCTCCGGGTCGTTCACCCAGTAGCCGAAGACCGTGGAACCGTCCACGCGGCTGTCGGCCCGCTTGAGCACTTCGGTCAGGCCATGCCCGTGGAAGATGTTGTCACCCAGCACCAGGCAACTGGGCTTGCCGGCCACGAAATCACGCCCGATCAGGTAGGCCTGCGCCAGCCCGTCCGGACTCGGCTGCACGGCGTACTGGATGTCCATGCCCCACTGCGAACCGTCGCCCAGCAGCTGCTGGAACAACGCCTGTTCGTGCGGGGTGTTGATGATCAGCACTTCGCGGATGCCCGCCAGCATCAGCACGCTGAGCGGGTAATAGATCATCGGCTTGTCGTACACCGGCAGCAGCTGCTTGCTGACGCCCTTGGTGATCGGATAGAGCCGGGTGCCGGAACCGCCGGCGAGGATGATGCCCTTGCGCTGGGTCATGTCGTCTCCTGGGTTCAGGCGGCCGTGCCGATGCGCTGCAGGCGGTAGCTGCCGTCAAGCACGCCGTTCACCCACTCCTGGTTGTCCAGGTACCAGTCAACGGTGAAGGCAATGCCCTGCTCGAAGGTGTAGGCCGGTTCCCAGCCCAGGTCGTTCTTCAGCTTCGAGGCATCGATCGCATAGCGGCGGTCATGGCCGGGACGATCGGCCACGCAGGTGATCTGGCTGCTTCGCGGCTGGCCATCCTCACGCGGGCGGCGCGCATCGAGCAGCGCGCAGATCGCCTGCACCACCTCGATGTTCTGCTTTTCCGAGTTACCGCCGACGTTGTAGGTCTCACCGACCTGGCCCTTGGCCAGCACGGTACGGATCGCTTCGCAGTGGTCGGTCACGAACAGCCAGTCGCGCACCTGCCTGCCATCGCCGTACACCGGCAGCGGCTCGCCGGCCAGCGCCTTGGCGATCACCAGCGGGATCAGCTTCTCGGGGAAGTGGTAGGGGCCATAGTTGTTGGAACAGTTGGTGGTCAGCACCGGCAGCCCGTAGGTGTGGTGGAACGCACGCACCAGGTGGTCCGAGGCGGCCTTGGAGGCGGAGTACGGCGAGTTGGGCGCGTACGGGGTGGTCTCGCTGAACTTGCCGGTCTCGCCCAGCGTGCCGTACACCTCGTCGGTGGACACGTGCAGGAAGCGGAAGGCCGCACTCTGTTCGGCCGGCAGCGCCTTCCAGTAGTCACGCGCCGCTTCCAGCAGGCCCAGGGTGCCGACCACGTTGGTCTGGATGAAGGCACCCGGCCCGTCGATGGACCGGTCCACATGGCTTTCGGCGGCGAAATTCAGCACCGCGTCGGGCTGGTGCTCGGCCAGCAGGCGGGCAACCAGCGCGCTGTCGCCGATGTCACCCTGCACGAACACGTGGTCCGGATTGCCGTCCAGGCTGGACAGAGTCTTCAGGTTGCCGGCGTAGGTCAGCGCGTCGAGATTGACGACCTTGATGCCGCGGGCGACCGCCTCGAGAACGAAGTTACCGCCAATGAATCCGGCGCCGCCGGTGACAAGCCATGTGGGCACTACGTGTTCTCCTGTTAACTGTTCACCTCGGCCTGGGGGCGCTCCGGTAGCAGGAAAGGATACATCGGAGGTGCCTTCACGACTGCCAGCAAGCGGTGAATGACAGCTTGGCAGCGGCATTTCCTGCTGCATCGCAGCAAAACCATACGCATTCGCATGGTCACCCCAAGCCAGCTAGAATCGGGGTCCCACCCCCGAACCGGTTGCTGTGCGAGGACCGGACGTTTCCCGTTACTGTGAGCCGGCCAGCGGCCGGCACTACAAGGATCGAGTACCAGATGAAAATCCTCGTCGCGTACAAGCGCGTGGTGGACTACAACGTCCGCATTCAGGTCAAGCCGGACGGCTCCGGCGTGGTCACCGACGGCGTCAAGCTGTCCCCCAACCCCTTCGATGAAATCGCCCTGGAAGAAGCCCTGCGCCTGCGCGACAAGGGCATCGCGACCGAAGTGGTGGTCGCCACCATCGCCCCGGCGGATGCCCAGGCGCACCTGCGCAATGGCTTGGCCATGGGCGCAAACCGTGCCATTCACGTCGTTACCGATCAGGCCATCCAGCCGCTGACCGCGGCCCGTACCCTGCTAAAGCTGGTCGAGAAGGAACAGCCGGACCTGGTGATCCTCGGCAAGCAGGCCATCGACGACGATGCCAACCAGACCGGCCAGATGCTGGCCACGCTGTGGGGCCGCCCGCAGGCGACCTTCGCCAGCAAGCTGGACATTGCCGACGGCAAGGCCACGGTCACCCGCGAGGTCGATGCCGGCCTGGAAACGCTGGAAGTGGACCTGCCGGCCGTGGTCACCACCGACCTGCGCCTGAACGAACCGCGCTTCATCAAGCTGCCGGACATCATGAAGGCCAAGGCCAAGCCGCTGGAGACCCTGCAGCTGGCCGACCTCGGCGTTGAAGCCGCCGATACCTTCAAGACCACCCAGTACGCCGCGCCGTCCAAGCGCAGCAAGGGCGTGATGGTCAAGGACGCGGCCGAACTGGTTGCCGCACTCAAGCAGAAGGGGCTGCTGTAATGAGCAAGATTCTCGTCATCGCCGAACACCACGACGGCAAGCTCAACGCCGCCACCGCCAAGACCGTCAGCGCCGCCGCCGCCATCAGCGGTGCCAGCATCGACGTGCTGGTGCTGGCCGCCGACCCGGCCGCTGTCGCCACTGAAGCGGCGAAGATCGCCGGCGTCGCCAAGGTCCTGACCGTGGCCAACGCCGCCAACGCGCAGGCCATCGCCCAGGTGCTGGCCCCGCAGATCGCGCAGCTGGCCAAGGGCTACAGCCACGTGTTCGGCCCGTCCACCACCTTCGGCAAGGACCTGATGCCGTGCGTTGCCGCCCTGCTGGGCGTCAACCAGGTGTCCGACCTGATGGCCGTGGAAGGCAGCCACACCTTCAAGCGCCCGATCTACGCCGGCAACGCCATCATCACCGTCGAAGCGCCGGCCGACCAGATCGTGGTCGCCACCGTGCGCGCCGCATCGTGGCCGGAAGCCGCCCAGGGTGGCAGCGCCGCCGTGGAAGCGGCCAGCGTCGATGCTGCCCTGCCGGCGCACACCCGCTTCGTCGGCCTGGCCGCCGGTGCCAGCGACCGCCCGGACCTGCAGAGCGCCAAGCGCGTGGTCTCCGGTGGCCGTGGCGTCGGTTCGGAAGAGAACTTCAAGGTCATCTTCCAGCTGGCCGACAAGCTCGGTGCCGCCGTCGGTGCCTCGCGCGCCGCGGTCGACGCCGGCTACGTGCCCAGCGACCTGCAGGTCGGCCAGACCGGCAAGATCATCGCGCCGGAACTGTACGTGGCCGTCGGCATCAGCGGTGCCATCCAGCACCTGACCGGCATCAAGGATGCCGGCACGATCGTGGCCATCAACAAGGACGCGGATTCGCCGATCTTCGAGATCGCCGACATCGGCCTGGTCGGGGATCTGTTCACGATTCTGCCGGAGCTGGAGGCGGCCCTGCACTGAACCACGCTGGAAAATGTCGCGTAATCAGTGGATTACGCGACATTCCCAAGCAATTTATGGCTTGCATGGACGCTGGCCCGGATCAACCGTCTTTGCACACCGTCTCGCTATAATCCGGGGTCAACCCGTGTAAGGACTGCATCGATGACGCTCCCGTGTTTCAAGGCCTATGACATCCGCGGCCGCGTTCCGGATGAACTGGATGAACGCCTTGCCCGCCGTATCGGCGCCGGCACAGCGGCGTTGCTGGGCCCGGGACCGGTGGTGGTTGGACACGACATCCGCCTGAGCAGCCCTGCCCTGCTGCAAGCCGCCATTGAAGGCCTCACCGCCAGCGGACGCGATGTCATCGACATCGGCATGTGCGGCACCGAAGAGGTCTATTTCCAGACGTTCCATCGCAAGGCGGCCGGCGGCATCATGGTCACCGCCAGCCACAACCCGATGGACTACAACGGGATGAAGCTGGTCCGCGAGGAATCCAAGCCGATCAGCGGCGATACCGGCCTGTTCGACATCCGCGATTTCGCCGCGTCCGACGCACCGCTGGGCAACGGCCACGGCACGATCACCCGTGACGCCGACAAGGCCGCCTACATCCAGCACCTGCTGGGCTACATCGATGTGGCCAGCCTGAAGCCGCTGAAGATCGTCACCAACCCCGGCAACGGCGGCGCAGGCCTGGTGATCGACGAACTGGCGCCGCACCTGCCGTTCGAATTCATCCGCATCCAGCACGAAGCCGACGGCCGTTTCCCCAACGGCATTCCCAACCCGCTGCTGCCGGAAAACCGTGCGGCGACGCGCGACGCCGTGCGCGCCAATGGCGCCGACTTCGGCATCGCCTGGGACGGTGACTTCGACCGCTGCTTCTTCTTCGATGCCGAAGGCAACTTCATCGAGGGCTATTACCTCGTTGGCCTGCTGGCCACCGCACTGCTGGCCCGCCAGCCGGGCGGCAAGATCATCCATGACCCGCGCCTGACCTGGAACACCGTGGAAATGGTCGAGCAGGCCGGCGGTGTGCCGATCATGAGCAAGACCGGCCATGCCTTCATCAAGGAGCGCATGCGCGCCGAAGATGCGATCTACGGCGGCGAGATGAGCGCGCACCACTACTTCCGCGAATTCGCCTACTGCGATTCCGGCATGATTCCGTGGCTGCTGATCGCGCAGCTGGTCTCCAGCACCGGCAAGTCGCTGGGCGAACTGGTGGCGGACCGCATGAAGGCCTACCCGTGCAGCGGCGAGATCAATTTCCGCGTGGATGACGCCAAGGCCACCGTCGCGCGCGTGCTGGCGCACTTCGAAGCGCAGCAGCCGCAGCTGGACCGTACCGACGGCATCAGCGCAGACTTCGCCGAGTGGCGTTTCAGCCTGCGCAGCTCCAACACCGAACCGCTGCTGCGCCTGAACATCGAAACCCGCGGCGACGAAACGCTGCTGCAGGACCGCATCCGCGAGCTGACCGCCCTGATTGGCGGCACGCCAGCCAATCACTGACCAGGACACTTTCGTATGACCCCCATTGTTCCCGTCATTCTTTCCGGCGGCTCCGGCACCCGGCTGTGGCCGCTGTCGCGCGAAGCCTATCCGAAGCAGTTCCTGCCGCTGGTCGGCGATGACACGATGCTGCAGGCGACCTGGAAGCGCGTCGCTTCCATTGCCGGCGCAGCCCCCATCGTGGTCGCCAACCAGGAGCACCGCTTCATGGCAGCCGAGCAGCTGCGCGAGTGCAAGGTGCAGCCGCAGGCGCTGATTCTTGAACCGGTGGGCCGCAACACCGCCCCGGCCATCGCCATCGCCGCACTGCAGGCGCTGGCCAGCGGCGATGATGCCCTGCTGCTGGTCCTGCCGTCCGACCACGTGGTCCGCAACGAAGCGGCCTTCCACGCGGCGGTCAAGCAGGCTGCCATCGCCGCCGAAAGCGGCAAGCTGGTCACCTTCGGCATCGTGCCGACGGCACCGGAAACCGGCTACGGCTACATCAAGGCCGCTGGCGGCGAAGGTGTGCGCGCCGTCGATCGTTTCGTCGAGAAGCCCGACCTGGCTACCGCCGGGCAGTATGTGGCTTCGGGCGAGTACTTCTGGAACAGCGGCATGTTCCTGTTCAAGGCGTCGCGCTACCTGAAGGAACTGGAGGCGCTGCAGCCGGCGATCCTGGCGGCATGCCGCCAGGCGCTCGACAAGGCCGCCCGCGACAACGACTTCATCCGCCTGGATGCCGAAGCATTCGCCGCCAGCCCGAACGATTCGATCGACTATGCGGTGATGGAGAAGACGGCTGACGCCGCCGTTGTCCCGCTGGATGCGGAATGGAACGACGTGGGTTCCTGGTCTGCGCTGTGGGAAGTGTCCGACAAGGATGCCGATGGCAATGCCTGCCACGGTGACGTGATCGCCCTGGACTGCAAGGACAGCTACGCCTACGGCAACCGCCTGATCGCGATGGTCGGCCTGCAGGACGTGGTGGTTGTGGAAACCGATGACGCTGTGTTCGTGGGCCACAAGGACCGCGTGCAGGACGTCAAGGAAATCGTTGGCCAGATCAAGCGTGATGGCCGCAGCGAAGCTGCCGCCCACCGCAAGGTCTACCGCCCCTGGGGCGCCTACGACTCCATCGACAACGGCGCCCGCTTCCAGGTCAAGCGCATCACGGTGAAGCCAGGCGCGACCCTGAGCCTGCAGATGCACCACCACCGTGCCGAGCACTGGATCGTGGTCAGCGGCACGGCCGAAGTGACCCGCGGCGATGAGGTGATCCTGCTGTCGGAAAACCAGAGCACCTACATCCCGCTGGGCGTGACCCATCGCCTGAAGAACCCGGGCAAGCTTCCGCTGGAACTGATCGAAGTGCAGTCGGGCAGCTATCTGGGCGAGGACGACATCGTTCGCTTCGAAGACAGCTACGGCCGCGCGTGATTCGACCTGCTCCGTCATGCTGAAGGGGCCGGGTAGCAATACCCGGCCTTTCTCTTTCACCCGTCAGACAATCAAAGGCATCGGGTCAGTTGTCACCGAAAAGATCGCGCGTGTAAACCTTTTCGGCGACATCGACGAGCGCCTCTGCCATTCGGTTGCTGATGATCACGTCTGACTGCGCCTTGAATTCCACCAGGTCATTCACAACTCGCGAATTGAAGAATTCGTCGGCATCAAGGGCGGGCTCGTGCACGATCACCTCGATGCCCTTTGCCTTGATCCGCTTCATGATCCCCTGGATGCTCGAGGACCTGAAGTTGTCCGATCCGGCTTTCATAATCAGTCGATAGACGCCAACGACCTTCGGATTGCGCGCAAGGATATCAGCGGCGATGAAGTCCTTACGGGTCGTATTGGATTCAACGATTGCCCGGATCAGGTTCTGCGGTACGGCTTGGTAATTCGCCAGCAACTGCTTGGTATCCTTCGGCAGGCAGTAACCGCCATAACCGAATGAAGGGTTGTTGTAGCCATCGCCGATCCGGGGGTCGAGCGAAATCCCTTCGATGATCTGCCGGCTGTCCAGCCCGTGGGTTTGTGCGTAGGTATCCAGCTCATTGAAGTAGGAAACGCGCATGGCCAGATAGGTGTTGGCGAACAGTTTGATCGCCTCGGCCTCGGTGGAGTCAGTAAACAGTACCGCCACGTCCTTCTTTTCCGCCCCCTCCTGCAGCAGCGATGCAAAGCTCCTCGCCGCCTCGCTGTGGTCGCCCACAATGATGCGGGAAGGATGGAGATTATCGTGCAGCGCACGACCCTCACGGAGGAACTCCGGCGAGAAGATGATGTTGCGGGTCCCGAACTGCTCGCGCGCCTTTGCGGTGAAGCCTACCGGAATCGTCGATTTGATGATCATCGTCGCCGCCGGATTGATCTCCAGGACCTGCGCGATGACGGACTCGATCGAACGCGTATTGAAGTAGTTGGTGACCGGGTCATAGTCGGTCGGCGTCGCGATGATCACGAACGCAGCCCCTTCGTACGCTTCACGCGGATCGAGCGTGGCCCGGAAGTTGAGTTGCCTACCGGCAAGCGCCTTCTCGATATCCGCGTCCGCAATGGGTGACTCTCCCCGGTTGAGCTTCTCGACCTTTTCTGCGATCAGGTCGAGGGCGACCACCTCGTGGTGCTTGGCGAGCAACACACCGTTGGAAAGGCCAACATAACCGGTACCCGCGATTGCAATTTTCATCGTGCCTCGATTGAAATCATCATGTAGTAGCTCGTAAATGGGCAGGCCGCACTCGCAGAAGGCTGTTCTCGGGCCGTCGCCGACTCATCGCCTCGGCAGCACAGCGCTAGGGCGGGTTGCGCGATATCAGTGAACTGGCATGGAGCGTTCATTGTCACCAACAGGAACCGTGGTGGGAACGAGACCGTGATCATGCAACCACGCTCGGCCCTCAAGCACCGCACTGATCCCGATCTGCTGCCCCGCAGCGGCCTCTGGTATCAGGAACGATACGTCACGCACCTCCCGTGGCGCGAGGATCCCAGAGCCGGCAAGTTCAACACGCGAAGACCATGCCCCCGGATCCAGGGCAGCGCCGTTGTGGAAAAGTTGCCAGGAAAGCCGCAGCGGCTGGGGAAGCCCAGCCTGGGTATTCAAAGCCATCGCGGTATTGTTGGTTACCCGTACTGATACCAGATAACCGCCCGAAGCATCTTTGCGCATGGAGGCAACCTGAATGGACACGCCTGCAGCATTTGCCAGATCGAGTACCTCACCGGCATGCACTGTGCAGGACAGCGGATCGATCACGACGATATTCTCCAGTACACCCAAAGCCGCCTTCTCCGCGGCGGCTACTGCCCCGTTGCTGGTGCCAGCGGTAATGCGATACAAGGCTTGGACGCAGGGCGCGATACCGTCTCGCGCCTGGTATCCCGGTGCGATGTTGCCGGAATAGCCATTCAGGGTGGGCCTACCGAGTTCCTGCGCCAGGATGACACCATCCAGCTCGGAAACGGAGGGGTTGACCTCCGGTCCAGCTGGATTGAACAGGATGGCATGCTCCGGCAGCGTACGGGGAAGTTGGTGGCGGAGTGCCTCGATGCGTTCGATGGCCTGCTCCCTGCCGAACTTGTCGGTGCGCAGCGTTGCGGCTTCCACCACCATCACCAGCGCGAACAACGCAGCGACGATCTTCCACGGCAGTGCGCTGGTACGGACGGACTCGATCCCCAGTGCCACCAGCAGTGATAGCGGCAGCACCAGCACAAGCCCGATCCGGGCCATGGCCCGGATCGAGCCGATTCCCGGCAGCTCAGCCAGCAGCAGATACAACGAATGGCCGCCGACCGCCAGCGTGAGAAGCACCAGTATCAGGACGGACGAAGCGGCAACCCAGCGCACACCTGACTTGGATCGCAGCAGGCCCAGCGCTGCCAATCCCAGTATGCCCACACCGAAGAATATCTGCTGCTCGTGGCGCATCGGAACGTCGTGCCCGATCCAGCTGCTTGGAACATGCCAGAGCGCGGAAAAGTCCGCCAAGAGGTAGCTCTGCGGCCTTGGAAGCAATGACAGAACTTCGTCAACCCCACGGCCGAATCCATACAACTTCGAATAATGAAGGTAGGGATACATCAGCACGATCATCGCTGCAGCCGCAGCCATGAGGGTAATCACCACCAGGACCAGCTCACAGCGAACGGGTGGCTGCTTCCATTGCAGCCATTGAGCCATCCACCGACGCGGACCCACGCCTTCGATCGCCCATTGGGCGAGGCACCACGCCACAAGCAGCAGTAGGGTAAAGTATCCCAGATAGATCGAGATGTAGAACTGGGCGACCACCGCAACGGCCAGCCCGGCGATCCAGCGCCAGCGTCCGTCGGCAGAAAAGCGCTGCCACAACAACAGCGCAACCGGCATCAGGAAGCGGTAAGTCAACTGAGCGTGGCCGTGCCGGGCAAGGACCGGCATGGCAAAGGTGAAGGCGAACGCCCCGACCGCACTAGCCAAGGGCGAAAAGTGCATCCGACGGAAGACAATGTTGCACACCACATAGTTCGCGACGAACCCTGTCAGGTACCAGAGGTCGAATGCCTGGTACCTATCCCAACCCAGCGCCCTGTACGCAGAGTAGATCCAGGCCGTTCCCCAGTGGTTGTCGGAGAACGTGAGTGCTCCTGGGACTGGATAGAAGAACGAAGGACTGAGCAGGTTCGCATCCACCCCGATCAACCAACGATAGAAGTGCTCCAGTACCACGCCGTTGAATCGAGCATCTGCCATGTCACCCGGTACGCAGGACAACTGGCATGTATGCGCCCACGGAACCAGGATCAACCCCACGGCGAACAGCAACAGGGGCGGCAACCAGCGCGAGGCAACAGTAGCGTGCGGCCGTGCGCTTGCGGGAGGATCGGAGATTGACATGCTATTCGGTCCGGCTGCTTACTGGCACCGATAGTCTGACGACATTCGGCTGTTTCTGAAGGGATCGGTCAGGGCGTCGGTGTATTGACCCATGAGCAGACGGTGCGTAGGCAGGAGGTTCTGACGATAGAAACGGCTGAAGCCAGCCAGACGCTTACCGCGCGGAGTGAGCTTCACGCAACCCGACTGAATCTCGATCGTCCCGGACTGCAGCTGTTCGGTCAGGCGGACCTCGACCAAGTGATGCTCCCGCACATACTCTTCGGTGAACACCTGCCGAAATGCATCTTCGCGAATACCGCCGCCGCGCTGGTCAAGCTTCTCCAGAATGTAGAACGAAAGCGATCGATCGATCACGGTGGGAACGGATATCGCGAACAGATAGCCGCCAAGAAGCCAGATTGCCCCCAACTGGATCAGTTCGAGTCGGCTGAAATCACGGAACCACTTCAGCAGGTGCAGACCGGCAAAGACCACTACAAGCGCAACCAGGGCATCCAGGATGCTGGCATACAGCACCACGTCGACCCTCAGGTAACGCATGTGTATGTAATAGATCAGCAGCAATGCAACGATGAAAATCGCGGTCGCAAGAAATGCGCGCAGGTACTTGTTCATTTGAATACCAGGAATTTATTGGCGAGGAAGCTCAGCACCATCTGCATGCCGGTGGCCAGCAGAAAGCCGATCCTGTAGTCCATGCCCAGATAATCGGCCCAGACATACATGACAGCGGCGTGCAGAAGTGCGATGAGCACGTAGACCAGGACGAAGTGCGCACCTTGCCTTACGACGCTCGACTGCTGGCCCCGGAACACGAAGTAACGGCTGCCGATGAATGAGACCGTGATGCCGAATACCGCTGCAATGGCGTTGGCCACACTCGCCAACTGAACGTGGAGGACTTCAATGTTGAACTGCAGCACACCATAGTGGACGGCTGTTGCAACGACGCCATTGATCAGATAGCGCACTACCTGCCCGCCAAGCACGCCGTCAGCAGCGGCGGGCATGACGCACTTCTTCCACAAATTCATGGTAGCTACCCGTACCCAGCACCCCGCCGCTGCGCAGCATGCCTGACAGCAGCAGGATGATCAGAGTAAGCGCCGCAGTCTGCAGGAACACAAGCAGCAGGATTCCGAATGCGAGCGAGAACCAGCCCGGGGTTGCAAACCCCGATGCCTTGAGCAGCAATGCAGTTATCCCGCCGACGACGGAAAGCCCTGCCACGAGGGTGCACGCAATCCCCACCCTTACCAGCACGTCTTCAGCAAATACCATCAAGGCACGGAAGCCGTGCAGGGCAAGCCCCACGAAGTTCATCTTGCTGCGACCGGCATAACGCGAGCCGCGGTCAAGCGCGCATGTCTGGATGCGCAGCTTGGAACTCAGCACTGATGCAGCTACATGAGTCCACGTCTCCTGCATGGAAGCCAGACGACGGACTGCCGGCATTTTCGCTGCCATGAAATTGCCGAAGCTGATCTGCCGACCACTGAGCAGCGAGAACAGCCACTTGTAGACGACATAGAACGCCTTGAACTTGAGCGACTCCACACGACTTCTGCGCGTGGCCACGACGACGTCAACCTCATCGGACGCAAGCCCCTCAACAAGCTGGGAAATACTTTCCGGTGTATCTTCGCCATCAGAATCCATGGCGACCACGATCACGTCGTCGCCGAATGTCTCGGCGACGTAGCTGAGACCAATCGCAATCGCGCGCTGGTGCCCGACGTTCCGACGCAGGCGTATGACTACGCCTTCCAAACCAGCCGCCTGAATGGCTGACACATCCAGTGGGCGTCGGACGGAACCATCATCAACGGCCACGACGTAGGTATCCAACCCTTGGCTGGCTGCCAGGTTCCGGAACAGTATCGAAGATGCTTCCACATCTTCGTACACGGGCATCACCACGACGGTCCGCATCATCTTCACACTCACCCCTGCAAACGATGGCGGAAGTAGGCGATGGTTTCCTTGAGGCCATCCTCGAGGCCGACCTTGGGCTCCCAGTCGAAGGTCGCCTTAGCCAAGCGGATATCCGGCTGGCGCTGCTTCGGGTCATCGGAGGGCAGCGGGCGATACTCGATGCTGGAGGTTCCGCCGACCAGCCGCAACACCGTTTCCGCAAGTTCAAGCATGGTGAACTCGCCGGGATTGCCGATGTTCACCGGGCCGGTGAAATCAGCCGGACTATCCATCAACCGCAACATACCTTCGACAAGGTCATCGACATAGCAGAAGCTGCGGGTCTGCGTACCATCACCGTAGATCGTAATCGGCTCGCCCTTCAGCGCCTGCACGATGAAATTGCTCACCACCCTGCCATCATTCGGGTGCATCCGCGGGCCGTATGTATTGAAGATACGCATGACCTTGATTTCCAGCTGATGCTGGCGCCAGTAGTCGAAGAACAACGTCTCGGCACAGCGCTTGCCCTCGTCGTAGCAGCTGCGGATGCCAATCGGATTCACTCGTCCCCAGTAACCTTCCACCTGCGGATGAATCTCCGGGTCACCGTAGACCTCGCTGGTGCTGGCTTGAAGAATGCGTGCGCCTACCCGCTTGGCGAGACCCAGCATATTGATCGCACCGTGCACGCTCGTCTTGGTCGTCTGAACCGGATCGTGCTGGTAATGCACAGGAGATGCCGGACATGCAAGGTTGAAAATGCGGTCCACCTCGACATACAGCGGGAAGGTCACATCATGCCGCATAAGCTCAAATCGCGGATGCTTCAGCAAGCCGTCGACGTTGGCCTTGCTGCCGGTGTAGAAATTATCCACACAGAGCACATCATGCCCTGCGTCAATCAAGCGATCACAGAGGTGAGATCCCAGAAAACCGGCGCCGCCGGTTACCAGTACGCGTTTTTGATCCTGAGCCATGTCTGATGCAGTCCTTGGAATAGGGAGTGGCGCCCGAGCACTGCATTAGCCGCAGTCGTGCTGCCCAGTAAATTGGATTTATTTTAAACCAGGTATGGTATTAACAGCGTTCCGCGCTTTACTCAGCGGCTGCTGCCGCCAGCATCCATTCCAACGTCTGCTCCAGAGGGGGCGTGTCCCAGCCGCCAATCAGGCGCAGCAGCCGCTGGTTGTCCCCGACCAGGACCTTCACATCGTTTGCACGGACAAATGCCGGGTTGATCCGCACCTCCAGCGAGTGCCCGCTCAGCGCACTGCAAAGCTCGACAATGTGTGCCAGCGTATGGCCAGCCCCGGTACAGATATTCACGACCTGACCGACTGCATCAGACGACTGCAGGAGTTGCCGATAGGCCCGCGCCACCGCCCGCACGTCGCCGAAATCGCGCGATACCTCGATGTTGCCAAGTTCCATCACCGGAGCCCGGCGAGCGAAGTGGGAAACGATCTTCGGCACCAGGAACTGCTCCCCCTGGCCGACACCGGTGTAGTTGAACGGCCGCGTGATGACAATAGGCAACCTTTCCCGCCAGAGCCCCGCGACATGCTCCATGGCCAACTTGCTGACGGCATAGTCGTTCGCAGGTGAGGGGGGTGTGCTCTCGTCCAACGTTCCTGAAGAACGGTTGCCGTAGATGTTTGCGCTGCTTGCCAGCAGGATCTTCTCTATCGGATGTTCACAACGTTCCAGCGCAGACAGCAGGTTTCGCGTACCCAGCAGATTGACGTTGTAGAAATCCTCTGCATTGCCGTGCGCAACAAAGGCGACCGCAGCAAGGTGCACCACCATGTCAGCACGAGCGGCGCTGACAGCTGCGGTCAATGCAGCCTCGTCCCTGAGATCGGCCTCTACGAACTCCCCCAGGTCATCTGGGCCACGTCGTGACCCCTGGCCAATGACCTGACAGCCCTGGGCGCGCAGTTCCGCAACCATGTAGCGTCCGGTAAAGCCGGACGCTCCAGTGACCAGAACACGCTTGCCTTCCAGGTCAGAACGAGAATCCACGCTCGTTCCTCTTGAGATCCGCCTCAACCATCATCTGGCAAAGCTGTTCAAGCGTCGTCTGCGGCTTCCAGCCGAGAATGCGCTCGGCCTTCTCCGGATTGCCGATCAGGAGATCGACTTCAGCGGGGCGGTGGAATTTCGGGTTGATCCGCATCACGGTCTTGCCCGTCGATGCATCCACTGCAACTTCGTCGATGTCCTGTCCCTTGAACTCCACGTCGATGCCTGCCCCCTTGAAAGCCATGCGGACGAAATCACGCACGGTTTCGGTCCGATTGGTTGCGAGGACGAACGTGTCAGGCTCATCGGCCTGCAGCATGCGCCACATGCCCTCGACGTATTCCTTGGCAAAACCCCAGTCGCGCTTCGCGTCCAGATTTCCAAGCTCCAGCACGTCCAGCTGTCCCAGTTTGATCTTGGCTACCGAGTCGGTAATCTTGCGTGTGACGAATTCACGGCCGCGCAGCGGGCTCTCATGATTGAAGAGGATGCCGCTGGAAGCGAAAATATCGTAGCTTTCACGATAGTTGACGGTGATCCAGTGGGCGTAGAGCTTTGCTACACCGTAAGGACTCCGGGGATAGAAGGGAGTCTCTTCGATCTGCGGAACGGCCTGCACCTTGCCGAACATTTCCGACGTCGAGGCCTGATAGAAACGGATCTTCGGATTGACGAGGCGGATCGCCTCAAGCAGGTTGAGCGCGCCAACCCCGGTAATCTGGGCCGTGGTGCTCGGCTGATCAAAGCTGACACCAACGAAACTCTGTGCGGCAAGGTTGTAGATCTCGTCCGGCTGGATCCTCTGCACCATTGACAAGGATGCGCCAAGATCCGTGAGGTCATACTCGACCAGTTCAAGATCGGGGTGGTTGGTGACACCCACCTCGTCCAGCCGCCAGAAGTTTACCGAACTCGTACGCCGATAGGTTCCATAGACTTTATAGCCCTTCTCAAGCAGCAACTGGGTCAGGTAAGCACCGTCCTGACCGGTAACGCCCGTGATGATTGCCTTCCTGATGCTCATTGCCACTCTACTCGGTTAGTTAAGAAAGTTGCGCGTCCCGCACTGTCCTCGCGGCGACCCACATCGACCCGTCTCTCTTCGGGCCAGACACACAAATGATCATACCGCATCTGCCGCGCCCGGATCCGGGGCCGGATTGCCGCTATCTGCCGAGGCGGGCTTTCGAGCAGGAACCGCCTGCCGAAGGCCCGCGTCAGTAGTCCCATCCCCCGTTAAGCAGCAGCTGCATGAATTTGGACGCCGATTCGGACCACGTCAGGCCAAGGTCGACCGGGGCCGCCGGCGGAAGCGATGAAACGAGCAGCCTTGCCAGTGACTCAGGACCCTCCAGCGTGAAATACGCTGCATGCTCTCTGGCCACCTCGCGGAACACCGGAATATCACTGAGCAGCAGGGGCACGCCGTGCCGGGCTGCCTCGACAATCGGCAAGCCAAAGCCTTCAGCGGACGATGCCTGTAGCAGCGCCACGGCAGAGGCGTAAGCATGCTCGAGGTCGGCATCGCCCACTTTCTCAAGCCAAAGCAGGCGCTTGCCCGCCTCGGGATGGTCACGCAACCTGGACGCCAAGGCCTCCACGTTCCAGCCTTTCTTGCCGATGATCACCAGCACCATGCTGGATCCGCGCTTCCAGGCCAGCTCGAAGGCGTCAAGGGCAAGGCCGTGACCTTTTCGCGGCTCCACCGTGCCGACCATCAGGACGGCAGGTTTCGCAAACGCGTTGCGGACTACCCGCGAAGGCTCACCTTTAGCCCCCTGCTCGACCAGATCGCTGCCCAGGTGGACGTGCCCGATGCGCTGGCCAATGCGCTGCTCGGGCGCGACTTCCCGAATCCACGCCTGCAGGTCATCTGCCACGGCACGGGAGATGCAGACAAGCACGTCGCAGTTGAGAACGACGTAGCGCAACCACTGCTCGAACACCGCCGGCATGAAATCCACGCAGTGCTGCGGATGGCGCAGGGGAATGAGGTCATAGACCATTGCTCCCACGCGCCCCCCTGCACGATGCGTATTTGCGATCGAGTGTTCAAAGCGCTCAGTCTTGTCCCATGCCGAGTCAAGCAGGAACAGGACGTCGCCTGCCCGCATATCTGATATTGGGCTGCGGCCTGCGTCGGGCACGCCGAGCACGTCACGGGTGAATGATTCAGCCGACACCATCGTGCCATCAGCCACATGCGCTACAGGGTGCACTACGAACCGGGTGGCTTGTTCGCCGAGCAGGCATTCGCGGGCCAGATTGCGCACCACGCGGTGTACACCAGTGCCATAGTCGGAGTGGACGACTTCACTAAGGTCCAGGAACAGACGCGGCGTGCCTCGCGCCTGCAACGTGCTGGCCACCGACGTTTCAAGCGCGTGATACTCACGGTCTGTTGGAGAGGCCTCTTCGAACACGTCCGCCAGGCGATTGGCCAACAGACTGCCGTTTCGCACCTTCACTGTCTGCCCCGACGACCAGAGCGCATCCACGTACGTTCTGGCGGTGAGATCAGGATCATGGTGACGGCGGATCTCCCCACGGGCGCCGGTTCCCAACGCCCTGCAGACTGCTTCACTTGACAGCAGCAAGGACAAGGCATCAGCAAGCTCGCTGATGCTTGGCTGGGCAGACACTTTTCGCACCGCCAACGGGGAGAGCTCACGGAATCCAGCGTAATCGTTGACGATGGTGGGGACACCATACGCCATGCAATCGTATACAGCCTTGGAGGTCTCCCCGCGGCTTTCCGCCCTGAGCTGGACGGCAACATCGGCCGCGACCAGATAGCGCCGATAGGTGTCCTCGGCGACGAACCCGGTGATCTCTACGCGCACGTCATTGCCCAGCTGCTGGATCCTCCGCTGGATCCGCTCTCCGTACTCGCCACCATCGCCCCCACCGACAAAGACAAGGCGCACATCGGCCCGGCGCTCCGTGGGCAGGCAGGCGACCGCATCGAGCAAAAGATGATTCAGCTTGGTGTCGGCCATGAAACCGAAGCTGACAATCACCTGTTCGGCAGGCGTGATTCCAAGCTCCGTTCGTGCAAGCGACTTTCCTTCCTGGCCGACGTCTTCCGGGAGGCGCAACGGCATCGGCGCGCGGGTGATCATCGCCCGGGAGGCGCCTGGGTAGAACGAATCAACGACCTCGGCCGAGTGTGCGGAATGAACGAGAATGCCAGCGGCGCCCTCGATGACCCCGAGCGATGCAGGGAACTGCATTCTTGCCTCGAGCGGCCCCTGCGCCCTCAGGACCTCCAGGGCGGATCTGCCATGGGACGTCAGCAGCGCCTTCCTGAACGCATCGGGATACCCGCCATGGCTCTCCATGTACCAGAACATGGAGCTGAGATAGACATCATGGAGGACAACCAGCCCAGGATGCTTCCGCAGCAGCTCCACCATGTGCATATGGAAGGGCGAATTTCCGAACTGGTAGACAATATGTGCGTAGCGTCCCGCACTGCGCTCAAGATCGCGCCAGTGATGGATCCTGTATCTGAAACGAAGATCACCGGTTTCGGCAATATCCGCATCGGTGTAGAGATCAATGTCGACATAACGGGACAGCGGGGTCAGCAGCTCGGCAACGTAGTCCGCGATACCACTCTTCTGCGGAGGCAACGGCGTAACCATGGCAATACGCTGGCGGACTCCCTGCCCCATGCGCGGCCCGCGCAGCGCCTTTGACTTCCGCTCCATTGCCTCACGCCACGCCTGTTCGCACAGCGCGGCAGAACGATCCCATGTGTACTCTGCGGCCCTCTTGATGCCGAACTCACGCAGCTCACCACGGTATTGCTGGTCGTTCAGTGCGCGACCCAGAAGGCGCGCCGCCGCCTCAGCATCGGACGCATCGAATGTTGCGTCCTTGCGCGCCATAACTTCGCCCAGGCTCGAGTTGTCGGCACAGATGGTCGGCGCACCACACGCCATCGCCTCAAGTACAGGTAGGCCAAATCCTTCGTACAACGACGGGAAGAAGAACGCCTCGCACGATCTGAACAAGCCAACCAGATCCGCATCACTGACCTTGCCGGTGATGACCAGATCATTCGCTGACAGACCCGCATGCTGTGCGAAGGCACGCAATGCCTGTTCGTCACCGACTTGGTTAAGAACCAACTGCACGCCGCTGCGCTCGGATGGCGCAATCCTCGCGAACGCATCGACGGCGCCGATCAGGTTCTTGCGGAAGTCGCCGTTGCCCGTGTAGATCACAAAACGGCCACCGATTCCGAAGCGCTTGAGCAGGTTCTCACGTTCCACAGCCCCCAACGCCTTGGCAGTGAACTCGCTGCCAACACCAGCATGGATTACCGCAAGCCGTTCGGCGGGGATACCCAGCAAACGCATCGCATCCCGGCGCGTAGCCTCTGAAATGCAGAGCATGACGTCGAACCGCTGCAGGGCCTGAAGGCGGCCTTGATACCATGAGCGATAACTGGCGTTGTCCAGGTACTGCTCGGAAAAGACCAGCGGAATGAAGTCGTAGACCGTCACCGAGCTGATCGCGCCTGGCACCTGGGCCAGGCCCGCCACCCCGCCTGCATGTTCCACGAACCCCTCGAACAGGCTGTTCGCATGCACGATGTCCGGCGCGAGGCCGGCATAGTGATTCATGCAGAGCACCTCCGCAGCAGGCCGGAGACAGTCGGCAGGATGGCCATGTGGCTGCGTCGGACCGGCGTAGTAGTAGCGCGACCACTTGTCTCGCGACAGACGCCCATCCAGGGCAGCCATCACTTCATTCGCTTCGCGCGGATACGTGCCGTCGAGGCCGATGGAGTAATCGACACCTTGGCCGCCGGACAACAGTGCGCCGGTAAGATCAAGCGTGTAACGACCGATGCCGCGATGGCGGGATGCCGTCTGGCATGCCTGCAAATCCAATGCTATCCGCATTATGTACATCCTAGTTGATTGGCGCCGGACACCGGTTGCCACTGCTGGTGCGCGACCGCTTTCATTCGCCTGGCCATTTCGTCCTGCACTTGACGCCTACCGTTTCCACAGGGGCTCCCCCAAGCGAATGACACAAGCCTGAGCAACAACATCCTGTATGGAATGAAAACACATCCAGCATTCGTCGATCCAACTACCGCAGAGCAGACACAGTCCGTTTACGAGGTTTTCCGCGAGATCACTGCGTAGTCCAGTGGCGCCCTGAACTGTTCGATGATCCGGTTGATCGACTGGGAGCCCGGCTGACTCTCGTCAAGCAGCTCCGGAAACACGACGTCGCGCGCCTGGGTAAGTCGATCGATTCGCACGTCGGCGAAGCCACGGGAGCGCGTGAGCCACAACAACAGGTCAGGAGGGATCGGGTTGCGATGGGTCGGGTCCATGTAAAAGGAGAAAGCACCAACGCTCAGGTTCTCTGGATTGGGGGTTTCCAGAATCAGCATCCCGCCAGGGCGAAGAGCGCGATGGCATTCATCGATCAGAGCAATCATCGTTTCAAATGGGAGATGCTCGACGAGGTGCATCGAGGTAATTACCGAGACAGAGCCCGGCGGCATTTTCCGCAGGACTTCAAATGCATCGCCGTGAATGACATCCAATCCCATCGAGCGACAGGTCTGGACGAACATTCCATTCATGTCTATCCCGCGCCCCGGGTAGCCGGCGTCGCGAACCAGCTCGAGCCACTCCCCGCGACCGCAGCCGATATCAAGTACCAGCGCGCTCGACGGATCGGCACCACAGACGAGTTCGACCTCCTGCAGATAGGGGCGGACACGCTCCTTGACCAGCTCGCGCGAACCACGAAATGAATCCTCCAGCGCGGCGTACATCACATCCATGTCCGATGCTGGCTTCACAGTACCCTGCGCCTCCGGACCGGGCAGGGCACCGGTCGTGCTGGTAGAGGAAGGCGCAAGCTCAGCTTGCAGCCTCCCACCCAGCTCCAGCGCGTCCAAGCGATCTTCATCGCGGCTCTGCCGCGCATTGATCGCACTGATGTCAAAATCAAAGCGGGTGTGATGATCACGCCTCGCCGCAGCACTTTCCTCGACAGTTACCCGCAGCGCCTCAAGCCGCTGCTCGTGCTCGCCAGCGAATGTCCTTGCCATGTCCAGTTGCCCCCTCAACTGCCGCAGCTCTGCCGCGTCATCCTCGAGTCGCTGCTCCAGCAGGCTCATCCTCACCAACATGCTGGGCCTGCGGACGGTAGCGGGTTCAGCAGGGTCCACTCCGGCCGCCGTCGCCAAGAGCACTTCCGGGCCGAACTCAGATTGGACGATCAGCTCAAGCGAAGCAAGGCGCGCGTCGTGCGCCTCATCGCGCACACCGGAACGGGACTCGGCCAACTGCAATTGGGTCGTGACCTCCGCCAACTGACGCTCGAGTTGGGTGCAGCGGCTACTGGCGAGGCTCGAAACTTCATTCAGAAGCTCACCAATCCGCTGGATCTCGCGAACGCTGTGGGCGTGATTCAGCGACTCGGTGCGGGCCGCGCGCGGCAGGCGGATGGCAGCATGGGCCCATTCGATGACAGGACCCACAAGACGCTTACGCTTCCAGCGCTGCAGTGTCCACAGAAGGCGCAGCCGATGGATGCGGGTACCGCGCTGCTCGCCCTCGCGAGACCAGCGCAGGGCGCCCAGCACCTCAAGCTTGGTTATGCTGCCATCACGTAGCCGCTGCGTATACATGGCCAATGCATCTTGGTCGACCGGTCGACCGAGCATTGCACGGTAAGCATTATCGACGAAGTCCATATCCTCGTATTGCAGCAGTTCCTGCAGCGTGTATTGATGCTTATCGGCGATCTGCGCGTTGTCCGGCGACCAATGCGGCGCCTGCTCCCGGCTTTGCTGCGCATCGCCACTGCGCTGGGCCGATCGCATTGCGAGCTCATGACGCACCTGTTGCATCAAAGCCCCTGCCTTCATCTCGTGCGGAGTCGTCATTCCATGGTCCTCACTTCAGTTGCACCATCGGTAGCCTCTTCCTGCCATTCAATGCGTGATGGCAGCCAGGCTGAACCGACGAAATGCTGGTGGGTGATGTTGGCAACTTGAAAAACCGTGGCCAGATCACGCCACTGGAAATTCTTCACAAGGTGGGTTTCCGTACTCGACAAGGCTACCGAAACGGAATAGCTGCCCGGCCCCAGGTTGAGATGGAACGATACGCTGAAGCGGATACGTTGACCCGGCGACAGGTCCCCAAGGACCTGCTCCGTGTAATGCGTGTTGGTGCCATAAATCGGCTGCCCGAGCCGATCCTTGATCATGTAACCAAACACCAACCTGTCGATCGGCTCATGTATTTCAACCGCGACATCCAGTGACACTGCCTCTCCCACACCCACGTACTCAACGGCCTCGCCAGCGGAATTGCGCAGAGTGATCGACCCGAAACTGGCCTCGCCCGTCCCTGACACCGTCTGCACCGGCCCACCCTCTTCCCGCACGGTCAGCAGCTTGCTGTTTTCTTTTTCGGCGATCAGGGCATTGTAGTAATCAAACACCTCACGGGGCTCTCCATCGAGCAGTTTCTTGCCGGCGACGAGCAGGATGGCGCGGTCGCAAAGCGCCTGCACGGCCGTTGGGTCATGCGAGACGAACAACAGCGTGGTCCCAGCGGCACGGAAGTCACGAATCCGCTGGAAACACTTATGGACGAAGTAAGCATCGCCCACCGACAGCGCTTCATCCACGATCAGAATGTCCGGGCGGGTCGCGGTTGCAACACTGAAGGCGACACGAACCTGCATACCGCTTGAATAAGCACGTACTGGCTCATCGAAGTAGGAGCCGATCTCCGCGAACTTCTCCACTTCCGGAACGATCCGCTCGATGTCCTCCCCCGAAAAACCGAGCAGCCCCGCAGCATGGCGGACGTTCTCGCGCCCACTCAGCTCCGGGTTGAAGCCCATGCCGAGCTCAAGGATGGCGGCCACCCGTCCAGTCAAGCGGATTTCCCCCTCAGTCGGACGCGCAGTGCCGGTCACCAGCTTCAGCAACGTGCTCTTGCCTGCGCCGTTCTGCCCGATGATACCTACCGCTTCACCGCGGGCAACCTCGAAATCGATGCCGCGAAGCACCCAGGCTTCAGAGTCCGGCTTGGGGTTCGCCCCAAACCATTTTGCAAAGCGCTTCCACTCGCTGCCCCAATGACGATATGCCTTGCCGACACCGGAGACGAAGATTTCGCCGCTCATAGCATGTCCACCATTTCTGCATTTGCCTTGCGGAAGACCACCAGCGCCGCCACGCCCATGATGACCGAAGCCAGCGCCAGCCACCCCAGGTCACTCCAGTAGGGGTCGCGACCGTAAACGAGAACGTTCTGATAGCTCGCTATCAATGGGTGCAGCGGATTCAGACGGAACCAGGCCTGTGTGCTGGCCGGCAGGATCTCCAAGCTGTAGACGATGGGAGTGAACCAGAAAAGTGCCTGCAGCACGACGGGGACGACCTGACCGATATCGCGCACGAACACATTGAACACACCAAGCAGGGTACCCAGCGAAAGCGACAGGACCAAAGTGATCAGGATCAGTACCGGCAACCAGAGCGCATGCGCATCGGGAAAGTGCCCCAGCGCCGCAAAGACCAGAAAAATGGCGAGTAACAGCAAGGTGTTCTGCACCAGCATCGTGCCGGCGAGGATGATGGGCAGGCAGATGCGCGGGAATGCCATCTTCTTCATCAGGTTCGCGTTGTCGATGAACAGGCTGACTGATTTCGTGATCGTCTCGGCGAACAATGTCCAGCCCAAGGTGCCCGACATGAGGTAAAGCGCGTAGGCGTACTTGTTGTCGATTCCCGGAAGCTTGGCGGAGAGCACTTCCGAAAGAATAAGCGCAAAAATGAGGACCTGGGCCAGCGGATGAATGATCATCCACATGGTGCCAAGCTTGCTGCGCAGGAACCGGATCTTCAGGTCACTGCGGATCGAGGAAAGGATGAAAAAACGGTATGCCCATATCGAGCGCATCATGTCACCCATGGTTCTCACCTACGTTGTTCATGCCTGCCTTGATTTCCCGGACTCTGTTCAGGATGATGCGCGCGGCATTTTCAGGCGACAGGCGCGCGAGCACTGCCGTCCGCGCTCGCGCTCCCAGCTGCGAGGCCGCGACAGGATCGTCGGCGAGTTTCCGCATGGCAGTGGCGGCGGCGCCAACGTCTGCCTCTGCCCACTCAGCCCCGTCGGGGTGGGGATAGTCCCCCTCCCTCACGGGTATCCTGCGGAATTCCACCAGCAGTGCGCTTTCGGAATCCATGAACTCAAGATTTCCAGACCAGCCCGTGGCAATGACAGGCTTGCCAAGCGCCATGCACTCCGCAAGTCCGAGGCCAAAACCCTCTGCACGGTGGAGAGACACATAGGCATCACAGCAACGCTGCAGGGCGTTCAGATGGGCGCGATCAATGACGTCGTCGCGGATAACGATGCGGTCATCTCCCTCACCGGCACTCAGCAACTTCCGGAACTTTTCCGGATGGCGGAAACCATTACTCGATTTCACCAGCAGGCGGACGTCGTCCCGATCTGCAGGGAACGCGGCACGGAAGGCCGACAGCACCGCGAATGGATTTTTCCTTTCAATCCAAGAGTTGAAATCGAAGGTAGCGAGGAAAGTGAACTTCCCGTCGTCCAAGCCGAAATCCTGACGCTGCAGGCCGCTGTCAGGTAGAGTACTTAATGGAAGGGGGACGCGCAGCACGGGTTTTTCGGTGACGCGTCGGAAAGCATCCTCAACGAATTTGCTGGCCACCATGATTTCATCCACCAAGGCCAAGGCATCAAGCCACTCGTCGGGGATCTTCTCCAGCTCCCAGAACCAGCAGGCGATCAGATAACGGCCACGCAGTCTTGCCTCACCGATCTGCTCCAGGGCCGGTTTCAGATAGTCAGGATTGACGAAGATGATGCTCACTTCGTGAGGTGCATCCGTGCCTATCCACGCGTCCAGGCTGCCATCTTCCCAGCCATGCGGAAGCGCCAGGTCAATGTCGTACAGCGCGACATCCGCGCCGTAATCGATCAATGCGCGTGCATACAGACGAGCGCTTTCAGCCAGGCCGAATTGGCCACGCATGTATCCCAACAGGTTGAGACCCGGACCATCCGCCTGTGCCGGCATCCTGACGGTGTCGTGAGCGACGCGCTCCAGACCCAGATCCCAGCGTGGAGTGCGCGGGAACCGGGCGCTTGCACTCGCACGCGACGCGAGCAAGGACGACGCCCAGTTACGCCATCGCGGAGGAAGCTGGCGGTAGACGAGTTGGAGTACACGCTGCTCCCTGATCCAAGCCGACAGGTTGAGCAGGTGCAGGCCGGGCCTGGCGCCTTGACGGCGTGTCAAACGGTCGGCCTCGTTACTCATGTGCCGGAAGCGCCTTTTCCAGGTCCACCTGCAGATCCCCCAGCTCCTCCACGCCCACGCTCAAACGCACCAGTGCATCGCTGATGCCCAGCTGCTCGCGGCGTGCCACCGGGATCGAGGCATGGGTCATCACCGCCGGGTGGTTGACCAGGCTTTCCACGCCACCCAGCGACTCGGCCAGAGTGAACAGTTCGGTCTTCTCGCAGAAGCGCTTGGCCGCGTCGAAACCGCCCTTCAGCACGATCGAGACGATGCCGCCGTAGCCGGACATCTGCTTGCCGGCCAGTTCATGCTGCGGGTGCGAGGGCAGGCCCGGGTAGATCACCTTGTCCACGGCCGGATGCTTTTCCAGCCACTGGGCCAGGGCCAGCGCATTGGCGCAGTGCGCCTTCATGCGCAGCGGCAGGGTCTTCAGCCCACGCAGGGCCAGGAAGCTGTCGAACGGACCCTGCACGCCACCCACCGAGTTCTGCAGGAAGGCCATCTGCTCGGCCAGCTCGGCATTGTCGCCGGCCACGACCATGCCACCGACCATGTCCGAGTGGCCGTTGAGGTACTTGGTGGCCGAGTGCAGCACCAGGTCCGCGCCCAGCTCCAGCGGACGCTGCAGCATCGGCGAGGCGAAGGTGTTGTCGACCACTACGATCAGGCCATGGCGCTTGGCGATGGCGGCGACCGCGGCGATGTCCACGATCTTCAGCATCGGGTTGGTCGGGGTCTCGATCCAGACCATCTTCGTCTTCGGCGTGATCGCCGCTTCGAAGGCCGCCAGGTCGGTCAGGTCGACGAAGCTGAAATCCAGCGCGGCGGTGCGGCGGCGCACGCGTTCGAACAGGCGGAAGCTGCCGCCGTAGATGTCGTCCATCGCCACCACGTGGCTGCCGGCGTCCAGCAGTTCGATCACGGTGGAGCTGGCGGCCATGCCCGAGGCGAAGGCGAAACCACGCGTGCCACCTTCCAGCGACGCAACGCAGCGCTCGTAGGCGAAGCGGGTCGGGTTGTGCGTACGCGAGTACTCGAAGCCCTGGTGTTCACCCGGGCTGGACTGGGCGTAGGTCGAGGTGGCGTAGATCGGCGGCATCACCGCGCCGGTGCTCGGGTCGGGCGACTGGCCGCCATGGATGGCCAGCGTGGCCAGGGCCAGCGCGCGGTCGGGCGAGGAAGGGTTGGACATGTCGTTTCCTGAATGGCGCTGACGTACGGCGCCGTCAAAGGATCGGGAGTCTATCAGCGCCGCCTTAACAGGCTTTGACGCGAATAAACCGGAATTCAGCGGTAATCGGTCGCGATCTGCCGCTTACTGAACGCGACGGCGCAGGTAGTTCAGCAGGTCGATGCGGGTGATCAGGCCGAGGAAGGCGGCGCCGTCCATGACGATGGCCACCTGGCCGCGGTCGAACACCGGCAGCAGCGCCTCGATCGGCGATTTCACGTCCAGGCGGTCCAGCTTGCTGACCATGGCCGTGGCCACCGGGTCGCGGAAGCGCGCTTCATCGCCGTAGACATGCAGCAGCACGTCGCTTTCATCGACGATGCCGACCAGCTGGTCGCCGTCCATCACCGGCAGCTGCGACACGTCGTACAGCTTCATGCGCTGGTAGGCGGTGGTCAGCAGGTCGTTCGGGCCGATCACGACGGTGTCGCGCTGGCCGTACGGGCGCAGGATCAGGTCGCGCAGGTCGCCGTGCTGCGGGCGTTCCAGGAAACCGTTGTCCAGCATCCAGTAGTCGTTGTACATCTTCGACAGATACTTGTTGCCGGTGTCGGGCACCAGCACCAGCACCTTCTTCGGCGTGGTCTGTTCCCTGCAGTACTTCAGGCCGGCGGCCAGCAGCGTGCCGGTGGACGAACCACCGAGGATGCCTTCCTTGCCCAGCAGCTCGCGGGCGGTGTGGAAGCTCTCGGCATCGGTGATGGGATACGCCTTCTTGACGCGGCTGAAATCCGAGATCGACGGCAGGAAGTCCTCGCCGATGCCTTCCACCAGCCAGCTGCCCGACTTGTCGTTCAGGTTGCCGTCGTTGATGTACTCGGCCAGGATCGAGCCGACCGGATCGGCCAGCACCAGTTCGGTCTTCGGCGACAGCTTGGCGAAGGCGCGCGACAGGCCGGTCATGGTGCCCGAGCTGCCGCAGCCGAACACGATGGCGTCGAGGTCGCCGCCCATCTGTTCGAGGATTTCCGGACCGGTGCCGAATTCGTGCGCGGCCGGGTTGTCCGGGTTGCCGAACTGGTTGATGAAGTACGCGCCCGGGGTCTGGTCAGCGATGGTCTTGGCCAGGTCCTGGTAGTACTCCGGGTGGCCCTTGGCCACGTCCGAACGGGTCAGGCGCACTTCGGCACCCATCGCCTTCAGGTTGAAGATCTTTTCGCGGCTCATCTTGTCGGGGACGACAAGGATCAGCTTGTAGCCCTTCTGCTGCGCCACCAGCGCCAGGCCCAGGCCGGTATTGCCGGCGGTGCCTTCGACCAGGGTCGCGCCGGGCTTGAGGTCGCCGCGCTGTTCCGCTGCTTCGATCATCGACAGACCGATGCGGTCCTTGATCGATCCGCCCGGGTTGGCGCTTTCGAGCTTCAGGTAGAGCTCGCAGACGCCGGTATCCAGGCGCTGGGCCTTGACGATGGGGGTCTGGCCGATGAGTTCGAGGACGGAGGAATGGATGGGCATTCGGAAACTTCGGTTCGCGCCACGCAGGGCCGGACAGATGATTATCCGCCGGATGGCTGCGAAAGTCAGGAGCCGTGGGCGTGCCGACCAACGGTCGGCACCCACCCGCTGAGCCTTTGTAGCGCCGAGCCCATGCTCGGCTGAGCCTTTGTAGCGCCGAGCCCATGCTCGGCTGAGCCTTTGTAGAGCCGAGCCCATGCTCGGCTGAGCCTTTGTAGAGCCGAGCCCATGCTCGGCTGAGCGCCCAAGGGGATGCGGACGGCCCCGGATCGACGAGGAGACCAGTACCGCCCGCATCGGTGGACTGAAGGTATGCGCAGGGTTGCAGGGCATGCCTGCAGGCCAAGGCACCACCGCCTGTGGTGCCTTGGCGCGGCCGCCGTTGCCGGCAACCGCGGGGCCATCGTTGGCCGGGTCACGCCGTTCCCGGCGCGACCGGAGCGTCAGTGCGTGGGGGACGTCGTTGCGAGCGGTGTTTCGTACATACGCAGAAGGCGTTGCTTGGCCAGCAGCTTCTCGCGCTTCATGCGACCCAGGGTGACATCATCGATCGGGAGTACACCCAGCTCCGCGTCCATGCACTTCTTGTTCAACTTGCGGTGCTGGTCATGGAGTGCCCGGAACTCCGGATCACGCGCGCGACGGGCGTCGATCTCGCTCTGGGGCTGATCTTCAAACATGATGGACCTCCTTCGACAGATACACGAACGCCCCGGCCGCAAGGCACGGGGCGTTGTTCATGGAGGAGCGCCGGTCGATTGCCACATGGGTGCCCACAACGACCTGCGGCACTGGCCTGCGCACGTCGGTCTGCTGCGGTTCGCGCCCTGCTTTCATCGGCCCGGCCCTCCCATCGTCCGGTCCGCGGCATTGCGTCCCGGACGATTGACCCTACGCCTGCTCCGGGCCGGGTACAAGACCCCCGCGACAAAAAGACCGAACCCCGCCGGGGCGGGGTTCAGGCTGAATACTCAACGCAACGAAAAACAAACAGATTCAAGCAATTACGGCGCGACGATGACCTCGGCCGAGCGGGCCTTGGTGGACGCCGCCTTCTTGCCGCTGACCTGGATGCGGCTGCTGGCGACACCGGCCGAAACCAGGGCATCGCGCAGGGCTTCGGCGCGCTTCTGGCCGACGCCATTGGCGCTGTCATAGGCCTCGATACGGACCCGGCCCTTCTTGCCGATGTTCAGGTACTCGGCCAGCGCCTTGGCCTGGTTCTTCGCACCACCGGACAGGCTGGCCGCACCGGCGCCGAAGGCGTCGCCGCCCAGGGTGAAGACTTCGCCACGGGCATCGAACTTCGACCCCGGCAGCTTCTGCCCGGACACCAGCTCGGCTTCCTCGCGGGCCAGCTTGGCCGCGTTCTGCTGGGCCGAGCTGAGGCGCTGCTGCTGCTTGCCGGCCACGCTGGTCAGGGCGTTCTCGGCGTCCTGGCGGGCCAGGGTCTCGGCTTCGGCCGCCTGGCGCAGGCGCTCGGCTTCCTCGGCCTGCATCTGCGCCTGCATGCGCAGCTGTTCCGCTTCCTGGCGGGCACGGGCCGCATCGCGGCGGCTGGCTTCGATCAGCAGGTCGCTGCGGGTGCGGTCCAGGCGGTCGACCTCGCGGGCGGCCAGGGCGGCGCGCACGCTGGTCTCGGCAATCTCGACCCGGCGCTCGGCCAGGTAGGTGGCCAGCTCCTGGTCGCGGCGCTTGGCCTTGTCCAGGGTGGTGATGGCCTGCTGGGCCTGCATGCGCTCGAACGCGGCCAGCTCGGCGGTGTCGGGATTGGCCTGGATGTTCATCAGGCGCTGGGTCAGCTGGCCGACCATCGGGTTGTCGGCGGCGTTGGCCAGGGCCGGCAGCGCCAGCGCGGTGGCCAGGGCCAGGGCGGAGATCGGCTTCATCGGCGGTCCTCCCCGGTCGACAGCTGGCGCTGCAGCTGGTTGACCTCGTTGCGGCGCAGCTGCAGCTGGGCGGTGGCGGTGGCTTCCTCGCTGCGGGCACGGGCCAGGTCGGCATCGGCGGCGGCGCGCAGGGCCAGCGCCGGGGCGTTCTTGCGTTCGCGGCGGTCGCCGGCGGCACGCTGGGCCTGCTCCAGGCCCTGGCGGGCCAGACCGATCAGATCGGGGGCGTACTGGTCGGCGTCGGCCTGGGTGGCCTTGTCCACCGCCTGCCGGGCCTGGGCCAGTTCCTGTGCGCCATCCTGCGCCCAGACGGGGGCAGAGAGTGCGAATGCAAACGCCATCACATACAGGCTGTGGCGCATTCGTGCGAAGCTAAGTCGTTTCATTGGGGAGGCCGTACCGGTTGTCGGTTCACGGCCATTGTCGTCAAGCCGACACCGTGCTTGCAACGGGCGTCGGCAGTTTCGTTGGGGAAAATTCGCAATGGATATCGGCTACTTCCTGAAGCTGATGACCGAAAAGAACGCTTCGGACATGTTCTTGACCACCGGTGCGCCGGTCTACATCAAGATCGAGGGCAAGCTGTACCCGCTGGGCAATACCGGCCTGCCGCCGGGGATGGTGAAGAAAATCGCCTATTCGCTGATGGACGAGGGCCAGGTGCCCCAGTTCGAACGCGAGCTGGAACTCAACATGGCCATCGCCCTGGCCGATGCCGGGCGCTTCCGTGTCAACGTGTTCAAGCAGCGGGGCGAGGTCGGCATGGTCATCCGCGCCATCCGCAGCCGGATTCCGAGCATCGAAGAGCTCAACCTGCCGCAGGTGCTTAAGGACGTCATCATGACCCCGCGTGGCCTGGTGCTGGTGGTGGGGTCCACCGGCTCGGGCAAGTCCACCTCGCTGGCGTCGATGATCGACCACCGCAACAGTACGACCACCGGGCACATCCTCACCATCGAGGACCCGATCGAGTACCTGCACAAGCACAAGATGTCGATCGTCAACCAGCGCGAGGTCGGGCTGGACACCCATGCCTTCCACAACGCGCTGAAGAACGCGATGCGCGAGGCGCCGGACGTCATCCTGATCGGCGAGATCCTGGATGCGGAAACGATGGAGGCGGCCATCGCCTTCGCCGAGACCGGCCACCTGTGCCTGGCCACCCTGCACTCCAACAACGCCGACCAGACCATCGAGCGCATCCTCAACTTCTTCCCGGAAAGCGCGCACAAGAACGTGCTGATGAACCTGGCGCTGAACCTGCGTGCGGTGATCAGCCAGCGCCTGGTGAAGAACAAGGAGGGCCGCCGGCTGCCCGCCACCGAGGTGCTGATCAACACGCCGATGATCCGCGACCTGCTGCGCCGCGGCCAGGTGCACGAGATCAAGGCCGCGATGGAGGCCTCGCTGGAAGAAGGCATGGAGAGCTTCGACCAGTGCCTGTTCCGGCTGGCCAAGAACGGGGTGATCGAGCAGGAGGAAGCGCTGCGCGCCGCCGACTCGCGCGACGGCCTCGCCTTGAAGTTCCGCCTGTCCGAAGGCAGCAGCGGCGAGCACGATCCGTACGCGGATTTCTCCTCGCCGACCCAGGCCAGCATCACCCACGGCTTCTGAGCCGCCCGGACGCCGGGCATGGCCCGGCGCTACCGGTATCACCGGGCCATGCCCGGCGGAATCCTGAAGGGTTAAGCGGCTGTCTCATCCAATGAGACCCGCTGTCCGTAGGTTTCCTCAATGGAAACCATCCGCAAGCTGGCCATCCTGGCCGACGCCGCCAAGTACGACGCCTCCTGCGCCTCCAGCGGCGCGGGCAAGCGTGATTCGCGCGCCAGCGGCGGCATCGGCAGCACCGAAGGCATGGGCATCTGCCACAGCTACACGCCCGATGGCCGTTGTGTGTCGCTGCTGAAGATCCTGCTGACCAACTTCTGCATCTACGACTGCGCCTACTGCGTGAACCGCGTGTCCAGCAACGTGCCGCGGGCGCGCTTCAGCGTGGACGAAGTGGTCGCGCTGACCCTGGACTTCTACAAGCGCAACTACATCGAGGGCCTGTTTCTTTCCAGCGGCATCATCCGCAATGCCGACTACACCATGGAACAGATGGTGGAAGTGGCGCGGCAGCTGCGCGAGGAACACCGCTACGCCGGTTACATCCACCTCAAGACCATTCCCGAGGCCTCGCCCGAGCTGCTGGCCAGTGCCGGGCGCTATGCCGACCGGCTGTCGATCAACGTGGAGCTGCCGACCGAGGCCGGCCTGAGCGCGCTGGCGCCGGAAAAGACCGTGCAGTCGATCCGTGGCGCGATGGGCGAGCTGCGCTGGCGCATCGAGGAGGCCAAGGAGGCACGCAAGGCGCCGGCCGTGGTCGCGCCGGCGGCCACCCGCAGCGCGCGCCCTCGCCCGCCGCGCTTCGCCCCGGCCGGGCAGAGCACGCAGATGATCGTCGGCGCCGATGGGGCCAACGACCAGCAGATCCTGGCCAGCGCCGATGCCCTGTATGGCAACTACCGCATGCGCCGGGTCTACTACTCGGCCTTCAGCCCCATTCCCGATGCCAGCCGCCAGCTGCCCCTGCAGCCGCCACCGCTGCAGCGCGAGCACCGCCTGTACCAGGCCGACTGGCTGCTGCGTTTCTACGGCTATGGCGTGGAGGAGATCACCGACACCACCCAGGACGGCATGCTGGACCTGGACATCGACCCGAAGATGGCCTGGGCGATCCGCCACCCCGAGCGTTTTCCGGTGGATCTGAACCGCGCGCCGAAGGAACTGCTGCTGCGCGTGCCCGGGCTGGGCGTGCGCAACGTGAAGCGGGTGCTGATGGCGCGGCGGCATGGCCGCCTGCGGGTGGCCGACGTGGCCCGGCTGAAGGCACCGATGAGCAAGCTGCTGCCGTTCGTGCTGCTGGCCGACCACCACCCGCGCAAGGCGCTGGATGATCCGGCGGCGTTGCGCGCGCAGCTGGCCCCGCCACCGCGCCAGGGCTCGTTGTTCGATGCACCGCCCGCCGCCTGACGCGCAGCGCTGGTCACTGCGGGTGGACCCGCCGTGGTCGCTGGAGGCCTGGCGGGATGCCGCGCGCGAGGCCCTGCTGCGCGGCGTGGCACCGGCGCAGCTGGACTGGCTGGAAGGCAGCGATGCCTCGCTGCTGGATGCACCCTCCGTGCAGAGTGCCGCCCTGCCCGCCGACGCCAGCGCGCCCAACGTGCCACGCGACTTCATGGAGCTGGCGGCGACCTGCCTGTGCCACCGCGAGCCGCAGCGCCTGGCCCTGCTGTACCGGCTGCTGTGGCGCATCGCCCATGGCGAACGCAGCGTGCTGTCCAATCCGGCCGATGCCGACGTGCTGCGGGCGATGGCCCTGGCCCAGGCGGTGCGCCGCGACACCCACAAGATGAAGGCCTTCGTGCGCTTCCGCGAGGTGCCCGGCCAGGCCGATGCCTTCATTGCCTGGTTCGAGCCGGACCACCACATCGTCGAGCGGGTCGCGCCGTTCTTCGCGCGCCGCTTCGCTGGCATGCGCTGGGCCATCCTCACCCCCGGCCGCAGCGTGCACTGGGATGGCCAGGCGCTGGCGTTCGGGCCCGGCGCCCGCCGCGAAGATGCGCCGGCCGAGGATGCGCGCGAATCGCTGTGGCAGACCTACTACGCCAGCATCTTCAACCCGGCCCGGTTGAACACCCGGATGATGCTGCAGGAGATGCCAGCGCGGTACTGGCGGCACCTGCCGGAAGCACAGCTGCTGCCCGGGCTGGTGCGCGACGCGGCCGATCGCGTGCAGGAAATGCACGACCGGCCCGCGCAGGCACCGCAGCGGAAGATTCCGCAGCGGCCGGCGCTGGCACCGTCTGCCTCCAGCGCCGACAGCCTGGAGGCACTGCGCGCGCAGGCCGCTGGCTGCCGGCAGTGCCCGCTGTGGGAGCCGGCCACCCAGGTGGTGTTTGGCCAGGGCCCGGCCGATGCGCGGGTGATGGTGATCGGCGAGCAACCGGGCGATACCGAGGACCTGTGTGGCCGGCCCTTTGCCGGGCCGGCCGGCCAGCTGCTGGACCGTGCCCTGGCCGAACTCGGCATCGACCGCGCCACGCTGTACCTGACCAATGCGGTCAAGCATTTCCACCACGAGCGGCGCGGCAAGGTCCGCCTGCACAAGCGGCCGGAAAGCCGCCATGTGCGCGCCTGCCAACCGTGGTTGCTGGGCGAGATCGCGCGGGTGCGGCCGCAGCTCATCGTCTGCCTGGGCGCCACGGCCGCCGCGTCGGTGTTCGGCGCGGGTTTCCAGCTGTCGCGCGACCGCGGGCGCTGGCACACGCTGGAAGACGGCACCCGCGGCTACGCCACCGTGCACCCGGCGTGGGTATTGCGGCAGGGCGATGACGTGCGGCGCGAAGAGGCCTACCGGCTGTTCCGCGATGACCTGCGCCGTGTGCGGGAGGACGACGCGGAATCCGCCGGGAATGGCCCGGCGCTGCCACCGACGTCCGACCGGTAGCGCCGGGCCACGCCCGGCGCGCGAAGCGGCTTGTCAGGCGGCGTCGGGCTGGTTTTCCGGGCGGGCGCGGTCGAAGGCGTCCAGTGCCAGGCAGGCGGCCTCGATGCGGCGCAGGGTCGGGTACGGGGTCAGGTCCAGACCGAAGCGGTGCGCGTTGTACAGCTGCGGCAGCAGGCAGATGTCGGCCAGGCCGGGGCGGTCGCCATGGCAGAAGATGCCGGTATCGGCACTGCCCGCGAGCATCGACTCCATCGCCGCAAAGCCGTCGGCCATCCAGTGCAGGGTCCACTGCGTGCGTGCGTCGGCCGGTGCTTCCAGGCGGCGTTCGAGGTACTGCATCACCCGCAGGTTGTTGATCGGATGGATATCGCAGGCCACCAGCTGGGCCAGTGCCCGCACCCGCGCGCGGCCGACCGCATCGGCCGGCAGCAGCGGCACCTGCGGGAAGCGCTCGTCGAGGTACTCGAGGATCGCCAGCGACTGGGTGAACGTGTGTCCCTCATGCAGCAGCGCCGGCACCAGCTGCTGCGGGTTGAGCGCGGCATAGGCGTCGGCATGCTGCTCGCCACCGTCGCGCACCAGGTGCACCGGCCGGCCCTCCCAGGCCAGGCCCTTCAGGAACAGGCCGATGCGCACGCGGTAGGCGGCGCTGGATCGCCAGTAGGTGTACAGCACGAGGCCGTCGTCAACCAGGATGTCCATCGCCGCCTCCATGCTCAGGGCCTGGCCGCCTGTTCGATGCGCTGTTCGATCGCACCGAAGATGCTGTTGCCGGCGGCGTCGAGCATCTCGATACGCACCACGTCACCGAAGGACATGAAGGGCGTGCTCGGCTTGCCGTCGCGCAGGGTTTCCACGGTGCGCTGCTCGGCGAAGCAGGAGGCACCCTTGCTGGTGTCCTCGTTGGCGATGGTGCCCGAGCCGACGATGGTACCGGCGCCCAGCGGACGGGTTTTCGCCGCATGCGCGACCAGCTGGGCGAAGTTGAACTGCATGTCCACGCCCGCTTCCGGCGCACCGAACCACTGGCCATTGATGTGGGTCAGCAGCGGCAGGTGCACCTTGCTGTCCTGCCAGGCGGTGCCCAGTTCATCGGGGGTGACGAACACCGGCGACAAGGCCGAGCGCGGCTTGGACTGCAGGAAACCGAAACCCTTGGCCAGTTCGCCGGGGATCAGGTTGCGCAGCGAGACATCGTTGACCAGGCCGACCAGCTGGATGTGGCCAGCGGCCTGTTCCGGGGTGGCGGCCATCGGCACGTCGTCGGTGATGACCACGATCTCGGCTTCCAGGTCGATGCCGTACTCCTCGCTGACCACCTTGACCGCATCGCGCGGGCCATAAAAGCCGGCGCTGGTGGCCTGGTACATCAGCGGATCGGTGTAGAAGCTTTCCGGCACCTCGGCGCCACGGGCGCGGCGCACGCGCTCGACGTGCGGCAGGTAGGCGCTGCCATCAACGAATTCGTAGGCACGCGGCATCGGCGCGGCCAGCGCCTGCGGGTCGAGGTCGAAGACGCCATCGGCGTCGCCGGCGTTCAGCGATTCGTACAGGGCGTTCAGGCGCGGGGCGATGTGGCTCCAGTCCTCCAGGGCCTGCTGCAGGGTGGCGGCAATGCCGGTGGCGCGCACGCCGTGGCGCAGGTCACGCGAGACGACGATCAGGGTGCCGTCGCGGCCGCCTTCCTTCAAAGAACCAAGCTTCATGGGTGGGTGTCCGGAGTCGTGGGCAAACAAGTTTCAAGTGTAATCAAATGCGCGGTGTAGCCAAGCTGCAGCGCGGCATCGGCCCACCCTACCGTAGTGGGGGGTTCGGCAGGGCTTGCAGCCCTGCACCTGCAGAAGCAACGTCAACGTCAAAAGCGGGCGATCCGTGGTTTGGCGGGGCGGTGTCGGATTGCGGGGACGCCGCAAGTACGTCCCTGTAGGCTTGGCCGCCGCATCCATGCGGCGGACACCCCGCAATCCGACACCGCCCCACCTTCGACAGGTTCACGCGGCTGTTGGTGGGTGTCGACCGTTGGTCGACACATCTGTCAGATATCGAATGAATTCATCCGTGCCGACCAACGGTCGGCACCCACCAAAGCAGAACGCCGTTCCGACAGATCGCAGGAAACTGTCGAAGGCGGGGTGGGTCCGGTTGAGGGGGTGTGAGCGGCATGGATGCCGCGACCAAGCCCCCATGGATGGGTTTACGGCGTCCCCCTCAACCGGACCCGCCCCGCCATCCCTCAGATACCCAGCTTTTGACGTTGACGTTGATTGCAGCGGGTGCAGGGCTGCAAGCCCTGCAGCCCCCCTACCTGAACAGGGGTTTTTGCGTGGAGTCTTGAAGATCGTTTAGACTTGCGGGGTCTGCAGCGGCCGTCCGTTTCCCTCCGGGATCGCCGGCGACCTGGGTCCGCCCACTTCGCCCGCCCCCACTCCGACGCCGTTCGTCACGCATTCCAGCCTGCGCTCCGTGCCGGCTGCACCCAATTCTCGCAGCGCGGTTCACGGGAACGCTCCGAGTCAGCCGATCAGTTTGATCTGCCCCCGTCTGTCCGTTCGGACAGGCGTTTCTTGTACTTGGAGCAATCTCAATGTCTTTTGAATCCCTGGGCCTCGCGCCTTTCCTGCTGCGCGCGCTCGCCGAGCAGGGCTACGAAAACCCGACCCCGATCCAGCAGCAGGCGATCCCGCTGGCGCTGGCCGGTCGCGACCTGCTGGCCGGCGCACAGACCGGTACCGGCAAGACCGCCGCCTTCGGCCTGCCGCTGCTGCAGCACCTGGGCACCGCCTCGCAGGAAGTGCGCAGCGGCCCGCGCAAGCCGCGCGCGCTGATCCTGGCCCCGACCCGCGAACTGGCCACCCAGGTGCATGACAGCCTGCGCGGCTACAGCAAGTACCTGCGCATCCCCAGCGCCTGCATCTACGGCGGCGTCGGCATGGGCAACCAGCTGGACATCCTGCGCCGCGGCGTGGACCTGCTGGTCGCCTGCCCGGGCCGCCTGATCGATCACCTGGAGCGTCGCAGCGTCGACCTGTCGGGCATCGAAGTACTGATCCTGGACGAAGCCGACCGCATGCTCGACATGGGCTTCCTGCCGTCGATCAAGCGCATCCTCGCCAAGCTGCCGAAGCAGAACCGCCAGACCCTGCTGTTCTCGGCCACCTTCGAGGACAACATCCGCCAGCTGGCGCTGGAGTTCATGCGCAACCCGGAACAGATCCAGGTGACGCCGAAGAACACCGTGGCCGAGACCATCACCCACCGCGTGCACCCGGTCGATGGCAGCCGCAAGCGCGACCTGCTGCTGCACCTGCTGGCGCAGGACAGCCGCGAGCAGACCCTGGTCTTCGCGCGTACCAAGCACGGCAGCGACAAGCTGGCTTCGTTCCTGGAAAAGTCCGGCATCAAGACCGCGGCGATCCACGGCAACAAGAGCCAGGGCCAGCGCCTGCGCGCCCTGGGTGACTTCAAGGCCGGTCGCGTGACCGTGCTGGTGGCCACCGACATCGCCGCGCGCGGCATCGACATCAACGAACTGCCGAAGGTGATCAACTTCGATCTGCCGATGGTGGCCGAGGATTATGTGCACCGCATCGGCCGTACCGGCCGCAACGGTTCCAGCGGCCAGGCGATCTCGCTGGTGGCACAGGATGAAGTGAAGCTGCTGCGCGCGATCACCCGCCTGCTGGGCCGCGACATGGACATCCGCGACGTGCCGGGCTTCGAGCTGCAGACGCCGATCCGCTGGGGCAACAGTGCACCGGGCAAGGCCGAGCACGATACCGGCGAGCGCGCACCGCGCAAGAGCCATGCGCGTCGCCCGCACGGTGATGCGCCTCGCCACGCGCACGCAGGCCCGAAGAAGGCCGGCGGCGGCCGTCGCGAGGGCGGTGGCAATGGCCAGCAGCGTGCCGGTGCGGGCGCCGGCCAGGGCCAGCGTCGTGGCGGTGGCGGCAATGGTGGCGGCCGTGGCCGCAGCCAGGGCGGCAACGGCGGCGGTCGCGCGGGCTGATCGCAGCTGACGGCTGTTGCGCTTCCCGCTGCGCGGGGGGCTATCGAGGGACGGCGCTGAGGCGCCGTCCTTTTTTTTTGCGCTGGCTACCTGGGTGGTTCTGGAGCCTGCGGTGGGTTCTGCGGGGGCGTTGGGGAGCGGGGGCGGCGCAAAACACGCTGTAAATACATCCATGTAAGCTCGTAGGCGCCATCCATGGCGCCTGCGGTTTTGCGCCGCCCCCGCTCCCCAACGCTTCAGACACTTCCAGCGCCTTCCTTCTCCCGCGGGGTAGCCGGAGGAAGAAAGATCAAATTCAAATTCAAATTCAAGAGCAAAAGCCGGAGCCGCTGCTTTTGCTTTTGCTTTTGCTTTTGCCCTTGCTCCCGCCTTGGGTTTGATGCGTCCGCGCCCGCAGGAAACTGTCTGGGGAGGACGGATGGGTCGCGCAGGACCGCAGGCGCCATGGGCCCGAGGCATGCCTCGGGCGGGTTGGGCAGGACGCCCAACCCCGGTCTTGCCGTGTGCGCAGGACAGCGCACACGAGCAAGGCGCCTACGAGCCTACACGGACGTACTTGCGGCGTGTCCTGCGCGGCCCATCCGTCCTCCCACCCCCAGCATCAACAAGGCGCGTAAAGCTTCAACCCCGCGCCTTCGCCGGATTCACCAGATTCCCGAAGAAAATCGCGTTGATCAGCAGGCGATCCGTGCCATGCCAGTACTTGCGATGCGCGGGGTCATCGGCAAACAACACCACGTTGCCCTGCCCCTGCGCCGACACCAGCAGCCATGCGCTGCCCGCCACCCGCGCCCGGTTGCGCTCGGACAGGTAGCCATTCACCCGCGGCGTCGCATCGATACGCACCACGGTCGAGAACGGGTTCGCGCTCGGCTGCAGCGTCACCGTGTTTTCCTTGTTGATCGCCAGCTGCCGGCGCGGCACGCCGAAGGCCAGCGGATGGCTGGTATCGACGTCGGCGCTGAGGATGTTGCCACTCACCCGCTCGATTGCAGCGATGTCACGCTGGTCACCGAATGCGCGACGGTCGGCGTCACCCGCCTCCTCATCCTTGCCCAGCGTCTCGCCATCGGCCAGCTTCTGCTCCACCGCCCACTTCGATGCGCTGCCGTAGGTCACCAGCGAGCCGCCGGCCTGCACCCAGCGCTTCAGCGCGGCCACGGCGGTGGCGTCGATGCCGGTGTAGGTGCCACCGGACAGCACGATCGTGGTGTAGCGGTCCAGCGGAACCTTGCCCAGCTGCTGCGGGTCCAGCTTGCTGGCCGGCAGGTGCAGTTGCTGGTCCAGCAGGAACCAGGCCGATCCGATCTCGGTGGCAGCCACGCCCTCGCCCATCACCAGCGCCACGGCCGGCTTGCGCAGTGCCTTGACGCCATCGCTGCCGAGGTCGATGCCTTCACTGCTGCGGCCGCTGGACAGGGCATGTACCTGCACACCGGCATCGCGCGCAGCGCCGCTCACCGCTTCGAGCAGGGCCGCACCCTGCAACGGCTGGCCGGCCACCGGAATGATCAGGGTGCCCGCAGCAAAGTCGACCTGGCCTTGTGCGGTGGCACTGCTGAACGGCTTGAATGCCGCGCGTGCGCTCAGCCCCTTGGCCTGCAGCGCGGCCAGCGCGCGGCCGGCATTGTAGTCGCGCCAGTCGATGGCATAGGCGAAGCCCGCCTGGCCGCCGTTCACCGCGCCCTGCAGCGGCGGCAGCGCGGTTACACGGGCGCCGCCATCGATGCGGCTGCGGCTGCCGGCAAACGCCACGCCGTAGGCCGGTGCGATGGCATAGCTGGTGCTGCCGTAGAACACGTCGCCCTTGATGGATGGGGTCTCGGCGAAGATCGAATGGACCAGGCGGAACTGCGCCTGCTGCACCGGCACCACGTATGCGCTGCCGGCGTCGAAGCGCTGGCCGTCGACCGTCACCGTGCGATCCAGTGCATGCACGTCGATGCGATGCAGCAGCAACAGCTCCAACAGGCGGCGGGTCAGTGCGGGGTCATGCGCATCGCCGAACACGAAGCTCTTCACCGGCTGCTGCGCGGCCTGCTTCAGGGCGCTCTGGAAGAAGCTCTTCTGCAGATCGAACAGGCCACTGCGCTCGGTCACCGCACCACGCACGGTCCCCAGGCCGGTGGCCACCTGGTTGCGGATGGTGAACGGGAAGGTCAGCAGGCCGTTCACCGATTCCTGCACGCGCCCACGCGAGCTGGCCTGTTCGACGGTGACGCCGACCGCACCGTGGAAGTCCGGATAGGTCGAGCCGTACACCGGCGAGAAGTTGTCGAAATTCTCGCCGGTGTAGTACAGCGAGCCCAGCGCATCCAGCGACTGCGCGTGGTACTTGGCCAGGGTCTTGTTGAACTCGTAGGACGCCGCCGGAATCAGCGGGCTGTGCATGCTCTTCGGCGAGGGCTCGAAGTAGTACGTGCTGTCCTTGCCCATCTCGTGGAAATCGATCTGCACGTTCGGGTACCACTGGTGGAACACTTCGAGCTTGGGCCGCGAGTCCTGCTGGGTCAGCGCCAGCCAGTCGCGGTTGAGATCGGTGAAGTAGTGGTTGGTGCGCCCCTGCGGGAACGGCTCGACGTGTTCCTTGTCGGCCGGGTCGGCCGATGCCGGGTCGGAGGCCCAGGCGTTGTGCCAGTTCGCCGCGCGGTCGCGGCCATCGGGATTCTGCGCCGGGTCGAACAGCACCACCGACTGCTGCAGCCACTGCTGGGTTTCGGCACTGCGGTTGGCCACCAGGTAGTAGGCGGTCAGCATCGCCGCTTCACCGCTGGAGGTTTCGTTGCCGTGCACGCTGTAGCCCAGCCACACCACCACCGGGCTGTCGCCGGCCGCGCTGCGCGGCTGCGCCGGGTCGACCAGGGTGGCGTGCTGCTGGCGGATCTGTTCGATGCGCGCCTGGTTGTCGGCGGCGGTGACGGTGGCGATCAGCAGCGGACGGCCTTCGTAGCTGCGGCCGATCTGCTGCACGCGGATCTTGTCCGAGTGCTTGGCCAGTTCCTGGAAGTAGGCCACCAGCTGGTCGTGCCGGGTGTAGCGGCTGCCGATCGGATAGCCGAGGAACTGCTCGGGGGTGGGAATGGCGGCATCGAACGCAGCAGCGTCGGTGGCCTGCGGGAAGAAGTACGCACTCTGGGCCTGCGCCGGCAGCGGCGAGGACAAGGCGGTGGCGGCGGCAAGCAGCAGCGGCAGAACGGCACGGCGGTGGAAGGACACGGTGACTCCCCAGGAGACAGGACAGCGGCAACGCGGCCGGCCACACGGGGTGGCCGGCCGCGGCGAGGGCATCAGAAGCGGTAATCGAAGCCGAGGGTGAAGTAGCGGCCGCGCAGGTCGTACTGGCTGAAGTCGTACGGCGCGCGGATGCCTGGGAACGAGGCGTCGTACGGCGGCGTCTTGTCAGCCAGGTTCTGCACCTTGGCATAGACGGTCAGCTTTTCGATGCCGGCGTACGCCAGGTACAGGTCGAACTGGTTGTACGCATCGACGCGGTCCTGCACGGCCGCGGCGGCGGTGCTGGCCTTCTGGTCGTAGCCACTGGTGTAGTACCAGGTGATGGCGGTGGTGAAATCACGGTAGGTCCAGTCCAGCGTGGTGGTCGCCTTGTTCTTCGGCAGCGTTGCGCCGAGGTTGCTGCCGGCGTAATCCACCAGCGGGCCACCGACCACGGTGGGACGACGGTAGTCGCGCACGTGGGTGTAGGCCGAGGACAGGGTGAAATCGCCCAGCGCGGCAGTCGGGATGCGCTGGCGCAGCTCGACGTCGATGCCCGAGGTCTTCAGCTCGCTCAGGTTCTGGTAGCGGTTGAACACGGCCTGCAGCTTGCCGCGCTCGTCGCGCTGCACGGCACCGGCCACGTTGTCGTTGACCAGGGTCTGGGTGTTGTTGGTGCCGACCAGGTTGTCCAGCTGGATGCGGTAATAGTCGACGCTGAGGTTGGTGTTGGCCCAGGGCGAGAGCACCACGCCGAAGTTCACGCTCTTGGTCCGCTCAGGCTTCAGCTCGCTGTTGCCGACGGTGAAGAAGGTCGGGTTCTGCCGCGAGCCCGGCACGTCCGGATCACGCGGGTCGACCACACTGCCGTAGGCGATGCTGGTGCTGTTGGAGTTCTCCGACAGCGACGGCGCGCGGAAGCCCTTCGACGCCGAAGCACGCACCAGCAGGAAATCCAGCGGCTGCCAGCGCAGGCCAAGCTTGGGCGAAAACGCGTCGCCGAAGTCGTCGTAGTGGTCGGCACGCGCGGCGGCGGACAGTTCCAGGCCCGAGGCCAGCGGCACGTTCACTTCGGCATAGGCAGCGCTGACCTTGCGCTCGCCGTGTACTTCGGCAATGGCCGGGCGCACCTGCAGGCCGGCGTCGATCTGCCAGGGATTGTTGGAATCAAGCTTCTCGCGGCGCCACTCGGCACCGGCGGCAAAGCCGATATCGCCCGCCCAGGTGCGGCCCAGGGTGCCGGAGATCTTCGCATCCACGCCCTGCAGTACCGATTCGGCTGGGCGCAGGGTGGAGATGTTGATGGCATCGATCACCGACTGCGGGGTGGCCGACGGGTTGAGCAGGTTGTAGCTGCCGCTGGCCAGCGCATCGGCCAGCGCCCAGCGGTTGGCGAAGCCGCCGGACACCGTTTCGCGCTCGCTGCTGCGTGCGCCGAACGCGGCCACTTCCCAATCCCAGGCGGCGGTACTGCCGCGCAGGCCGACCACGCCGCGGTAGGCGGTGGAGCGGTTGGTCTTGATGGTGCCGCCGAGGTCGAAGAAGGTGTATTCGATCGGCACGGCGCGGCCGTACGGGTTGTACGGGCTGCTGGCCGGCAGGTTGGACGAGACCGGTTCGGCCAGGCCGGTTTCGGCGTTCAGGGCGAAGCGGCCGCTTTCCAGGGTGAAGAACGGGCTGCTGCCGAACCACGCGGCGCTCTTGATCTGGCTATAGAGCACTTCGCCGAAGGCCTCGACGTTCTCGCCGAGGCGGAAGGTGCCGTTGGCGTAGGCCTGGTAGCGCTTGGTCGACGGAATGAGGGTGGTGTACGGTGCCTGGTTGAAGCCGCAGGTATCACCGGCCAGGCCGTCGATGGGCGCGCTGGCCACGCGGGTGGTGCCGGTGGGGCAGTTGCCGTTGGCATCCAGCATCGGCACCGAGACGCCGTTGACGAGGTAGCGCGCGCCCTTGGCCGACCAGCCGTTCCAGCGGCCGCCGGGCTGGTCGCTGTAGATGCCACTCTTGGTCAGGTTGCGCTCGTCCTGGTCCAGGCGTTCGCGGTTGTAGCCCTGCAGGCTGAAGAGGATGTTGTAGCCATCGGTATCCAGGTCACCGAGACCACCGACGAACTTCAGGTTCTGCTCGTGCAGGCCGCCCTGGTCGGCGCCGCCGAAGCTGCCGCCGATCTCGGCGCCTTCGAAGTTCTGCCGGGTGATGATGTTGACCACGCCGGCCACCGCATCGGAACCGTACACGGCCGAGGCACCGTCCTTGAGCACTTCGATGCGCTCGACCGCCACCAGCGGCAGCGCGTTGAGGTCGACGAAGGTGTCGGACAGGCCACCGGCCGGGAAGCCGTAGTTGGCCAGGCGGCGGCCGTTGAGCAGTACCAGCGTGTTCTTCTGCGAGAGCCCGCGCAGGCCGATGCCGGCCGAGCCGGACGCCCAGCCGTTGTTGGTGGTTTCGTTGCTGGCGTTGCCGGTGTTGGCCGAGATCGAGCGCAGCACGTCGGCGACGGTGGCCTTGCCGGTCTGTTCCAGCTGCTGGGGGCCGATCACCTGCACCGGGTTGGACGCTTCGGTGTCGGTGCGCTTGATGTTGGAACCGGTGACGCGCACGGCGGCCAGGGTGCTGGCTTCGCCACTGGCATCGGCGGTGGTTTCGGCGGCGGCAGACAAAGGCGCGGCCAGAGCGACGGCCAGGGCCGCCACGAGCAGGGTGTGCTGGGGCATGACGATGTGGGGGGTGGTAGTGGACGACGGAAGTTCCGCAGTAATCCATGCCAGGTCGGGCGCGACCAATAACATCTCTTCATACGGATATAAGAGAAACTATCATCTCTTCATCCGGATGGAAAGAATTCCTTTACGGAAACTCAACATCCGGGACGATCGCGACGACGGGGCCGGCGTACAATCGCGCCATGGAAATCTTCAAAGTCTTCATGCTCGAGGCGGCCCACCGCCTGCCCAACGTGCCGCCGGGCCACAAATGCGCGCGCCTGCACGGCCATTCGTTCCGGGTGGAACTGAAGGTGGAAGGCGAGCCGGGTGCACAGACCGGCTGGATCATGGATTTCGGCGACGTCAAAGCCGCCTTCCAGCCGATCTACGACCGCCTGGACCACCACTACCTCAACGACATCCCCGGCCTGGAAAACCCGACCAGCGAGAACCTGGCGGTGTGGATCTGGAACGAACTGAAGCCGGTGCTGCCCGCGCTGAGCGAGATCACCGTGCACGAAACCTGCACCTCCGGCTGCCGTTACCGCGGCCCGGCCGCCTGATCAAGCCGTTGATCCATAAGGCTTTCTGAAGGCGCCTCGAGCGCCTTCACGATTTTTGTTGCATTGCGGCATGATCGGCGTATGCTGCATTGCATCAACCGCTTTCGATGCCGCCATGGCCAACGCCTTCGCCGATCGTTTCAGTGATGCCACCCGCCAGCTGGCGGCTGCGGCAACGCGTGCGAACCGACTGGCGCTGGAAAATGCCGAGAGCATGTTCGGCGTGCAGCTGAAGGCGATGGAACGCAACCTGACCGCAACCGGCGGCTGGCTGGGCGAACTGGCCCGCAGCGAAGATCCGGCCGGGTTGCTGCCCAAGGGCGCACAGCTGTGGCAGGACAACCTGCAACGGCTGGGCCAGGCCCAGCAGGACGTGGTCGATCTGGGCCTGCAGGCCGGTCGCGCCTGGTCCGACCTGGTGCAGGGCCAGGCACATACAACGGCGGACGCCACCGGCAACAGCCACTGACGTCCCGCCCACGCTCATTGCATGGGTCCCTCCCCCCATGCAATCCGGACCCGGCAGATCCCTCCCTCTGCCGGGTCTTTTTTTGCCTGCGATCTGGTGAAACGCATCCACGCATGGCGTGGATCTACCGGTTACGTGCGATCTGGTGAAGCGCATCCACGCATGGCGTGGATCTACCGGTTACGTGCGATCTGGTGAAACGCATCCACGCATGGCGTGGATCTACCGGTTACGTGCGATCTGGTGACGCGCATCCACGCATGGCGTGGATCTACCGGGCATGGCCGGGTGACGCCCCAGAGACCGGTAGCGCCGGGCCACGCCCGGCGAGCGCAGCGGCGCGGTCAGGGCGCCGCGTGGTCGGCACGCGGCAGGGCGAACACGAACAGCGCCCCCGCCTCGCTCGGCCGCAGTTCGATGCGGCGCCCGTGCAGCTGCACGATGCGCTGCACGATCAGCAGCCCCAGCCCGCCATTCTCGCCACGTCGCGCCCCCAGTGCCGCCGGCGCCTGGAACAGCTGCGCGCGCAGCGCCGGGGCCACACCTGGGCCGTCGTCGGCCACGCTCACTTCCACGCTGCCTTCAATGGCGCGCAGCTGCACGCGCACCTCACCGCCCTCGGGCGCATGCCGCAGCGCGTTGTCGATCAGGTTGGTCAGCACCCGCTCGACCAGGCCGAGATCGGCGCGCACCAGCGGCAGGCCCGGCGGGAAATCCGCGTGCAGGTGCTGGCCGCGCGCCTGCGCCGCCAACTCGAACTTCTGCAGCACGTCCTGCAGCAGCTCCGGCAGCGCGAACACCTCCCATTCCAGGCGTACCTCGCCGTGCTCCAGCCGCGCCAGTTCGAACAGCGCGCGGGCCAGGCGGCCCACTTTCGCGCTCTGCGCCAGGGCGATGCCGAGGTAGCGGCGGCGCTCGTCCGGTGACAACGTGGCTTCCTTCAGCGCCAGCGTTTCCAGGTAGCCATGCAGCGACGACAGCGGCGTGCGCAGGTCGTGGGAGATGTTGGCCACCAGCTCGCGGCGCTGCAGGTCCTGCTGGCGCAGCTGCTGCCATTGTTCACCCAGCCGCTGCGCCATCTGCGCGTGGGCATGCTCGAGGATCTTCAGTTCATCGCGCTCGCCGCTGCGCAGTGGCACCGGCGCCGGCAACGGCGTGGGTGCATCGATGTCGAAGGCCTGGATGCGCCGGGTCAGCCGGCGCAGCGGCCGGGTGACCCAGTAGAAGGCCACCAGCCCGGCCAGCAGGCCCAACCCGCCCACCAGCAGCACCGACCACAGGGTGGTGTTCCACTGGTTGCTGGCGGCCAGATCGTCGGCCAGCATCTGCCGGTGCTCGCCCACCAGCACCACGTACACGTAGCCGGCCTGGCGACCCTGCACCACCAGCGGGGCCACGCTGAACACCTTGCGGCCGCCGGTGCTGCGCGGGTCATCGCCGAGAATCGGCAGTGGCGCACCGGCCAGCAGGTGGCGCAGCGGCGCCAGGTCGACACGGTCGCGCAGCAGGTGGCCGCTGGGTGCATCGTGGCCGAGGATGCGGCCCTGGTCGTCCAGCAGGTAGACCTCCACGCTGGGATTGACCGCCATCAACTGGCCGAACAGCGCGCGCACCGCGGTATCGCGCATGCCGCTGGTGTCCATCAGCTCGCTGCGCTGGGCGATGTGTTCGGCCAGGCCCAGCGACAGCCGCTGCACCACTTCCTGTTCGTGGCGGGTGCTGGCGCGCATCTGCAGGGCCAGCAGGGCCATGCAGCACATCAGCATCAGCGCGGCGATCACCGCTGCCAGCTTCTGCCACAGGTTGGGCGTGATCATGCCGCCGCCCCGGCCGGATCGACCAGCTTGTAGCCGCGCCCCCACACCGTCAGCAGCCGGCGCGGGTTGGCCGGGTCACCCTCGATCTTGCTGCGCAGGCGGTTGATGTGGGTGTTCACCGTGTGCTCGTAGCCATCGTGCTGGTAGCCCCAGACCTGGTTGAGCAGTTCCATCCGCGCGAACACCTGGTCGCGGTGGCGGGCGAAGAACAGCAGCAGGTCGAACTCACGCGGGGTCAGCTCCAGTACGCTGCCATCGACCGAGGCGGTGCGTGCCACCGGGTCCAGCTGCAGGCCACCCACTTCCACGGCACCGGCATCGATGCGCGCGTTCTGCGCCATGGCTTCGGCACGGCGCAGCAGCGCCCGCACGCGGGCCACCAATTCGGGCATCGAGAAGGGCTTGGCCAGGTAATCATCCGCGCCCAGTTCCAGGCCGACGATGCGCTGGGTTTCACTGCCACGTGCGCTGATGATGATGATTGGCACGTAGCGCGCCATCGCCCGGGCACGCTGGCAGATCTGCAGTCCGTCCACGCCGGGCAACATCACGTCCAGCACCAGCGCGTCCCACGGGCCGTCCTGTTCCAGCAGGCGCAGGCCGGCATCGCCGGTGGCGGCGTGGGCGACGTCGTAGCCCTCGTCGGCCAGGTGCATGCGCAGCAGGTCGGCGATGTGGGCATCGTCTTCGACGATCAGGACGCGTTTTGCGGACATCGGCAACTCGGGGCCAGTGGGGAGGCTGCCCGCATTGTGGCGCGGCTTGGCCATCGATACCTCACGAAAAATTGAATCCTGCGTGAGGATTCGTTGACCCGGGCAGGCGCAGCATGGCCCCGTCGCCCCTTCCCGGAGTCCGCCATGCCCCTCACCCGCCGCCACCTGCTGGGCCTGGGTGGTCTTGCCACCGCCGCTGGCGTGCTCGGCCTGGGCGCGTGCAGCCGCCCCGCCACGGCCGCCGCCGAGAACCGCCCGGCACGACAGTTCCCGCTGATGCGCAGCGACGCCGAATGGCGCCGGCTGCTGACCCCGGCGCAGTACGCGGTGCTGCGCCAACAGGCCACCGAACGCGCCGGCAGCAGCCCGCTGGATCGGGAACACCGGCGGGGCACGTTCACCTGCGCCGGCTGCCAGCAGCCGCTGTTCTCCTCGTCCACCAAGTTTGAAAGCGGCACCGGCTGGCCCAGTTTCTGGGCGCCGCTGCATGGCGCCGTCGGCGAGGACCGCGACACCACCTTCGGCATGTTGCGGGTGGAAGCGCACTGCAGCCGCTGCGGCGGCCACCTCGGCCATGTCTTCAACGATGGCCCGCGCCCGACCGGCCTGCGCTACTGCATGAACGGGGCCGCCCTGCTGTTCCAGCCCGGTGCGGCCCGGCAGGACAGCGACGGTGGCTGGCGCGTGCCGCTCGGTTCTTCCCCTGTTTCTGGAGCCTGATGATGCTGCTGTTGCTGCTGGCCTACCTGGGCGGCGTACTGACCCTGCTCAGCCCCTGCATCCTGCCGGTGCTGCCCTTCGTGTTCGCACGCGCCAACCGGCCGTTCCTGCGCAGCACGCTGCCGCTGCTGCTGGGCATGGCGCTGACCTTCGCCGTGGTCGCCAGCCTGGCCGCCGTGGGCAGCCAATGGGTGGCCCAGGCCAACCAGATCGGCCGCTGGGTGGCCCTGGTGCTGATGGCGGTGTTCGCTCTGGCACTGCTCTGGCCGCGCCTGGCCGACCACCTGCTGGCGCCGTTCCAGCGCGTGGGTGCACGGCTGAGCGCGCGCGCCGATGCCGCCGATGATGCCGGCCGTGGCGGGGCGTGGACCTCGCTGCTGATCGGCATCGCCACCGGCCTGTTGTGGGCACCGTGCGCCGGGCCGATCCTGGGCCTGGTGCTGACCGGTGCGGCACTGCACGGCGCCAGCGTGGGCACCAGTGGGCTGCTGCTGGCCTACGCGCTGGGCGCGGCGACGGCGCTCGCGCTGGCGGTGTGGATCGGTGGCCGCGTGTTCAATGCCCTGCAGGCGCGGCTCGGCCTGGGCGACGTGCTGCGCAAGGTGTTGGGCGTGGCCGCGCTGCTGGCGGTGGTGGCCATCGGCCTGGGCTGGGATACCGGCCTGCTGACCCGCCTGTCCTCGGTCAGCACCGCGCGCATCGAGCAGGGCCTGCTCGATGCCGTACCCGGTGCCCAGCCGGCCGCGCCGCCGATGATGATGATGGCCGGTGCCAATGCCGCCAATGCGCCGCTGCCGGTGGAAGGCACCCTGCCCGCCCTGGACGGTGCCACCGGCTGGCTCAACAGCCCGCCGCTGCAGGCCGGACAGCTGCGCGGCAAGGTCGTGCTGATCGATTTCTGGACCTATTCCTGCATCAACTGCCTGCGCGCGATGCCCTTCGTGCACGAATGGGAGCGCCGCTACCGCGACCACGGCCTGGTGGTGGTGGGCGTGCACACGCCGGAATTCGCCTTCGAGCGCGACCCGCGCAACGTGATGAAGGCGGTGCAGCAGCTGAAGGTCGAGTACCCGGTGGCGCTGGACAACCAGTATTCGATCTGGCGCGCGTTCAACAACCAGTACTGGCCGGCGCAGTACTTCGTTGATGCACAGGGCAACATCCGCGCCCACCAGTTCGGTGAAGGCAACTACGCGCATTCGGAACAGGTGATCCGCCGCCTGCTGGCCGAAGCCGGCCAGACCGACCTGCCGCCACCGGCCGACCCGGCCGCCGCCGACCTGCAGGGCGTGGCCACGCAGGCTGACATGGGCAACCTGCGCTCGCCGGAAACCTACCTGGGCCATGCCCGCGCCGAGCACTTCGCCTCGCCCGGCGGGCAGCGCACCGATGCGGCCTTCGAGTACACGCTGCCGGCCAGCCTCGCGCTGAACCAGTGGGGCCTGTCCGGGCACTGGACCATCACCAACGAAGCCGCGCAGCTGCAGCAGAGCGGCGGCCGCATCGCCTTCCAGTTCCACGCCCGCGACCTGCACCTGGTGCTTGCGCCGAAGCAGGACGGCACGCCCGTGCGCTTCCGCGTCTGGCTGGATGGCAAGCCCCTGCCCGCCGCCGATGCCGGCAGTGATGTCGGCGCCGATGGCAGTGGCGTGGTCAACGAGAACCGTCTGTACCAGCTGGTACGCCAGCGCGGCACGGTCGGCCCGCACCGCTTCGAGATCGAGTTCCTCGACGCGGGCGTGCAGGCCTATGCCTTCACCTTTGGTTGAGAGCAGGAGGGCACGATGAAATTCTCCTTTGAACAGGGCATTGCGGCGGGTGTTGCCGGGCTGGTCGCCACGGCGCTGGTGGCCGGCGTGCTGCTGGTGGATCACGGTGCGATGGCCGCGCCGGCTACGGCCAGCGCGCCGGTGCGGGCGCTGCCGGCACCGGCCGGCGACGCCGCCTTCAGCGATGACGCCACCCACGCCAGCGTGGTGTTTGCCGGTGGCTGCTTCTGGGGCGTGCAGGGTGTGTTCCAGCACGTCAAAGGCGTGAGCAATGCCGTGGCGGGCTATGCGGGCGGCAGTGCCGCCGATGCACGCTATGAGCGGGTCAGCAGCGGCCGCACCGGCCACGCCGAAGCGGTGAAGGTCGACTACGATCCGCGCCAGGTCAGCTATGGCCAGCTGCTGCAGGTGTTCTTCTCGGTGGCGCACGACCCCACCCAGCTGAACTACCAGGGCCCCGACCACGGCAGCCAGTACCGCTCGGCGATCTTCAGCGACGATGCGCGGCAACTGGCCGCCAGCCGCGCCTACATCAGCCAGCTGGGCCAGGCTGGCAGCTACCGCGGCCCGATCGTCACCCAGGTGGCCAGCGGCCAGCGCTTCTACCCGGCCGAGAGCTACCACCAGAACTACATGGCCAACTACCCGCAGGCGGCCTACATCCGCTATTACGACGCACCGAAGCTGGCCGCGCTGGGCAGGCAGTTCCCGGCGCTGTACCGGCGCCAGGCCTCGCTGGTGCCGATGCGCTGACGTACTGTTGTAGAGCCGAGCCCATGCTCGGCTGCTGGCGCGTAGAGTCGAGCTTGCTCGACTGTCCCCGTAAAGCAGTCGAGCAAGCTCGACTCTACGAAGCCGCAGCGATTGTTGACGCAGCCCATGAAAAAGACGCACGGCCCTGCGGCCGTGCGTTTGAAATGGATCGGCCAGGCCCCGATCAGGCCCCACCGACAGCACCATGCTAGGCTCGGCGGCATCATGGGTACAGCTCCAGATGCAGGCCAGTCCAATGGATACAGATCCACGCACCACCCCGGCCCCACCCCGCTACCAGCGCCTGTCCGATGAACTGGCCGAAGCGATCCACGGCGGCCGCCTGCCGGTGGGCAGCCGCCTGCCCTCGCTGCGGCAGATGGCGGCGCAGCGCCAGCTGAGCCTGAACACCGTCATCGCCGCCTATCGGCAGCTGGAAGATGCTGGACTGGTGGTGCCACGGCCGAAGGCCGGCTTCGAGGTGGCGCCACGCCTGTCGGTGCCGCAGCGATCACTGCGCGATGCCCCCTCGGCGCCCACCGCGCCGCTGCAGCAGGCGCTGATGGCGCGCGTGCTCGAGGCGCAGCGCCGCCCGGGCGTCATCGACCTGGCATTCGCCGGGCCGCGCGGGCGGCAGTTCTACCCTGGCGCGCAGCTGGCCCGGCACACCGCGCAGGTGCTGCGCCACGGCCAGCAGACGGTGGAAACCTATGCGCGCCCGAACGGCTCGCCGCGCCTGCTGGCGCAGATCGCGCGGCGTGGCCCGCGGCTGGGCCTGCACACCCACGCCGACCGCCTGCTGCTGACCCACGGCGCGATGGAAGCGCTGCAGCTGGCCCTGCGTGCCGTGACCGAGCCGGGTGCGGCGGTGGGTATCGAAGCCCCCTCCTACTTCAACCTGTACCCGTTGCTGGCCAACCTCGGCCTGCAGGCCATCGAGCTGCCCACCCACCCGCAGCACGGGTTGGATGTGGATGCGCTGGAAGCGCTGCTGGAGCACACGCCGCTGGCTGCGCTGGTGGTGATGCCCACGGTGCACAACCCGCTGGGCTGCACCATGCCGACGGCGGCCAAGCAGCGCCTGGCCGAACTGGTCAACGCGCACCAGCTGCCGCTGATCGAGGATGCGGTGTATGCCGAACTGCAGTTCTGCGAACCGCCGGCACCGCTGCTGAAGGCCTTCGATCGCGATGGCTGGGTGATGGTGGTGGGGGGCTTCTCCAAGACGCTGGCACCGGATTACCGCATCGGCTGGCTCGATGGTGGTCGCTTCGCCGAGCGCATCGCCCTGCTGAAGTTCCAGTCCACCGGCGGTGAACCGCAGCTGCTGGGGGATGCAGTGGCCGCCTATCTGGAAGCGGGCAGCTACGAGCACCACCTGCACCGCATACGCCGGCTGTACCGCGAACAGGTGGGTCGCCTGCGGCAGCTGGTGGCCGAGCACTTCCCCGCTGGCACCCGCGCCACCGAACCGCAGGGGGGCTTCCTGCTGTGGCTGGAGCTGCCTGGCGTGGACACGCGTGAACTGTTCGAGCGTGCGCTGGCCGAGGACATCGTGTTCATGCCTGGCCAGGTGTATTCGCGTGGCGCGCGCTACCGGCATTGCCTGCGGCTGTCATGCTGCCAGGCGCTGGATGCACGCTTCATCAGCGCGGTGGAACGGCTGGGCGCGATCGCGCGGGAGTTGGCAGCGCGGTAGTGCCGGCCTCTGGCCGGCAATCGCGGTGCCGTTCGTATCGGGTTGCAGGGTAGAGTCGACCGTTGGTCGACTGCTCCTGATCAGACCCCGCGCTGCGCGCGATAGTCGACTGACAGTCGACTCTACCGCTGCTCCGCTCCCAGGTGTGCGCCCAGGGTTTCGCCATCCGCGCCCGGCAGGTACGGCAGGCGGCCCCAGCACGGCATCGGCAGGCGCTGCTGGAGGGTGGCGATGTTTTCATCCTGGCGCTGCATGGTGGGATCAATGTGGTTGCCGATCCAGCCCAGGCACTCCACGCCGCTGGCCTGCAGCGACTGCGCGGTCAGCCGTGCATGGTTCACGCAGCCCAGGCGCATGCCCACCACCAGCAGCACCGGCAGGCGCAGCGCGCGCACCAGGTCGAGCTGGTCCAGCGTGGCCGACACCGGCGCCAGCCAGCCGCCCACGCCTTCCACCACCACCACGTCGGCCTGCGCACGCAGGCGCTCGAAGGCGGCCACGATCGGCGCCAGCTGCACCTCCACGCCGTCCTCGGCCGCGGCCAGTTCAGGTGCCAGCGGCTGCCGCAGCGCATAGGGGTTCAGATCGGCGTAGTCCGGCACCGGCCAGCTGGCCGCCTGCAGCGCCAGCGCGTCCTCGTTGCGCAGGCCGTGGCCCAGGTCCTGGCTGCCGCTGGCGACCGGCTTCATGCCCACCGCGCGCAGTCCGCGCCGGCGCAGTGCATGCAGCAGCGCGGTGCTGCTGGCAGTCTTGCCGATCTCGGTATCGGTGCCGGTGACGAACACCGCCGGCGGCATCAGGGTGGGCAGCAGCATCGATGGCTCCAGGCATGCAACAGAGCGTGCATTATCGCTGGTCCCGTACGCTTGCTAGACTGCAGGCATGTTCGCCAACGCCTCGCTCACCGGCAGCAAGCCGGAACAATACGCCCAGCTGCTGGAACAGGCCCGAGGCCTGGTCTACGGCGAGTCCGACCGCATCGCCAACGCGGCCAACCTCTCCGCACTGGTCTACCACTCCCTTCCCGACCTGAACTGGGTGGGTTTCTACCTGTACGACGGCAAGGAGCTGGTGGTCGGCCCGTTCCAGGGCCTGCCGGCCTGCGTGCGCATCCCGCTGGACAAGGGCGTGTGCGGTGCCGCTGCCAGCCAACGCGCCACCCAGCGCGTGGAAGACGTCGATGCCTTCCCGGGCCACATCGCCTGTGATTCGGCCTCGCGCTCGGAACTGGTGGTGCCGCTGCTGCGCGGTGATGAGCTGATCGGCGTGTTCGACATCGACAGCCCGAAGGTGGGCCGCTTCGATGCCGAGGACCAGGCCGGGCTGGAAGCCATCGCCCGCGTGTTCGTCGAGGCCCTGGGATGAGCGCATCCAAGCTGCGCAACATCGGCCCGAAGAGTGCGGCGTGGCTGCGCCAGGTCGGCCTGCGCAGCCGCGAGGACCTGGCTGCGCTCGGCGCGGTCGGGGCCTTCGTCAAGGTCAAGCGCGCCGGCTTCAAGCCCAGCTTGAACCTGCTTTATTCGCTGGAAGGCGCGCTGCTGGACTGCCACTGGCAGGAACTGGGCGAAGCACAGCGCGAAGCGCTGGTGCAGGATTACGAGGCACGCATCGCCGCGCATCCGTTGAAGGCGGCCGGCCCGGCATCGGGCCCGGTGCATGAGCAGCGCTTCGACAACGAGGATGACGGCGAAGAGCGCTTTGCCGAGAGCGCGGACGAGGATTAGAGCGTCCGCATTGCTGGGAATGCCGGCCAGCGGCCGGCACTACCACGGTGGTGCGGCTTACGGCTGCTGCAGTTCCAGCAGCTCGCCCACCAGGCCCACTTCACCGCGTTCCAGCCACACCCGCAGGCGCGTGCCGTGGTCGATGCGCAGCGCCCAGCACAGTGACAGCGGCAACCCGCAGACCTGTGACAGCACCATGCGCAGCGGGCCGCCATGGCTGACCACCACGGTGGGCAGCGGATCCTCATCGTCCAGCAGGCGATCCAGCGCGCGCGCAATGCGCCGTTCGAAGTGGCCCCAGCTTTCGCCATTGGGCGGCGGGTAGGCATGCGGATCGGCGTGGAAGGCCGCCAGCGCGTCCTCCGGCAGGTCAAACAATGACTGCCCGTCCCAATCGCCGAAATCCAGTTCTTCCCATTCCTCGTCCGCGTCCACGTCCAGCCCGCGCGGGGTGGCCAGGGCCATCGCCGTATGCAGCGAGCGCAGGCGCGGCGAGCTGATCACCCGCTGCCAGTCGTGCCCGGCATAGGCGTCGACCAGTTCCTGCGGCAGGCGGGCCAGCTGCGGCGGATCGCTGCGGCCATCGAGGAACTCGCCGCGGCCGTTGCCGGCATGGCGGACCAGGTCGAGGATCATGCGTGCGTCCTGTGCAGGCAACGCGGGAACAGCGGAAAACAGCGGGACATCGGCAACGGCACCACGGGTATCGAAGGGACATTCTACGGGCACAGCCGAGGCAGTCGAGCGGGAGCTGCAAGGGCAGTCGAGCAAGCTCGACTCTACGGGGCCGCGGGGATGCCGTAGACTGCGCCCACTTCCAGGTGACCTGCGGCCGCGGCCGGCAGGTTGAAACGGGAAGCCGGTGACGCGTGGCAACACGCCAGGCCGGCGCTGCCCCCGCAACGGTAAGCACGTCTGTTCCAGGCAATACCGCCACTGTGCCACCGGCATGGGAAGGCGCCTGGACGGTGGCCTCGCGCCACCTGGCGGCAAGCCCGGAGACCGGCCCGGAAGCCTCAGGTCGCGATGCGGTGGGCATGGCGCTGGATGATCGCGGCCTCTGCCGCGGCTTCGGCGCGTGCCTGCCTTCGTGGCTCCTCCCCTTCGCCACGCGGGCGTGCGTGGCACCCGGAGTCCTCCCGATGAAGCTGCAGTTCCGAATGCTGTCCCTGGCCGTGCTGGCCGCCCTGCCCGCCCTGGCCCATGCCCAGGCGAGCGATGACACCGCTGCGCTGGATCAGGTGCTGGTGACCGCCACGCGCACCCCCATCGCCCTGCAGGACAGCATCGCACCGGCGCAGGTGATCGACCGTGCACAGATCGAATCCAGCCAGGCCACCTCGCTGCAGGAACTGCTGGCCGGCCGCGCCGGCATCAACCTGACCAACAGCGGTGGCCTCGGCAAGCAGAGCTCGCTGTTCCTGCGCGGCACCAATTCCTCGCACACCGTGGTACTGGTCGATGGCGTGCGCATCAACAGTGCCGACCTTGGCCTGGCGATGTACCAGGACCTGCCGCTGGCGCAGATCGAGCGCGTGGAAATCGTGCGCGGGCCGCAGTCCAGCCTGTACGGCGCCGATGCCATCGGCGGCGTCATCCAGATCTTCACCCGCCGCAACCAGGGCGGGTTTGCGCCGCACTTCCAGCTGGGCGGCGGCAGCAATGGCCTGCGCGAAGCCAGCGGTGGCATCGGTGGCAGCGGCGAGCGCGGCTGGTTCGGCGCCGATATTGCCTACCAGCACACCGACGGCATCAACGCCTGCCGCGGCTCGGCCACGCTGTTCACCGGCTGCTTCGACGATGAGCCCGACCGCGATGGCTACCGCAACCTGTCCAAGAGCCTGCGCGGTGGCTACACCTTCAACGAGCAGTGGAGCGTGGAAGGCAGCGCCCTGCGTGCCGAAGGTGAGAACCACTACGACGGCTACTACAACTACTCCGAAACGCTGCAGCAGGTGATGTCCGGCAAGGTGCGCTACACCCCGTCCGAACGCCTGGCCTTCACCGCCAGCGTCGGCCGCAGCGACAACGAGTCGGACAACGTCGGCGACTCCGGTGTGTCCGGCAGCGCGCAGACGCACCGCGACAACGCCTCGCTGCAGGCCGATATCGGCCTGGCCGAGGGCCAGCTGCTGAGTACCGGCGTGGACTGGAGCGAGGACAACCTGGATGGCAGCAGCGCGGGCTATCTCGTGGACAGCCGCCGCAACACCGGCGTGTTCGTGCAGTACCAGGGCCGTTTCGGCCGCCACCAGCTGCAGGTGAGCGCGCGCAACGACGACAACGCGCAGTTCGGCAACCACGCCACCGGCAGCCTCGGCTGGGCGATGGACCTGGGCCACGGCCTGCGCGTGAACGCCAGTTATGGCACGGCGTTCAAGGCACCGACCTTCAGCGACCTGTACGACCCGTGGAGCGGCGTACCGACGCTGGACCCGGAGACGTCGAAGAGCGCCAACATCGGCCTGTCGCAGCACGGCCAGGGCTGGCACTGGGGCGTGGACGTGTACGAGACCCGCATCGATGACCTGATCACCTACGACGCGGCGACCTTCATGATGCAGCAGATCGAGAAGGCGCGTATCCGCGGTGCCGAACTGACCGCAGGCGTGGTGCTGGCCGGTTTCGACATCAACGGCCAGCTGAGCTTCACCGACCCGCGCAACCGCACCGCTGGCAGCGCGCAGTTCGACAACTGGCTGCCGCGTCGCGCGCAGCAGACCGCGCGCCTGGACGTGGACCGCCGCTTTGGCGATTTCCGCGCCGGACTGACCGTGCAGGGCGCGGGCAAGCGCTTCGACGACGCCAGCAACGCGGTGAAGGTGGGTGGTTACGGCACGCTGGACCTGCGCGCAGAGTACGCGCTGACGCCGTCGTGGTCGCTGCTGGCCCGCGCAGCCAATGTGTTCGACCGCCGCTACGAGACCGTGGCGTGGTTCAACCAGCCGGGCCGCGAGTACCAGCTGAGCGTGCGGTACCAGCCGAAATAACGGGCCTCGGCATCGACGCATGGCGTCGATCTACTGTAGAGCCGAGCAGCCGAGCGTAGGCTCGGCTCTACATGGGCGCGTCGGTAGCGCCGGGCCATGCCCGGCGAGCGGATCACGGCGTCGGCACGCCGCCATCGACGCATGGCGTCGATCTACTGTAGAGCCGAGCAGCCGAGCATGGGCTCGGCTCTACATGGCCGCGTCGGTAGCGCCGGGCCATGCCCGGCGAACGGATCACGGCGTCGGCACGCCGCCATCGACGCATGGCGTCGATCTACTGTAGAGCCGAGCAGCCGAGCATGGGCTCGGCTCTACATGGCCGCGTCGGTAGCGCCGGGCCATGCCCGGCGAACGGATCACGGCGTCGGCACGCCGCCATCGACGCATGGCGTCGATCTACTGTAGAGCCGAGCAGCCGAGCATGGGCTCGGCTCTACATGGGCGCGTCGGTAGCGCCGGGCCATGCCCGGCGAACGGATCACGGCGTCGGAATGCCGGCGGCCAGCCCCGGCAGTTCACGCAGGTCGTCGATGACCGCCACGGCGTGCGCGTTGTCCAGGTCCAGGCCACGCGGATAGCCGTAGCGCACCAGTGCGATCGGCATGCCGGCGTCTTCGGCGGCACGGTAATCGGTGAGCGAATCACCCACCATCAGGCAGGCGTCCACCGCCTGGCCGAAGTGCGCGGCGATGTGCCGCAGCGGCTCGCCACTGGGCTTGCGCTGCGGCAGCGAATCACCGCCCAGCACCAGCGAAAACGCATCCGCAATGCCCAGGTGCTGCAGCAACGGCGGCACCAGCGCGGCCGGCTTGTTGGTGCAGATGGCCAGCGGCACGCCGCGTGCGCGCAGCAGCGCCAGGGCTTCCGGCACGCCATCGAACAGGCGCGGGCTGCGCAGCAGGCATTCGCGGTAATGCACCATGAAGGTCGGCATCACCTCGGCCAGGTCCACGTCGCGACCGGCGGCATGCACGGCCTGCTCGACCAGCCGCCGCACGCCATCACCGATCCAGCCCAGCACGGTGGTTTCGGGCACGCGTGCCACGCCGATGTCTTCCAGCGTGCGGTTCAGCGCTTCGGCAATGTCAGCCGCGCTGTCCACCAGCGTGCCGTCCAGATCAAACACAACCAACGGATAGGGATACGACAAGGGACGGTACCTGTACGACGTGGGCCGTCCATTGTACGCCCCGGCATTTCCGCGCCCGCCTCAGCCGATCCGGCGGGCACGGGTGGCCAGGAAGGTGGGCAGGTAGCGGTCGATCAGGAAACGCGGGCGCGGCTGCCAGTCTTCCATGAAGCGCTCGACCACGAAGCCGGCATCGAGCTGGCCACCGATCAGGTCGCCCAGGCTGTGGCCGAAGGTCAGTGCTTCACCACGGGCCAGCTTGGCCTCGCGCTCTTCGGCCGGCAGGTCTTCCAGGTCCGAATACGGAATGGCGTACCGCGGGCGGATCACGCCCTTTTCCTGCAGCTGCGGATCGCGCTCGCCCACGAACACCACCGGGTTGTAGAAGCTGGCCAGCAGCAGGCCATCCTGGGCCAGCACGCGCTGGCACTCGGCCCAGACCGGGCGCACGTCGGGCACGTACAGGTTCGAAATGGGGTGGAACACCACATCGAAGCTGCCATCGGCGAAGGCATGCAGGTCACGCATGTCGCCCTGCACGGTGCGCAATGACAGCCCATCGCGCTCGGCCACGCGGCGGTCCTGCGCCAGCTGCCCGTCGGACAGATCGAACACGGTGACCACCGCGCCAGCGGCGGCCAGCACCGGCGCCTGCTGGCCACCGGCCGATGCCAGGCAGAGAATGCGGCGGCCGCGTACATCGCCCAGCCAGTCCAGCGGCAGCGGACGGGGCGTCAGGTGGACCTGCCAGCGTCCCTGGCGTGCGGCAGCGATGGTTTCGGCATCGACCGGGCGCGACCAGTCGCTGGCCTCGCGTGCCTGGCGGTCCCACGCCGCGCGGTTGTGCTCAAGCAATCCCTGTCCATGGTTCATGTGTCCTCCTTGATCGGTGGGCGCCAATCCAGATCCTGGAATGCCGGGCTGGTGAAACACTCGGCCAGGAAATCCAGGAACCGCCGCATGATAGCGGGCTGCTGTCGACGCGATGCGTACACGGCATGAATGGCCAGCTCGTCCAGCGCATAGGCCGGCAGCAGCTGCACCAGTTCCCCCGAACGCAGCAGCGGTGCCACCTGGTAGGTCGGCAGCATGGCGATGCCGGCACCGGCGCGCACCGCTTCCAGCAGCAGGGAGGCTTCGTTGGCGCTGATGTTGCCGCCCACCGCCACCGACAGCGAGCGACCGTCGCGATGCAGCTGCCACAGGCTCTTGCCGACGTAGTGATGGGTGAGGCAGTTGTGCGCGGGCAGCTGCTCCGGCGCGCTGGGCGTGCCGTGTGCCTGCAGGTAGGCAGGCGTGGCGCACAGCACCGAACGGCAGGTGGCCAGCCGTCGCGCGATCAGGCTGGGATCGATCTGGCGGGCGATGCGCACGGCCAGGTCCACGCGCTCCTCCACGAGGTTGACCATGCGGTCGACCAGCAGCAGTTCGATGCGCGCGGCCGGGTGGCGCTGCACGAAGGCCGCCACGGCGCGCGCCAGGTGGCTCTGCCCGAACGATACGCTGGCGGTGATGCGCAGGGTGCCGTGCGGCTCAGGATCGTCGCTGGCCAGTTCGCCCTGCAGTTCCTCGCCGATGGCCAGCATCTGCCGGAAGCGCGCCAGCGCGGCTTCACCGGCGCCGGTCAGGCTGATCCGCCGCGTGGTCCGGTGCAGCAGGCGTGCGCCCAGCCAGCCCTCCACCTCGGCCAGGTAGCGGCTGACCATCGCGCGGGACATGTCCAGCACCTCGGCGGCGGCGGTCAGGCTGCCACGCTCGGCCACTTCGACGAACACGGTCATGGCGGTCAATCGGTCCATCTGCTCGATCCATGCAACAAACAAGCGCGTTATACGCTGTTTTTCGAGCAACTTCAGCGGCCTACAGTGGCCTCGTTCCCACCCCATTCCGCCCCAAGGAGCCCTGACATGAAGATCGCCCTCGTCGGTGCCACCGGCAACATCGGCCGCCAGATCGCCCGCCACGCCCTCGCCCACGGCCACCAGGTCACGGCCGTGGTCCGCAGTGAAAAAGACCTGCCGGCCGAGCTGGCCGGTGCCCAGCTGGCCATCGCCGCGCTGGACGACACCGCCGCCCTGGCCGCCGTGATCGCCGGCCACGACGTGCTGGCCAGCGCCTACGGCCCGCGCCCGGGTGATGACATCGGCCAGATCGCCAACGTGGCCGACCAGCTGGTCGCCGCCGCACGCCAGGCCAAGGTGCCGCGCGTGGTGGTCGTCGGTGGCGCCGGCAGCCTGGAGATCGCGCCGGGCGTGCAGCTGGTCGACACCCCGGATTTCCCCGCCGCCTACAAGCCGTACGCACTTGCCGCGCGCGAAGCGCTGACGCGCCTGCAGGCGGTGGATGACCTGGACTGGACCTTTTTCTCGCCGGCCGCGGAAATCGGCCCGGGCGAAGAGCGCGGCCAGTACCGCGTGCAGGCCAAGACCTTCCTGGCCGATGCCAGCGGCCACAGCCGCATCAGCTACGCCGATTACGGTGCGGCGTTCGTGGCCGAGCTGGAAGCGGGCAAGTACCCGAAGCAGATCATCACTGCGGCGTATTGATCGATACGTTTCCCCTGTAGCCGAGCCTGCGCTCGGCTCGAGGCAACCACGGCAGCCGAGCATGGGCTCGGCTCTACACGAGGAATCGTTGATGCGTACTGCTACCCTGCTGCTTCCCCTCGCGCTGGCCGCGGGTTTCGCCGGTGCACCGCTGCCGGCCGCCGCGGCCGCGCCTGCGGCCGCCACTGCGGCGAAACACTCACAATTGCACCTGCAGACTTTCCATCCCGGGCCGCAGGCGATGTTCTCCGTGTCCTCGGTGCTGATCGAAGGCCGCAATGACGCGATCCTCGTCGATGCGCAGTTTGCCGCCCGCGATGCGCGTGCACTGGTCGAAAAGATTCGCGCCAGCGGCAAGCGGCTGACCACGATCTACATCAGCCATGGCGATCCGGACTACTACTTCGGCCTGGCCACGCTGCAGGATGCGTTCCCGCAGGCACGCATCGTCGCCACGGCGCAGACCGTCGCCCACATCGAACAGACCCAGGCCGGCAAGCTGGCCTACTGGGGCCCGAAGATGGGTGCCGATGTGCCCGCGCGCATCGTCGTGCCGCAGGTGCTGGAGGGCGATGCGCTGCAGCTGGAAGGCCAGCGCCTGCCGCTGATCGGGCTGGATGGGCCGACGCCGGACCGCACGGTGCTGTGGGTGCCGGCGTTGCGCGCGATCGTGGGCGGCATTCCGGTAGTGGCCGGCGAGCACGTGTGGATGGCCGATACGCAGACGCCGCAGTCGCATGCCGATTGGCTGCAGACGCTGCAGCAGCTGCAGGCGCTGAAGCCGAAGGTGGTGGTGCCGGGCCATTACGCGCCGGGTGCGGCGCTGGATGCGAGCGCGCTGCGTTTCACTGCCGATTACATCCGCGCGTTTGATGTGGAGGCGGGCAAGGCGAAGGACAGTGCGGCGCTGGTGAAGGCGATGCAGGCGCGTTATCCCAGGTTGGAGGGCGTGGCGTCGCTGGAGTTGAGTGCGAAGGTGGCCAAGGGCGAGATGCAGTGGCCTTGAGGTAGGTGGTTTCTTTTTTGCAGGGCTGCGCCCTGCACCTGCCGAAGCAAGGTCAAGATCAACAGCTGAGCATCTTTGGGTTGGCGGGGTGGGTCCGGTTGCGGGGGACGCTGCAAGTACGTTCCTGTAAGCTCGGTCGCCGCATCCATGCGGCTCACGCCCCCGCAACCGGACCCACCCCGCCTTCGACAGTTTCCCGCTGCTGATGGAACTTGCTGTTGGAACCTGCTGCTGTTGGTGGGTGCCGACCGTTGGTCGGCACAGCAATGATCAGTGCCCGAACAGTTCGCCCTGCACCACCGGTTCTTTATCGCGGAATCCACCCAGGCCGACGCCAACGAGGCGGTAGCGGGTGTCGGCAGGCAGGTCGACGCGGGCGCGCAGGGACAGGGCGATGTCGCGCAGTTCCTGCATCGATTCCGGTGGACGGTCCGGGGTGAAACTGCGGGTGAGGATGCGGAACTGGGCGGTCTTCAGTTTCAGCACGACGGTGTGGCCGATGCGTTCGGTCTTGCGCGTGGCATTCCAGGTCTTCTCGGCCAGCTGCACGATGGCCTCGCCCAGGTCTTCCAGCAGCAGGTCTTCGGCAAAGGTGTCCTCGGAGGAGATCGACTGCACCTGCTGGTCCGGCTCCACCGGCCGTTCGTCGATGCCGCGGGCGCGGTTGTACAGGCTGCGGCCGAAGCTGCCGAAATTCTCTTCCAGGTCCGGCAGCGTCCAGTTGCGCAGGTCACCGCAGGTGACGATGCCGCGCTCGGCCAGCTTGCCTTCCATCACCTTGCCCACGCCCGGCACGCTTTTCACCGGCAGCGTCAGCAGGAACGCGTCCACGCGCTGCGGCGGGATGACGAACTGGCCGTCAGGCTTGCGCCAGTCCGAGGCGATCTTGGCCAGGAACTTGTTCGGCGCGATGCCGGCTGAAGCAGTCAGGTTCGTCTCTTCACGGATCTGCGCGCGGATGGTGCGGGCGATCTCAGTGGCCAGTTCGATGCCGCTCTTCGGCGCGGTCACGTCCAGGTAGGCCTCGTCCAGCGACAGCGGCTCGACCAGGTCGGTATGGCGCAGGAAGATCTCGCGCACCTGGCGTGACACGGCTTTGTAACGCGCGAAATCCGGCGGCACGAAGATCGCATCCGGGCACAGGCGCTCGGCGCGCAGGGCGGGCATTGCCGAGCGCACGCCGAACACCCGGGCCTCGTAGGAGGCCGCGCACACCACCGAGCGTGCGCCGCGCCAGGCCACGACCACCGGCTTGCCGCGCAGTGACGGATCGTCGCGCTGCTCCACCGACGCGTAGAAGGCGTCCATGTCGACGTGGATGATCTTGCGCAGTGCGTTCATGGTTGGCGGACATCATACCCGCACCGTACCGCTCCAGACGGCCAAGTATGGTCGTTGTGCATCAACGGGATGCGTGATTCCCGGGGAAAACACTACGCACGCGTACGGTGCGGCGGTTTGATTCCCGTTGCAACCGTCGTGCATCCTCGGGGACTTGTTGCCTTGTTTTCGCTTCCAGGAATGCGCTTTCCATGACTCGTCTCCACGCGTTCAACCGTGACCAGCTGCTGGCCAGCGCCCGCGGTGAACTGTTCGGCGCCGCCGCCGGCCGTCTGCCCAACGACCCGATGCTGATGTTCGACCGCATCACCGAAATCCGCGAGGACGGCGGACCGCATGGCAAGGGCATGGTACGTGCCGAACTGGATATCCGCCCGGACCTGTGGTTCTTCGGCTGCCACTTCATCGGCGACCCGGTGATGCCTGGCTGCCTGGGCCTGGATGCCATGTGGCAGCTGACCGGTTTCTACCTGACCTGGCTGGGTGCGCCCGGCAAGGGCCGCGCCCTGGGCTGCGGCGAGGTGAAGTTCACCGGCCAGGTGCTGCCGGAAGCCAAGCTGGTGCGCTACGAGATCGACATCACCCGCGTCATCAACCGCAAGCTGGTGATGGCCCAGGCCGATGCCCGCATGTACGTGGACGACCGCGAGATCTACAACGCCCGCGACCTGCGCGTGGGCCTGTTCACTGAAACCGGGAGCTTCTGATGCGTCGCGTCGTCATCACCGGCATGGGCATCACCTCGTGCCTGGGCAATGATCTGGATACCGTTTCCTCGGCGCTGCGGGAAGGCCGCGCCGGCATCACCGCGTTGCCCGACCACGCCGAAGCCGGCCTGCGCAGCCAGATCGGTGGCCGCGTCGACCTGGACCTGGATGCGCAGATCGACCGCAAGCAGAAGCGCTTCATGAGCGATGCGGCGGCCTTCGCCTACATCGCCATGCGCGATGCCATCGCCGATGCCGGCCTGTCGCCGGAACAGGTAAGCGCGCTGCGTACCGGCCTGATCGCCGGTTCCGGCGGTGGTTCCAGCGAATGGCAGGTGGGTGCCGTGGACCTGCTGCGCGCCCGTGGCGTGCGCAAGGTCGGCCCGTACATGGTGCCGCGCACGATGTGCTCCACCGTGTCGGCCTGCCTGGCCACCGCCTTCCAGATCAAGGGCGTCAGCTACTCGCTGTCGGCTGCCTGCGCGACCTCGGCGCACTGCATCGGCGCGGCCGCGGACATGATCCGCCACGGCGCGCAGGACATCATGTTCGCCGGTGGTGGCGAAGACCTGCACTGGTCGATGAGCGTGATGTTCGATGCGATGGGCGCACTGTCGACCAGCTTCAACGACACCCCGTCCAGCGCATCGCGCCCGTATGACAAGGACCGCGACGGCTTCGTCATCGCCGGTGGCGGCGGCATGCTGGTGCTGGAAGACTACGACCACGCCGTTGCCCGCGGCGCGCGGATCCATGCCGAGCTGATCGGCTATGGCGTGACCTCCGACGGTGCCGACATGGTCGCCCCGTCCGGCGAGGGCGCGGTGCGCTGCATGAAGATGGCGCTGCAGAACGTCGACCGTCCGCTCGATTACCTCAACACCCACGGCACCTCGACGCCGCTGGGCGACGTGACCGAGCTGGGGGCGATCCGCGAAGTGTTCGGCGATGCGGTGCCGCCGCTGTCGTCGACCAAGGCGCTGTCGGGCCACTCGCTGGGCGCGGCCAGCGTGCACGAGGCGATCTACTGCCTGCTGATGATGCGCGATGGTTTCGTGGCCGGTTCGGCCAACATCACCGAGCTGGACCCGGCGGTGGAAGGTTTCCCGATCCTGCGCGAAAGCCGCGAGCAGAAGCTGGATACGGTGATGTCCAACAGCTTCGGCTTTGGTGGCACCAACGCAGCGCTGGTGTTCGGCCGGGTGTGATTGAAAGGCGTGCCGACCAACGGTCGGCACCCACCAGAGCGGCGGTGGTGGAGGTGTAGAGCCGAGCCCATGCTCGGCTCAGTGCCAACCAAGGTTGGCATCTACCAGAGCGGTGAAGCGTGCCGACCAACGGTCGGCATCCACCAGAGCGGTGGTGGTGGAATTGTAGAGCCGAGCCCATGCTCGGCTCAGTGCCAACCAAGGTTGGCATCTACCAGAGCGGTGAAGCGTGCCGACCAACGGTCGGCACCCACCAGAGCGGCGGTGGTGGAATTGTAGAGCCGAGCCCATGCTCGGCTCAGTGCCGACCAAGGTTGGCATCTACCAGAGCGGTGAAGCGTGCCGACCAACGGTCGGCACCCACCAGAGCGGTGGTGGTGGAATTGTAGAGCCGAGCCCATGCTCGGCTCAGTGCCGACCAACGGTCGGCACCCACCGTTACCTTGGCAGCAGCGGCACCAGCAGGGCGTGGGCATCCACCAGCGAGCCGACGATGCGGTGGCCCAGCGCGCGCAGTTCTTCATCCGGATGCACCAGGTCGGGCACCTGGATCACGGTCATGCCCGCCGCTACGGCGGCGCGCGTGCCGGCCGGTGAATCCTCCAGCGCCAGGCAGCGTTCCGGCGCCTTGCCCAGCCGCTGCGCGGCCAGCAGGTAGATGTCCGGCGCCGGCTTCGGGTGGGCGACGTCGCCACTGGTGATGACCGCATCGAAATACGGCAGCAGTCCGGCGGCGGCCAGCTTGCGGTTGGCACGCGGCTGCCGCGTGGTGGTCGCCACCGCGCGCGGAATGCCGTGCGTCTTCAGCAGATCCAGCAGTTCCACGATGCCCGGCCGCAGCGGCAGGCCGGTCTGCGTGCGCGCTTCGTACAGGTCGTGGCAGCGCGCGGCCATCGCCGCGATCACCGCGTCCGACACCCCCTGCCCGCGCAGCAGCGCCTGGCTGTCACGGTCACCCAGGCCAACCATGCGCACGAAGAACGTTTCATCCAGGGGCAGCCCGGATTCGGCGGCCGCCTGGCTCCAGCACGCGATCGACACCCGCTCGCTGTCGATCATCAGGCCGTCCATGTCGAAGATGACGGCATCCGGAAGGAACGGCAGCGCTGCGAGGGAAGTCATGGAGCGAACAGGGTGTCCAGGTCGGTGGGGGTCAACATGCGCCATTGGCCTTCGTCCAGCCCCTGCAGGTCCAGGCCGCCGACGCGGCTGCGGTGCAGGGCCTGCACGTGGTTGCCGACGGCGGCGAACATGCGGCGTACCTGATGGTAGCGGCCTTCGTGCAGCACCAGGCGCGCCTTGCGCGGGCCCAGCACCTCGAGTTCAGCCGGCAGCAGGGGCGTCTTCTCCGCTTCCAGCATCAGCGTACCGCTGGCGAACTGCGCCACTTCGTCGCCACGCAGGTCTTCGGCGAGTTCCACTTCGTAGACCTTGGGCAGCTTCGACTTCGGCGAGATGATCCGGTGCAGCAGGCCACCATCGTCGGTCAGCAGCAGCAGGCCGCTGGTCTCGCGGTCCAGGCGGCCGACGGTGGACAGCACCGGGTCGCGGTCGCGGAAGCGCGGCGGCAGCAGGTCGTAGATCAGGCGGCCGGTGTCCTTGGTCGAACAGGTGTAGCCGGCCGGCTTGTACAACGCCAGCGACAGGCCCACCGGTGGGTCCAGCGGCTCGCCATCGACGCGGATCGCCTCGTGCGGCACCTGGTCATCGGCGTACAGCACTTCGCCGTCGGCATCGGTGACGCGGCCCTCGCGGAACATCCACTGCACCTGCTTGCGGCTGCCGTAACCCAGGTTGGCGATCAGCTTGACCAGCTTCACTTGCCCTTCCCCTTCACCGCCTCGACCAGCTTGAAGCCATCGCGCTCGGCGATCACGCGCACGGCGCCGAAGCTCTCGTTGAGCGTGTACTCGTAGGGCAGATGGCGGTTGGCCACCACGTACAGGCGGCCACCCGGGCGCAGCGCCTGCGCGGCCACGGCGATGAAGCGCTGGCCGATGTCAGGGCGGTCGGCACGCGAGGGCGTGTGGAACGGCGGGTTGCTGATGATGACGTCGTAGCCCGGCTCGATGCCGGCGGTGACGTCGCGCCACAGGAAGCGCAGCGGCAGCGCGCGCGGCGGCGGTGCCAGGTTCAGTTCGGCCAGGGCCAGCGCACGCTGCTCGGCTTCATACAGGTCCAGCGCGGTGATCTTCGCGCAACGTTCCAGCAGCTCGCGCGACAGGTAGCCATAGCCCGCACCGAGATCGGCGGCGCGGCCGGCCAGATCCGCCGGCAGGTGTTCGGCCAGCAGTGCCGAGGCCGGGTCGATGCGGTCCCAGGCAAACACGCCCGGGCGGCTGAGGAAGCGACCGTCGACGATCGGACGCACCGCGTCCAGCGCGCTCCAGCGCTTGGCCAGGTCGGCATCGTGCTGGCCCTGCAGCGGGGCGGTCCAGTACACGCGGCAGTGGTTCTTGGTCAGGCAGCCACCCAGGCCGGTCAACTGCTTGAGGTCGCCTTCGCCGGAGCGGGCGCCCTCGTTGTTGGACTGGCAGGCGACGATGCGGCCGCCCTCGGCCACCAGGGCCAGGGCGCGGGCGAACAGCGCGCGGGCCTCTTCGCGCTGGCGCGGCGGCAGCACCAGCACCAGCGGGTAGCGGCCCTTGCCGGCGGCATCGTCGATCTGGCCGCTGACGGTCCAGCCGGCGGCCTGCTGCAGCGGCTCGGCAAACGGGGCGAAGCTCTGCTCGCAATGCACTTCGCGGTTGCCGGCGATCTCGCGCAGCGGCCAGCCATCACGGGCACGGAGGAAGGCCACCGGGCCCTCGGGCCAGTGCAGGGTGCCGTTGCTGAACGGCAGGAGCAGGGTCTGCAGGGGGGCGTCGTTGCTGGAGGCCATCGGCGCGGGTACTTCAAGCGTAGGGCCGTCCATTGTACCGGCTTGGCCGTGCCGGCCCCGGCGGGCCGCTTTGCGAAACTTCAACGTGCTGTTGATGTGCCGACAACATCGAAGCGTTCAGGGTAGGGGCTCACCCCCAGCAACCCCAGGAGAACCTGCATGCGCGCCTTGTTCGTCGGTGGAGTGGTCGACAACAGTGAAATGGACCTGGAAGGCAGCCATCCGCCCGTGCACTACCCCGAGGACACCGGCGGTGGGCATTCGCGCTACCGCCTGCACCAGGTCGGCCATGGCGCCGATGGCAGCGTGGCCTACGCGGTATACGGCGCACCGGCCCTGGCCGACGAGGAGGTGGCGCGGGTGGCCGACGAGCGTGCGTATGCGCGCCGGTTCGAAGCGACGCCGACCGTGTTCGAACATTGATCGCCCGGTGATCAACCGAGCATGGGCTCGGCTCTACGGTAGCGCCCGAGCCCATGCTCGGGCGGCGGCGTAGCCGCGGCGCCACATCGGATCAGGGCGCCTTGGGCGGCAGGCGGCTGACGCTGGCGATCTCGTCCAGCCAGAGGTGGTGCTGCTGCACCGGGTTGTCGTAGTCGTCCAGGCGCAGCTGGCCGTTGCTGCCTTCATCGCCCGCCTCGTTGCGGTACTGCTGCAGCGTCGGGCGCACGGCGACGGTGCCCAGCAGGCGGCGGCCATCGTGCAGGGTCACCTGCACCTGCCATTCGCCATCAAGCTGCGGCAACAGGGCTTCCAGGCGCGCGATCTGCGCCGGGTCGGTATGGATGCGGGGAGCAATACGGGACATCGGTGAACCTCCTTGCAGGCAGGTTCGCCGATCCGCCGTGAATGCTCAGTGCAATGCGCTGCCCGCGCGCAGGGGCTGCACGCTGCGCACCGCCGAGACCAGCTGGGCTACCGAGTACGGCTTGGCCACGTGCTCCTGGAAACCGGACGCCAGCGCGCGGCGGCGGTCATCGGCGCGGGCCAGCGCGGTCACCGCGACGGCCGGCAGCTCCGCCGCCTCCACGCCCATGTCCTCGCGCAGCGTCCGCACCAGGCCATAGCCGTCCATGCCCGGCATGCCGATGTCGGTGAGCATCACGTGGTACTGCAGGTGGCCGCTGTCGGCCAGCAGCGCCAGCGCTTCACCAGCGGAACTGACCGCCGAGACACTGGCGCCCTGCTCCTCCAGCATGCGCCGCAGGTACTCCAGCACTTCGGGCTGGTCTTCAACCGCCAGCACATGCAGGCCACGCAGCGGATACGGCTCGACCACCATCGGTTCCAGGATCGGCCCGCTGAACACTTCGCGCAGGGGCCGGCGGTCGGCATCGGGGATGTACTGCGGCAGGCGCACGGTGAACGTGGAGCCATGGCCATGGCCTTCGCTGGCCGCGCTGACCGTGCCGCCATGCAGTTCCACCAGCTGCTGCACGATGGCCAGGCCCAGGCCCAGGCCGCCATGGCGGCGGGTGGTGGTGCCATCGGCCTGGCGGAAGCGGCTGAACAGGTGATGCAGGAATTCAGGCGCGATGCCGTCACCGGTATCGCGCAGGGTGATCGTCCAGTAGCCGCCATCGGCGCGCAGCTGCGCCTCGATGCGGCCTTCGGCGGGGGTGAACTTGATGGCGTTGGACAGCAGGTTCCAGAGCACCTGCTGCAGGCGCGTGGCATCGCCCAGCACCAGGCAGGGCTGTTCGGGCAGCTGCAGGGTGACGTCCAGCGCCTTGCCCTCGGCCACCGGTTCCTGTGCGCCGAGCGCTTCGCCCAGCTGCAGGCGCAGGTCCAGCACCTCCACTTCCAGCTGCACCTTGCCGAGCAGCATGCTGCTCAGGTCCAGCATGTCCGAGATCAGGCGCTTCTGTGCCGTCGCGCTGCTGGCGATCACGTTCAGGCCCTTGAACAGCGGGCTGGTGTTGTCCACGCGCTGCAGCAGCAGTTCGCTCCAGCCAAGGATGGTGGTCAGCGGCGTGCGCAGCTCGTGCGACAGCGTGGCCAGGAATTCGTCCTTCAGCCGCGCCATGTTCTCCGCGGCACTGCGCGCAGCACGCTCGGACTGCAGCAGCTCCTCGCGTGCCAGCTCGATCTCGCGGCGCTCGGTCACGTCGGGGCTGCTGCCGGCCAGGCCGATGAAGCGGCCCATGCGCGAGAAGCGCGGCCGTGCGTTCATCTCCAGCCAGCGCCACTGGCCATCGGCACGCCGCGCGCGCACCAGCGCATGCATCGAGCGCTGCGCCTTCAGCGCTTCCTGCAGCTCGTACTCGAACACCGAGGCGTCGTCCGGATGCACCAGGCCGCGCCAGACATCTTCCGGCACGCGGGTTTCGTCGCCACCGAAGAATTCACTGAAGGCACTGTTGACGAAACGGGCATGGCCGCGCTCGTCCAGCACCCAGACCGGCATCGGCAGGCCGTCGGCCAGCGCACTGAAGCGCGCCTCGCTCTCGCCCAGCTCCACTTCGATCTGCCTGCGCGCGGTCACGTCGAAGAACAGGATGCCGACCTTGTCCTCGCCCGGCTCGCCCACGCGCACCGCGTCCACGGCGAACGAGCGGCCCAGCGCGCGCGCGTCCATCTCGAACTGCGCCGGCTGCCCGGTGCGCGCGACTTCGCCATAGATGCGGAACCAGTCGCTCTCGTGCTGCGGTTCCAGCGCGCTCATGCGCTTGCCCTGCGCGCCCTTCAGGCCGGTATGGCGCTCGAAGGCCTCGTTGACCTCCAGGAAGCGGTAGTCCACCGCCAGGTCGCCTTCGAACAGCACCTGGATCACGCAGAAGCCGGCATTGATGTGCTCGAGCACGCGATGATGCAGGTCGGGTTCGGGCGCCGGCGCCATCAAGGGCGGGCGCTCGGCGAGGGGCGGCAGTGTGGACAAGGGCGTGGGAGGCGGACCGGGTGGAGGTACAGCATCTTCCAGAGAGCGTATTCACAGCGTCAAGCGCCGTCAGTCACGCTTGACGACCATGAATTGGCGACAACTGGTGACGCATTTGACGCAATCGGCCATTGCTGGCGGCCATGCGCAGGATCACACTCGGCCTGTAGCCCCAGACCGTCCCGATCACGGGACGCAGGAGACCGTCATGAACCGTTCGCTCTGCGCCGCCCTGCTGATGGCCGGCGCCCTGGCCGTGGGCAGCGCCACCGCTGCGCCGCGTACTGTCACCGATCCGCAGGCACCGCGGGCCCTGCAGGCCAATGGCCCGGTCAGCGTGAAGTGGGACGATCCGGCCACCTTCACCGAGATCCGCCAGAGCACCAACCGCTTCGAGGCGCAGCGGGGTGACTGGGTGCAGCAGCTGGCCCGCTACCTGCAGACCGCAGCGGCCAAGCCGCTGCAGCCCGGGCAGACCCTCGATGTGACCTTGGTGGACATCAAGCGCGCCGGCGATTACGAGCCGTGGCACGGCCCGCGTGGCGACAATATCCGGATCATGCGCGACATCTACCCGCCGCGCATCACCCTGCAGTACACGCTGAAGGACGCCAGCGGCGGCATCATCAATGAAGGCGAAGCCAAGCTGATCGACAGCGGCTACCTGCACAACATCGGCGTGCGCAGCGACAACGATCCGCTGCGTTTCGAGAAGCGCCTGATCGATGACTGGGTCAAGCGCCAGCTGGCCGCGCAGGCGACCGCCGCGCGTTGATCAAGAGCCGCCGGGCATGGCCCGGCGCTACCGGGATACGTGGTGCCCGGCGAACGGCAGGCGTGCATTCCGGTAGTGCCGGCCGCTGGCCGGCACTCCCTCACCCCTGGTAGACCCGCGCCACGCGCTTGACCGCGCACGGCAGCTGGTAAGCGCTGACGCCGCAGCGCGGTGCGAGTTCGGCCAGGGTCGGCGCCGTGCCCCACAGCTCCACCACGCTGCCGATACCGGCCTGCGCATGGGCGGTCAGGTCCACGGTCAGCATGTCCATCGAGACGCGGCCGATCAGCCCGCCGGGCTTGCCGTCGATCAGCACCGGGGTGCCGTTCGGCGCGAACTGCGGGTAGCCGTCGGCATAGCCCAGCGCGACCACGCCCACGCGGGTACGCGCCTTGGCCACGAAGCGTGCGCCGTACCCCACCGGTTCGCCGGCGTCGATCCAGCGCTCGGCGATCACCTTCGACTGCATGGTCATCACCGGGCGCAGGCGCTCGGTCAGCGCGGTGTCGTCCGGCAACGGGTTGGCCCCGTACAGCATCAGGCCCGGCCGCACCCAGTCGCTGCGCACGTCCGGCCAGCCCAGCAGCGCCGGCGAGTTGCACACGCTGGTCTCGCCCTGCAGGCCTTCGATGGCCGCCTTGAAGGTCGCGGCCTGTTCGTGGGTGCGCTCGCTGTCCAGCTCATCGGCGCGCGCCAGGTGGGTCATCATCACGATGCGCTCGACCTGCGGCAGCGCCGACAGCCGTGCGTGCGCGGCGCGGAAGCCGGCCACGTCCAGCCCCAGCCGGTGCATGCCGCTGTCCAGCTTCAGCCACACTGTCAGCGGGCGCGGGCTGTCGAAAGCGGCCAGCGCCTCCAGCTGCCACGCCGAGCCCACCGAGAACCACAGGTCGTGCTCGGCCACCAGCGGCAGTTCGCTGGCCTCGAAGATGCCTTCCAGCAGCAGGATCGGCGCACGGATGCCGGCCTGGCGCAGTTCCAGCGCTTCCTCGATCGTGGCCACGGCAAAGCCATCGGCCTCGCCTTCCAGCGCCTGTGCACAGCGCACGGCGCCATGGCCGTAGGCATCGGCCTTGACCACTGCCAGCGCCTTGCCGCCGCCCAGTTCGCGGGCCAGCCGGTAGTTGCTGCGCAGCGCGCCCAGGTCGATCAGCGCGCGGGCAGGACGCATGCGCGGCTCTCCTGCTGCGGGGCGTGGCCGTACTGGCCGTAGCGGAAGATATCCAGGCCCTCGGTGCTGATCTGCGGCTGGCGCGCGCTCATCAGGTCGGCCAGGTAGCGGCCCGAGCCGCAGGCCATGGTCCAGCCCAGGGTGCCGTGGCCGGTGTTGAGGTACAGGTTGCGGAACGGGGTGGCGCCGATGACCGGCGTGCCGTCCGGGGTGGCCGGGCGCAGGCCGGTCCAGAAGTCGGCCTTGGCCAGGTCGCCGCCCTTCGGGTACAGGTCACGCACCACCAGTTCCAGGGTTTCGCGGCGGCGCTGCGACAGCGACAGGTCGAAACCGGCCACTTCGGCCATGCCGCCGACGCGGATGCGGTTGTCGAAGCGGGTGACGGCCACCTTGTAGCTCTCGTCCAGGATGGTCGAGGTCGGTGCCATCGCCGGGTCGGTGATCGGCAGGGTCAGCGAATAGCCCTTCAGCGGGTACACCGGCAGGCGCATGCCCAGCGGCGCCAACATCTGCGGCGAATAGCTGCCCAGTGCGACGACGAAGCGGTCGGCGGTTTCCAGCCGGCCGCCGATGCGCACGCCGGTGATGCGGTCGCCATCGAACTCCAGGCCGCTGATGTCCTGGTCGTAGCGGAATTCAACGCCGGCGTCGGCCGCCATCTGCGCCAGGCGGCGGGTGAACAGCTGGCAGTCGCCGGTCTGGTCACGCGGCAGGCGCAACGCGCCCACCAGGCCATCGACGTGGGCCAGGGCCGGTTCGGCCTGGATGATGCCGGCGCGGTCCAGCACTTCGTAGGGCACGCCGTACTGGGCCAGGATCTCGATGTCCTGCGCCGAGGCGTCCAGCTGCTGCTGGGTGCGGAACAGCTGGGTGGTGCCCAGGTCGCGGCCTTCGAACTCGATGCCGATCTGCGCGCGCAGCTCGTTCAGGCAGTCGCGGCTGTATTCGGACATGCGCACCATGCGCGCCTTGTTGATGGCGTAGCGCTCGTGGGTGCAGTTGCGCAGCATCTGCCACAGCCAGCGGTACTGGGCCAGGTCCATGCCCGGCTTGATGGCCAGCGGCGCATGCTTCTCGAACAGCCAGCCGATCGCCTTCTTCGGCACGCCCGGGGCCGCCCACGGCGAGGTGTAGCCGAACGACAGCTGGCCGGCATTGGCAAAGCTGGTCTCCAGCGCGGGGCCGGGCTGGCGGTCGATGACCGTGACTTCAAAGCCGGCCTGCCGCAGGTACCAGGCACTGGTGGTGCCGATCACGCCGCTGCCGAGAACGAGGACTCGCATGGAAACTCTCCAACCCGATGATTCCCTGCGTTTGAGCACGCCGGGAGCATAATCGGGGAAGTATATTCTCCCGTTCCCAGACGATTTGCCTGATTTCAGGATCACAGGCAGGATGTTTTCCTGTGATTCACCCCCAGAGGTTGACGGCCATGGCCACACGCCCCCGCGAGCTGGACAAGATCGACCGCAGGATCCTGCGCATCCTGCAGGCCGAAGGCCGCATTTCCTTCACCGAACTGGGTGAACGGGTCGGCCTGTCGACCACCCCCTGCACCGAACGCGTGCGCCGGCTGGAGCGCGAAGGAATCATCACCGGCTACCACGCGCACCTGGACCCGGCCGCGCTGAAGGCCAGCCTGCTGGTGTTCGTGGAGATCAGCCTGGCCTACAAGTCCGGCGACATCTTCGAGGAATTCCGCCGCGCGGCGCTGAAGCTGCCCAACGTGCTGGAGTGCCACCTGGTTTCGGGCGATTTCGATTACCTGCTGAAAGCGCGCATCAGCGAGATGGCCAGCTACCGCAAGCTGCTGGGCAGCACCCTGCTGACCCTGCCGCATGTGCGCGAATCGAAGAGCTACATCGTGATGGAAGAAGTGAAGGAAACCTGGGCCCTGCCGATCGCGGACTGAGCGGCTGCGCCGGGATGGGGTCAGAGCCCGCTGCGCGGGATCCGACCCCTTGGGCGTCGGGGTCAGATCCCGCATCGCGGGCCCTGACCCCAGCGTCGGTCAACGCTGCTGCGGGTGCTTCTGCGACCCCTGCTGGCGCTGCTCCTGCTGCTTGCCGCCCTTCTGCGGCTGCTGCGCATCCATCTGCTGCTGTTGCTGCTGCGGGCTGCGGCTCTGGCTCTGCTGCTCCTTGCCGGGATGACGGTTCTGCTGGTTTTTCATGATCGCGATCCAATGGACGAAGGACATGCAACGGCGGTTGCCGGTGCAGGGCCACGGTGGTCCCGGAGCGGTTAATCGCAGGCGAAAAAACAGTGATCGGCAAGGCGTCGTTTTCGTGGGTTCAGGCCCGGGCGCGCGCGCCTTACGGTTTGATCTGCTGCCCGTCGCCGGCCGGTACGCTGTCGTAGTAGCGGCCGGTGCGCGAATCGAACACGCGGTTGGGGCCGGCCGGCTTCACCCCGGGCACGATGCGGCCGTTGCGGTCATACACCTTGTCCGGCGCCCGCGTGGCCGGTGCCGGTGTCACCTGTGCCGGGCCGGTTGAACGGATCGGCTGTGCCTGCTGGCGCGGCACCTGCACCGGCAACGCCGGGTTGGCCGGTGGCGGCGGCGACTGCGGCGCGACCGGGGGCGGGTTCACGCTGTTCGCGCTGCGCGTAGCGGTCGGGCTGGAGGACGTCGGCACCTGCGCCTGCGCGGCCAGGGGCAGCAGGACGGACAACAGAAGGACGAGACGCGGTTTCATGGCACGCTCCATCGTGTGAGAGGTCCACCATGCGCCGGGGGCCGTGTGCCGGCCATGAATGGCCATCACACTTGCAACGGCGGGCCCGCACCCCCACGTTTGCCGGCATCCCCAGGCCACTGACCCCACGGAGAGCCGGCATGAGCGCTTTCGACCTGACGCCCCCCACCGCCCCCCAGGCCGACGCCCTGGTGGCCGGCCTGAGTACCGAAGAGCGCCGCGTGCTGCTGCAGCACGGCACCGAAGCTCCGTTCTGCGGCGTGTTCCTGGACAACAAGCGCGAGGGCGTCTACTGCTGCCGCATGTGCGGGCTGCCGTTGTTCCGCTCCAGCACCAAGTTCGATTCGGGCACCGGCTGGCCCAGCTTCTTCGCGCCCTACGACCCAGCGCACGTCACCGAGATCCGCGATACCAGCCACGGCATGGTCCGCACCGAGATCACCTGCGCCCGCTGCGGCAGCCACCTGGGCCACGTGTTCCCGGACGGCCCGCCGCCCACCTTCGAGCGCCACTGCCTGAACTCCGTCTCACTTTCCTTTGCCGGCAACGGCGAGCCGTGGCCCAATCCCCTGCAGCGTGAAGGCGCCGAAGCCGGTACGGCGGGCTGATCACCCCCGCTGACCGACTTCACAGAATTCCCTCTTCAGAAACACCGGTGTCAGGCCGACAAGGAGATATCCCCTCTCCTTGCGTCACGCCATGCTCATCATCGTTGGATTCCTGGTCGTCATCATCAGCGTCCTCGGCGGCTACCTGGGCGCCCACGGCCGCCTGGGTGCCCTCTGGCAGCCTTACGAACTGGTCATCATCGGCGGGGCCGCACTCGGCGCCTTCCTGGTCGGCACCCCGGCCAAGACGGTCAAGCAGACCCTGCAGGCCATGGTGGGCGTGTTCAAGGGCCCGCGCTACAAGCAGCAGGACTACATCGACGTCCTCAGCCTGCTGTACGAACTGCTCAACAAGGCCCGCCGCGAAGGCTTCATGGCGCTGGAAGACCACGTCGAGCGCCCGGCCGAAAGCGCGCTGTTCGCCAACTACCCCAAGGTGCAGGCCGACCACCACCTGATCGACTTCATCACCGATTGCCTGCGCCTGATGATCGGCAGCAACATCGAGCCGCACGAGCTGGAACCGCTGCTGGAGCTGGAGCTGGAAAAGCACCACGCCGAGGCGATGGCACCCTCGCAGGTGATGAACAAGGTGGCCGACGGCCTGCCCGGTTTCGGCATCGTGGCGGCCGTGCTGGGCATCGTCATCACCATGGGCTCGATCGGCGGCGACATCGTCGAGGTCGGCGGCCACGTGGCCGGCGCGCTGGTGGGCACCTTCCTCGGCATCCTGATGGGCTACGGCTTCGTCGGCCCGATGGCCTCGGCGATGGAAGCCCGCGCCGAGCAGGACAGCCGCATCTACGAATCGGTGAAGACCGCCCTGCTGGCCTGCCTGCGCGGCTACAACCCGAAGATCGCGCTGGAATTCGCCCGCAAGACCCTGCCGTCGAACGTGCGCCCGGCGTTCTCCGATTTCGAGCAGCACCTGAAGACGGTCAAGTAAGCCATGGCCGAGAACAAGCCCACCGTCATCGTCCGCCGGGTCAGGAAGGGCGGCCATGCCGCCCATCATGGCGGTTCGTGGAAAGTGGCCTACGCCGACTTCGTGACCGCGATGATGGCCTTCTTCCTGGTGCTGTGGCTGATGGCCAGCACCAGCAAGCCCGAGCGCGCGGCGATCTCCGAGTACTTCCGCAACCCCAGCCCGCTGGCCGGGCAGAGCCCCACGCCCGCACCGGGCATGGCCGGGCCCGGTGGCGCCAGCACCTCGATGATCAAGCTGGGCGGCGCCACCGATGTGTCCCGCGGCAACAGCAACGACCCCTTCCAGAACCAGAAGGAAGCCGTGCCGCAGCCGGTGGACCAGCAGCAGCGCGACAAGCAGCAGCTGGAAGCGCTGATGAAGGAACTGCAGGAAGCGATCAGCCGCAGCCAGGCGCTGGAACCGTTCAAGGACCAGCTGCTGCTGGACCTGACCCCGGAAGGCCTGCGCATCCAGATCGTGGACAAGCAGAACCGGCCGATGTTCGACCTCGGCAGCGCCACGCTGAAGCCGTATACCCAGCAGATCCTGCACGAGCTGTCCGAGTACCTGAACCACGTGCCGAACCGGATCAGCCTCACCGGCCATACCGATATCACCGCGTATTCGGCCGCACGCGGCTATGGCAACTGGGAACTGAGCGCCGACCGCGCCAATGCCGCACGCCGTGCGCTGGTGGACGGCGGCATGGAGGACAGCAAGATCACCCGCGTGGTCGGCCTGTCCTCCTCGGTGCTGTTCGACAAAACGGACCCGCAGAACCCGATCAACCGCCGCATCAGCATCGTGGTGATGACCAAGGCCGCCGAAGAGGCCGCCCTGGCCGGCGCCGGCCCGCAGGTGGGGCTGTCGGCAGCCGTGGCCGACCCCGATGTGCAGGCCGCGCAGGGTGAAGCCGCCACGCCGGCCGTGGCACCCTGACGCTCCGCCGGGCACGGCCCGGCGAGCGCGCAGCGCGGCACCCCGGTAGCGCCGGGCCACGCCCGGCGAGCGCGCAGCGCGGCACCCAGTACAATGGCGGTCTTTCCCTTTCCAGGTGACCCCACCCCATGTCCCAGAACTCCAAGGCCAAGCGCGACAAGCGCAAGAAGCAGCAGGCCAAGCGTCCGTTCCTGCGCCTGAATGCCCAGCAGCAGGTGCAGAACCACGCCGTGCTGACCAACGAAGACGGCCAGGCCGTGGCCGCCATCGGCCTGCAGGGCCGCGAGTGGCTGCTGGCCATCGGCGGCCAGACCATGGGCAACGCCGACAACCCGGTGCCGATGCTGGCCATGCTCAAGCACCTGTCCAACGTGCAGGAAAAGGAAGGCCGCAAGGTCAACCTCGAGTATTCCGAGCTGATGCAGAAGCTGCTGGACACCCTGGCGGCCGAAGCCGGCCAGACCGCTGACGAGTACCTGGACAAGCTGGTGTCCGAGTTCGAGACCGTGGAGGCCGAGGAAGGCGAAGACGCCGCTGAAGCCGCTGAAGGCGACGTGGTTGAAGCCGCTGCCGACGCCGAGGCCGCTCCGGCCGACGCTGCCGACACCGACGGCAAGCCGCAGGCCTGAACCGGCCGCGGCGGTGGCGGTCTACGTCGATGACGCGGTGCATCCCTGGCGCGGACAGCGCTGGGCGCACCTGATGGCCGACACCCTGGCCGAGCTGCACGCCATGGCGGCGCAGCTCGGCATTCCGCCACGGGCCTTCCAGAACAAGGCCAGCGGCGCTCACTACGATGTCAACGCGGACCTGCGCGCGCAGGCGATCGCACTCGGCGCCCGCGCCATTTCCCGGCATACCGACCGCGACCTGGTGAAGGCCGTGATCGCCAACGCACGGGCGCAGTACCGGCCGTAGTGCGCTCGGCCCCGTGGCACTGACTGGGTAGAGTCGACTGTTAGTCGACTGCTCTCCCGCGCGACCGCAAAAATCCCCGCGCTACGCGCGAAAGTCGACTAACAGTCGACTCTACCCCGACGGGTCACGCCCAACGGATCGGATCGTTGATCAGCCGGGCCATGCCCGGCGGGTCGGATCATCGCTCAGAACGGGTCGCTGCCCAGCCGTACTTCCACGTTCAGCAGCGAACACAGCGCCAGCAGCGCGTCGTCGTCGCGGGTCAGGGCCATCCAGCCGGTGAAGCCATCGCTGCCCGCGTCCACGCTCCACAACGTGTAGTTGTGCTCGCGCAGGCGGTCGAAGGCGGTGGACATCAGCTGCACGCCGTCCAGGTCGGCAGCGAAATCCTCGTCGTCCAGGTCACCGCCCCAGTCCAGCTGCAGGTTGAAGCGCGCCGACAGCTCGTTCACCGCCGACTGCAGCGATTCCAGGTCGTCACGCTCCACCTCGAAGCCGGACTGCCAGGCGATGGCCGTGAACAGCGCCGGCACCCAGTCACTGTCCGCTTCCAGCGGCTGCCCATCCTCGGCCAGGTGCTCGCGCCAGCGGTTGAACTGCTGCAGCGCCAGCTCCTCGTCGCCCGGGTTGATGAGAACCAGCAGGTTCCAGACCCGCGCCTCGAAGTCGTCTTCGTCGAAATCGTGGGCGTCTTCTTCGAAGTCGAAATAATCGCTGTTGTCAGGCATGGCGGGCACTCCTTGGGGCAGGCCGGCATTCTACGGTTTATCCTGTGCCGCTGAAGCCGGCCTTGTTGGCCGTCACTGTGAATGAAGCGATGAGCGATACCCCTCCCGACCACCTGGCGATCAACCCGGCCAGCCCCTTCCATGATGCCCAGGCCCTGGAGCGCGGCGTGGGCGTGCGTTTCAACGACATCGAGCGCGACAACGTCGAGGAATACTCGATCAGCGAAGGCTGGATCCGCGTGCAGGCCGGCAAGGCCCGCGACCGCCGCGGCAACCCGATGACCATGAAGGTCAACGGCAAGGTCGAGGCGTATTTCCTGGACCAGAAGCCGGAATAACCGGCTGTTGTAGAGCCGAGCCCGTGCTCGGCTGCTCTTCTGGCGCAAAGAGCAGCCGAGCAGGGGCTCGGCTCTACATTCCAGGGTCAATCGCGCTTGCGCGATTCCAGCAGGTCCAGGTTGCGGATCAGGCGCCGCGAGATCTCATCGGAGATCACCCCGCGCCGGGTCAGGCGGAACAGCTCCTCGCGCTCGGCGTTCAGGCCGGCACTGCGCAGCTGGCGGTAGCCCTGCTCCATCCGGTTGACCTTCTCCGGGTCCACGTCGGGGCCGTCGCTGTCCTTTTCCAAGTGTCGCTGGTACAGCAGGCTGACCCGCGAGGCAGCATCGTTGTACAGCTGCACGTTCTCGGTGTTCTGGTTCATCACCAGCTGCTGGCGCATGCGCTCCACCCCGGCCAGCGCGGCCTTGGAGGACAGCTTGCGGGCCAGGTCCTCTTCCTTGCGTTCGCCCGAATCGGCCGGCAGCTGCAGGCCCTTCAGCAGCTGCGGCAGCGCCACGCTGGCGCCGACCAGCGAGAACAGGATGACCGCCGCCGCCAGGAAGATGACCAGGTCACGCGCCGGGAAGGCGCTGCCATCGGGCAGGAACAGCGGCAGCGTCAGCACGCCGGCCAGGGTGATGGCACCGCGCACGCCGGCCACCGACGTGGCCACCACGATGCGCCAGTTCGGCGCCTCGCCCCGCTCCAGGCCACGGCGGCGCGCGCGCAGCAGGTTCCAGCGCAGCGACAGCCACACCCACAGCAGGCGCAGCGCGATCAGCGTGGCGTTGATGACCAGCACGTACACCAGCAGCCACCAGGCACTCTGGTGGCCGGTCTCGTTCATGGTGGTGGTGGCGCGCTCGACGATGCCCGGCAACTGCTCGCCCAGCAGCACGAACATGATGCCGTTGAAGCTGAACTGCAGCATGTTCCAGACCCCGGCGCGCTGCACGCGCATGCTGCCCGACACGCGGCCGGTCAGCTCGACGTAGCTCATCGCGATGCCGGCGGCGACCGCAGCAAGAATGCCCGAGGCATGGATCTCTTCGGCCAGCAGGTAGGCCGCGAACGGGATCAGCAGGTTGACCAGCATCGCCGCGCCGGGCTCTTCGCCGAAGCGGCGCCACAGCCAGCGCTGGAACGTGGACACGCCCAGGGTGACCGCCACGCCCACCGCCAGGCCGGCCACGGCCACCCACAGGAAGGTGAGCGAGGCGGTGGCCAGCGAGAAGCTGCCGGTCATCACCGCGGCCACGGCGAAGCGGAAGCAGACCAGGCCGGACGCATCGTTGAGCAGCGATTCGCCTTCCAGGATGTGCATCAGGCGCTTGGGAATGGGCGCCTTGGCGGCGATCGCACCGACGGCCACCGGGTCGGTGGGCGAGACGATGGCGGCCAGCGCGAAGCACACGGCCAGCGGCATCACCGGAATCATCCAGTGGATCAGCAGGCCGGCGCCGATGACGGTGAACACCACCAGGCCGAAGGCCAGTTCGAGGATCGCGCCTTTATCGCGGAACAGGCCCTGCTTGGGAATGCGCCAGCCATCGAGGAACAGCAGCGGCGGCAGGAACAGCAGGAAGAACACTTCCGGTTCCAGCGCATGGCCGCGGTTGAACACGCCGGCAATGACCGCGCCCAGCGCGATCTGCACCAGCGGCAGGGGCAACGAGAATGGCAGGACGCGAACCAGGTAACCGCTGGCGACAACGGCTACCAGCATCGCCAGGACGACTTCGATGGTGTGCATGCTTCTTCCAGGAAGCGGCGCGTGGGGCCGGAAAAAACCGGTGTGCGCCGGAGACTGGAAAAAAAGTTAACACAGCAGGCCGTCGCTGCGGCCCGCTGTGTGAATGCGCGTCAGGGCAGCGACAGCAAACGCTGCTGGATCCAGCCGTTGATGTCCCGCTGCATGTCCGCCGACAGCGTGTGGCCAACCGGGTAGCCACGCAGCTGGTGGGCCACGCCCAGCGCCTGCAGGCGCTGCGCGGCCGACTCGGCCAGTGCATACGGCAGCTTGTCATCGGAATGGCCGTGCACCAGCAGGCCGTCCAGCCCGGCATCGGCAATGTCGGCCGGCACGTGCGGGGCGATCTCCGGCAGGATGCGCCCGCACAGCACGCCGAACGACTGCACCCGCTGCGGCTGGGTCAGGGCCACGCTGGCACTCATGATGCCGCCCTGGCTGAAGCCGGCCAGCACGGTCTGCCGCGCGCCGACACCCAGCCGCTGCTGCTGCGCCGCCAGCCACTCGCCCAGCAGCAGGCGCGACTGCTCGGCCTGGGCCGGGTCGATCACCGGCCCCTGCGCGCCGAAGCGCACGGTGAACCAGCCGAACGCCTGCGGTCCGAACACCAGCGGCGCGCGCGGCAGCAGCACGTGCAGGCGCGGGTCCAGCGCCTGCGTCAGGCCGGCCAGCGACTGCTCGTTGCTGCCCACGCCATGCAGCAGCACGACCAGGCCCTGCGCGGTGCCCTGCGCGGGCCGCTCCAGCATCGGCAGCACCGCGCTCATGCGGCCACCGCGGCGGCGCTGCCATCGAAGCGATAGATGTCCATCGCCAGCATGCCGGCGTCGATGCCGGCATCGATGCGCTGCGCGCCGAAGCCGCCCTCGCCCGCCGCGCCCATCGCGAAGTACAGCGGCAGCAGGTGTTCATCGGTGGGATGCGCGCGCTCGGCGAACGGCGCCTGGCGGCGGTAGTCGAACAGCGCGTCGCGGTCATCGGCGGCCAGGCGCTGCTCCACCCATTCGATGAAGGGGCGCACGTACGGCGCTTCCTTGCCGTCCTGGTAATCGCGCCAGTCATGCAGGTTGTGGGTGATGCTGCCCGAACCGATCAGCAGCACGCCCTGCTCGCGCAGCGGCGCCAGCGCGCGGCCCAGCGCGTACTGGTGCTGCGGGCCGAGCATCGGCTGGATCGACACCGGCACCACCGGGATGTCGGCCTGCGGGCGCAGCAGGCGCAGCGGTACCCAGGCACCGTGGTCGAGGCCGCGCTGCGGATCGATGGCTACCGGCAGGCCGGCGGCGGCGATGCGGCCGGCCACTTCTTCGGCCAGCGCCGGGTCACCCGGGGCCGGGTACTGCAGTTCGAACAGCTCGCGCGGGAAGCCGCCGAAATCGTGGATGGTGGGCGGCTGCGGATGCGTGCCCACCAGCGGCTGGCGGGCCAGCCAGTGCGCCGAGGCGATGACGATCGCGCGCGGCGTCGGCAGGTCGCGGGCCAGTTCGGCCAGGCGCACGCCGACCTGCCCCGGATGCAGGGCGGTCATCGGCGAACCATGGGAGATGTACAGCGAAGGCAGGCGGGACATGGAAACCTCCAGGAATTCTTTCAGGGGGCGATCAGCGCGAACGCAGGGTCCAGCGGCCATCGCCCAGCAGGAACAGCACGACCAGGGCCAATGCCCAGAACGCCGGGTATTCCCAGCCTCCGCCACTGTTGGCGAAGCTGAAACCATTGGCGCCGTGCACGCTGGCGATGGTGCCCAGCAGCAGCGGCACGCCCAGCAGGCCGATCCAGCGCGCGTAGATGCCCAGCAGCAGGGCAGTGGCCAGGCCAAGTTCGGCAACAATCGTGAAATAGCCCAGCGCACCGGGCAGGCCCAGCGACTGGAAATAGGCCGCCGTGCCAGCCGGGGTGAACACCAGCAGCTTGGTCAGGCCGTGGGCCAGGAACAGGCCGCCCAGCGCCAGCCGCAGCAGGGTGGCGGCATAGGGAGCGAGCGGTGACAACGAGCGGGAAGGGGCAGACATGGCGGGCACCTCGGAAGGAGTGAGCACAGCTTATTGCGCTCACCATCGTCGATAAATACGATGATCCGACCGTATTTGTTTCAAAAGGCGAAACAATGGACACCCTGGATGCGATGCGTGTGTTCGTGGCGGTGGTCGAGCGCAATGGCTTCAGCGCCGCCGCCCAGGCGCTGGACATGTCCACGGCCGGGGTGACCCGGCAGGTGGCCGCGCTGGAAAAGCGCCTGTCCACCCGCCTGCTCCACCGCACCACGCGGCGGGTGAGTCCCACCAGCGCGGGCGCGGCCTACTACGCGCAGTGCGTGCGCCTGCTGGCCGAGTTCGATGCGCTGGAAGCGAGCATCGGCGCCCAGGCACTGGAGCCCTCGGGCACGCTGCGCATCAACGCGCCGGTCAGCTGGGGCATCGCCCGCCTCGGCCCGCTGCTGGCCGGCTACCGCCAGCGCTTCCCGCAGGTGGAGCTGGACCTGGCGCTGTCCGACCGCCTGGTGGACATGGTGGAAGAAGGCTATGACGTGGCCATCCGCATCACCCGCGAACCCAGCCCGGCGCTGATCGCGCGGCGGCTGGGCCAGGCCCGCATCACCCTGTGTGCTGCGCCGTCCTACCTGGCCGCGCGTGGCACGCCGCGCACCCCGCAGGACCTGGAACAGCACGACTGCCTCGGTTACAGCTACTGGGCCTCGGGCAACCAGTGGCCGCTGCAGGGGCCCGGCGGCGAAACGCGGGTGACGGTGAACAGCATCCTGCAGGCCAACAACGGCGATGTGCTGCGCGAAGCGGCCATCGCCGGGATGGGCGTGATCCTGCAGCCGGATTTCCTGCTGGAGGACGCGCTGGCCGACGGCCGCCTGGTGCGCGTGCTGCCCGAGTGGGACGTGCCCGCCATCGGCATCTTCGCCGTGTACACCAGCCGCAGCCACCTGGCGCCGAAGGTGCGCAGCTTCATCGATTACCTGGTGGATGCGGGGGTGTAGCGAGGCGTGGCGTCTGCCGGCCAGCCGCCGGCACTACCGTCATGTTCCGGCCTGGTAGTGCCGGCCGCTGGCCGGCAGATACGAATCCCGATCAGGCGACAACTTCATCCAGCGAATCGATGATCTTTTCCAGCGGCGCCGGCCGCCCCAGCAGGTAGCCCTGCACCTGGTCGCAGCCGTGCGCGGCCAGCCAGTTCAGCTGGCCCGGGGTTTCCACGCCCTCGGCGATGATGGTCAGCCCCATGCTGTGGCCCAGCGACAGCAGCGCGCGGCAGATCGAGGCGTTGCGCGGGTTGGTTTCCACATCCGCGACGAAGCTGCGGTCGATCTTCAGGATGTCCAGCGGCAGGTGCTGCAGGTAGGACATGCTGGAATAGCCGGTGCCGAAATCATCCAGCGACACGCAGATGCCCTGCTCGTGCAGGCGCTGCATGGTCTGCATCGCCTGCGCCGGCTTGCGCATCAGGCTGCTCTCGGTCAGCTCCACGTGCAGTGCGCCGCGGGCCAGGCCGAATTCCTTCTGCGCGCGGGTGAACTCGGCCACCAGGTCGCTGTTGAAGAACTGCACCGCCGAGACATTCACCGCGATCGACAGCTCGCCCCAGCCCGCGTCCACCAGGCGCCGCTGCGCCTGTGCGGCCGCGCGGATCACCCAGCGCCCCAGCGCCAGGATCAGCCCGGTGTCCTCGCACAGCTGGATGAACTCGCTGGGCGGAATGAAGCTGCCGTCGGCCTGCGGCCAGCGCAGCAGGGCCTCCAGTGCCGCCGGGCTGCCATCGCTGGCATGGCGGATCGGCTGGAAATACAGCTGGAACTCGTTGTCGATGGCGGCATGGATGCGCGCGGCCAGGCGCAGGCGGTCGGCCAGGCGGGTGGTCACCGCGGTGTCGAACCACGCCACCACGTTGCCTTCGGCGCGCGCGGCATGCGCGGCCTGCGCGGCCATGCCGATCACCTGTTCGGCACTGTGGCCATCGCCCACCGCATGCACGGCCACGCCGATGCGCGGCTCGAACTGGTGCAGGGAATCCTTGCCGCGCATCGGCGCCGAGACGATCTGCAGCAGGTCGTCCAGCGCACGCTGTGCGGTGTGCTCGCCGCCGATGGCCAGCACGAAATCCTCGGCCGGCTGGAAGGCCAGCGTGCCGAAGCGCGCGCCCAGCCCGCCCAGGCGCAGGGCCATCGACTGCAGCACCGCATCGCCGATCTCGCGGCCCAGCGTATCGGCCACCAGCTGCAGGCCGCGCAGCTGCACGTAGGCGATGGTGTAGGCGCCTTCCTGCGCGTCCAGCTGCTCGGTCAGCGCGCGCACAGTCAGCAGGCCGGTATCCGGGTTGTGCCGCGCGCGGTAGGCCAGGTCGCGCTCGTAGGCCAGCCGTTCGCTGACATCCTCGGCCAGCACCAGGCAGGCCGGCTGGCCGTCGAAATCCAGCTTGGACAGGTGCGTGCGCACTTCAAACACGCTGCCGTCGCGGCGCCGGTGCATGCGCACGGTGGCATCCTGCATTTCGCCCACGCGGGCCCGCGCGATCGCACCCTTCACCTCGTCCCAGCCTTCGCGCGGGCGGATGTCGAGGATGCTCATCGCCAGGAATTCCTCGCGGCTGTAGCCGTACTGCAGTACCGCCGCGTGGTTGACCTCGAGGAAGCGCAGGGTGTCCGGGTCGAACACCCAGAACGGTGCCGGGTTGCGGTCGAACAACAGGCGGAAGCGGCGCTCGGCCTGGCTCATCTGTTCGCGCGCGCGGTAGCGCTCGGTCTGGTCGGTCAGCGCGCCGATCATGCGCCGCTGGCGGTCGGCCACTTCCACCCGCTGGCCGCGCGCCGCCACCCAGCGCACCTGGCCACCGGGCAGCACCAGGCGGAATTCCTCGTCCAGCACTTCATCGCCGGCAAACGCCTGGTTGAATGCGCGCTGCAGGCGCTCGCTGTCCTCGTGGTGCACGCGGTTGAAGAACTCGGCCACCGGCATGGCGTCGGTGTGCAGGCCGAAAATCTCGCGGGCCAGCGGCGACCAGTGCAGCAGCGCCGCATCCTCATCCACGTGCCAGGTGCAGACCCGTCCGGCGTGGTGGGCCAGGCCCAGCTCGGCGTGGCCGGTACGCAGCTCCTCGGCCATCGACTGATGGCTGCGGGTACTGCGGCGTATCGCATACAGCAGCACCAGCAGCACGCCGGTGTAGGCCAGCATGATGGCCACCGCCGCCTGCAGGTACGGCCACCACGGCGCCAGCACGTCCTGGTCGGCCAGCCCCACCTGCACCGCCAGCGGACTGCGTTCCAGCGTGCTGATGGTGGAAATCCGCGCAATGCCATCCACCACGCCAGGGATGCTGCCCAGTTCGACCACCGCCTGGTGGCCGACAAGATCGCGGCTGGGCAGCACGTAGCGATGGCCCACGGTGGAGGCCGGCTCCGGCACCCGCGCGAGCATGAAGCCCTGGCCGTCGCTGATCGACACCAGGCCGCGCGGGCCGACGTCCAGGCCGCCGACGATGCGCTGCAGCTCCTCGCAGCGCAGGCGCGCCAGCAACCAGCGGTCGCCCGCCATCGGCAGGGCCAGCGGCACCACCCAGCTGCCATCGATGGCCTGCTGCGGCGGGCCGAGATACAGCGCGCTGCCCTGCCCGCGCCGCTGCGGGTCGATCCACAGCGGCAGCTGCAGGTCGCCCTTGCCGGCAGTCAGCGCGCGGCCGTAGGTATCGAGCACGACGATGCTGTGCAGTTCGGCGTGGCGGCCCAGTACACCGTCGATGGACGCATCCAGCAGCGCGGGCGCCTGCGCCGGCACGCGGCGGAACAGTTCGGCGGCATCGGCGGCGATACCGCTCATGGCCCGTTCCAGGTTGCGCAGTTCCATCGCCAGCAGCCGCTCGGTGCCCACGGCCATGGCCCGGCTCTGCCGCTGCGCGGCTTCCAGCCGGCGCTGGTAATCGTTGGCCAGCATCACCCCCAGCACCACCGCCAGCAGCACGCCCACGGCAATGCCGCCCCAGGTGATGGCACGCAGTGGCCGGGCCAGGGCGCGCTTCAACGCTGGCATCGGTCGATGTTCCCTGTGCAGACGGCTGGCTTCATGCGCGAACGATTCCTCCACATCCCCGACCAGAGCGGCCGCAGATCGGCATTCTTGACGCCTGGGTCTGTCCGGCACGCCATCTTCCCCATGGCTGCGCCGGTATCCAGCCTGCAGCATGCACCACGCCGATGACGGCGTGAAGATCGGCGGCGCGTGTTCAGCCAGATCGGGCACAGCACGGCCCCCGCAGCAGAGCGTCCAGCACGCGCGCAGGGGATTAGACTTGGGGTTTTCCCGCCGCAAGAGAAGTCCATGTCCAAGCTGCGCCGTCCCACCCTGGCGCTGGCCATCGTCGCCAGCCTGTCCCTGGCCGCCTGCGACCGCCCGGCCGAACCGGCCGCCGGCACCCCCGCACCGGCCGATGCCACCCCTGCCCCGGCCAAGCCGATGCTGGGCAGCTTCGGCTTCGATGCCAGCGGCATGGACCGCAGCATCGCCGCCGGCGACGACTTCTTCGGTTTCGCCAACGGCACCTGGGTGAAGAACACCGAGATTCCGGCCGACCGCTCGCGCTTTGGCAGCTTCAACGTCATCGCCGAGAAGACCCAGGCCGATACCCGCGCGATCCTCGAGGGCGCGGCCGGCAATGCGCAGGCCAGCGGCGATGACAAGCTGATCGGCGATTACTACGCCGCGTTCATGGATGAGGCCGGCATCGAGAAGCGCGGCCTGGCCCCGGTGCAGCCGCAGCTGGCAGCGATCAGCGGCATCACCGACAAGGCGGGCCTGGCACGCGCGCTGGGCGGCGACATGCGCGCCGACGTCGACCTGCTCAACGCCACCAACTTCTACACCGACCGCCTGTTCGGCCTGTGGGTGTCGGTGGACATGCTGCAGCCGGACCGCAACGCGCCGTACCTGGTGCAGGGCGGCCTGGGCATGCCCGACCGTGACTTCTACCTGGGCGATGGCCGCATGGCCGAACTGCGCAAGCAGTACCAGGCCTACATCGCGCAGGTGCTGCAGCTGGCCGGCGTGGCCGATCCGGCCGGCAAGGCGCAGCGCATCCTCGCGCTGGAAACGAAGATTGCCCAGGCCCACGCCAGCCAGGAAGAAACCAACAACGTGACCCTGGGCGCCAACCCGTGGACCCAAGCGGACTTCAACGCCAAGGCACCGGGCATGGACTGGGCGGCGTTCCTGGACGCGGCCAAGCTGGGCCAACAGCAGGACTTCATCGTGTGGCAGCCCAAGGCCGTGGCCGGCCTGTCGCGGCTGGTGGCCACCGAGCCGCTGGACGCATGGAAGGACTACATGGCCTTCCACGCGCTCGACCGCGCCGCCGCCTACCTGCCGAAGACGTTCGCCGATGCCCGCTTCGCCTTCCATGGCACTGCACTGAGCGGCACCCCGCAGCAGAGCGACCGCTGGAAGCGTGCGGTGGACGATGCCAACCACGCCGTCGGCGAAGCCATCGGCAAGCGTTACGTGGAAAAGCACTTCGACGCCAAGACCAAGGAACGCGCGGACGAAATGGCGAAGAACATCATCGCCGCCTTCGCCAAGCGCATCGACGCCCTGGCCTGGATGTCGCCGCAGACCAAGGCACACGCCAAGGCCAAGGTGGCCGGCCTGACCGTGGGCATGGGCTACCCGGACACGTGGCGCGACTACACCGGCCTGGAGATCCGTCGTGACGACCCGCTGGGCAATGCGCAGCGCGCCGAGCAGTTCGAGTACGCACGCAACGTCGCCAAGCTGGGCAAGCCGGTCGACCACAACGAGTGGGCGATGCTGCCGCAGACCATCAACGCGATGAACGTGCCGCTGGAAAACCGCCTGGTGTTCCCGGCCGCGATCCTGCAGCCGCCGTTCTTCGATGGCGCCGCAGACGACGCGGTGAATTACGGCGCCATCGGCGCCGTGATCGGCCACGAGATCAGCCATGGCTTCGACAACGCCGGCGCGCTGTTCGATGAAACCGGCAAGCTGCACAACTGGTGGACGGCCGAAGACCTCAAGCAGTTCAACGCTGCCGGTGATGCACTGGCCGCGCAGTTCAGCAGCTACGAGCCGTTCCCCGGGGTGCACGTCAACGGCAAGCTGACCCTGGGCGAGAACATCGCCGACGTGGCCGGCCTGGGCACCGCCTACGACGCCTACCAGATGTCGCTGCAGGGCAAGCCGGGCCAGACCCTGGAAGGCTTCACCCCCGACCAGCGTTTCTTCCTCGGCTTCGCCCAGGCATGGCGCAGCAAGAGCCGCGAACAGGCCCTGCGCAACGGCCTGCTGACCGACGTGCACGCCCCCGGCCAGTACCGTGCGCTGACCGTGCGCAACATCGATGCGTGGTACCCGGCCTTTGAAGTGAAGGAAGGCCAGAAGCTGTACCTGGCCCCGGACAAGCGGGTCAAGGTGTGGTGATGTAACGCGAACGGGCGCCGCAAGGCGCCCGTTTTTCATGGGATGTGGCGTGCCATCCACGCATGGCGTGGATCTACGGCAGAGGCCAACCTTGGTTGGCGCTTTCCGCCATCCACGCATGGCGTGGATCTACTGCTGCGCGGCATGGATCCGTAGATCCACGCCATGCGTGGATACGCAGCATCGATCGTGCCAGTAGATCCACGCCATGCGTGGATGCGCGCGATGGATCACCCCCCGGCCGGCCACTCGCGCAACACGTCCACCGGCACGCCCACGCGTGCACAGGCGCGCGTGGCCAGGCCATCGGGCAACGCGCGGCGGAACAGCGGTGCCATGCCCTGCATCAGCCTGGCCGAGGCCGCCGCCTGCGTGCGCTGCCCCGCGCTGCGTTCCAGCATCGCCTCGGCCCAATCGGGCAGCAGCGCGGCCCCGGCCCCCAGGAACACCGCGCGTGACAGGCCCGGAATCGGAACCGGCAGATTGACCGTCGACAGCACCGCCAGCACTTCGCGCGAACGCGCATCGGCCAGCAGCTCCGGTTGCCGCGCGCAGAAGTAAGCCGCCACTTCCGCCTCGCTGCGCGGCACGTCCACCGCACCCAGGGCCTCCGCAACGCAGCGGTATTCGTCGTAGTAGCGGTCGGCGATCGACTCCGGCACGTCGCGCCCGTAGCGGCGATAGCCCTGCAGGAAGCCGAACGCCTCGGTCACGTGCACCCATGTCAGCAGCTGCGGATCGTCGGCGGCATAGGGCTCGCCCTGCGCCGTGCGGCCGCGGATCTGCGCATGGATGCGACGCACCTTGGCCACCAGTTTTTCCACTTCCCCTGCAGGTGCGTAGCTGGTGCCGGCGACGAAGGCCGTGGTCCGGCGCAGGCGGCCGACCAGGTCCTGGCGGAAGTTGGAATGGTCGTACACGCCGGCCAGCGCGCGCGGGTGCAGGGTCTGCAGCATCAACGCGCACAGGCCGCCGGCCAGCATCGAGGGCAGCTCGGCGTGCATGCGCCAGGTCACGCTGTCCGGGCCGAACCAGCCCGGGTCGCCCAGCGGGTGGTCGTAGTCGATGCCGCTCTGGCCGCGCGGGAAGGCATCAAGCACCCAGCGCCGGATCGGCGCGGTGACGGGGCGGGAAAGGCGGTGCAGCAGCGGCGGCATCTTCGGTCCAGGCGGTGGTGGAATGGCCGCGGTCTGCGCGGTCAGCCTCGATTCTGGGCGATCACGGCGGATGCGGCGAGCCTGGCGGGTCAGCCGGAGTTTCATGTGCGGCCGCAGCACATTTCACCCTGCGACATCTTGACGCAGGCGCCGAGCGCGATGATGCGCCGCAGCAACATTCACCCATTCAGACAAAACCCTTACGCCCCTAGGCATTTCACCCATTGCACGGCCCGCTGGAAGTGCTAGAACTGAATCCGCCACACCGTCCAATGCTGATCGACGCACGTTCCACAAGGGAGCCAGCCATGATTGCTTTGTTCAAGGGTTTGGGACTACTGCTTCGCGACAACGAGCTCTACCACAGCCCGTTCGACAAACAGGTCGCGCACTGGCGCAACCTCAGCGAGCAGCAGATCCGCGATGAAGTGGCGGTGCTGGCCCAGGCCAAGTGCCAATGGCTGATTGCCTCGATCATCGGCTGGCAGGCAGCGTCCCTGCTCATCCTCGGCCTGATCGCCAACTACCTCTGGCGTGACGATTACCACATCACCTTCACCCGCGTGGTCGTGGTGTTCGGTTCGTGGGTGTCGATCCTGTTCGTGATCTGGTTCATGGCCAACATGTTCGACCAGCAGGCCGGTTTCGAGCGCTGGATGAAGGCATTCAACAGTCGTGCGCGCATCACGTCCAAGGCCGACAGCGTCGAGTGCGTGGCCGAGGCGCTGGACCTGGCCGAGCACTACCCGGAAGTGCTGGACTACAAGCAGGCCGTCACCTCCAGGCGCGAGCTGCGCCACGAGGACATCCGCATCATGACCGAGATCGGGCGCATGCGGCAGCACTCCGAACTGGTCGGCCGGCTCAACCATGTCGGTGAGACCGAACACCACCACGATCTGACCCTGCAGCCAGCGTACTGATACCGGCGCACCGATCCAGGGAAGTGGGGGGAGCCACAATGCCACCGTGCACAGTCACGGTGGCATTGTTCTTTCTACATGCCGCGGAACAGGCTCATGAACGGCTGGCTGACCACCAGCGTCTCCGGCCGCTGCCGCAGGCGCAGCACGCCACGGCCGGTGTCATCGCGGCTGACCGCCGCCACCGCCTTCATGTTGACGATGGTCGAACGGTGCACCTGGCGGAAGTGCTGCGGGTCGAGCACTTCCAGCAGTTCGCGCAGCGGCGTGCGCAGCAGGCTTTCGCCAGCGCTGGTGACCACCGTGGTGTACTTGTTGTCGGCGCGGAAATAGACCACGTCCTCGAGCATGATCAACTGCGTGTCACGGCCGTTGCTGGCGGTGATCCAGGCCAGCGGCGGGCGGTCGGCCGCCTGTGAGGGGCCCAGGCGCTGCAGCAGGCGTTCCAGCACCGCGTCGTCCTGGCGCGTGTTGGGCAGGCGCGAAAGGATGCGCTCGCGGGTGGCCAGCAGGCGCTCGTCGCTGACCGGCTTCAGCAGGTAATCCATCGCGCCCTGCTCGAACGCATCGATGGCGTACTGGTCATAGGCGGTGACGAACACCACCTGCGTGCGCGGGCTCAGTTCGGACAGCGCGCGGGCCACTTCGATGCCGCTGATGCCGGGCATGCGGATATCCAGGAAGGCAATGTCCGGCTGCTTCTCGGCCAGCTGTTCCAGCGCACTGGCGCCGTCCTCGCATTCGGCCACCAGCTTCAGCTCCGGCCACAACCGGCCCAGTTGTTCCACCAGCGACTGCCGCAGCAGTTCCTCGTCTTCGGCGATCAGGGCTTCAAGCGGCATGGCTGCGTTCCTTGGCCGGCTGCGGCAGGGTCATGGTCGCGGCCACGCCGCTGGGGAAATTGGCGACGATCGCCACGCCCGCCTGCTCGCCGCAGGTCAGGCGCAGGCGCTCGCGCAGGTTCTTCAGGCCGATGCCGGTGCCACTGGTGCCCTGGCCGAAGCCCAGGCCATCGTCGGCCACGGTCACCGTCACGTGGTCGTCGAAACCACGCGCCAGGATCCAGATCGTGCCGCCGCCGGGCTTGGGTTCCAGGCCATGCTTGATCGCGTTTTCCACCAGCGTCTGCAGGGCCATCGCGGGCATGTGCACGCCGTGCAACTCGTTGGGCACCTGCACTTCCACCGCCAGCCGCGCGCCCATGCGGATACGCAGGATTTCCAGGTAGGCGCGGGTGCGCTCCAGCTCCACGCCCAGCGTGGACACCGATTCATCCACCTGCGGCAGGGAGCTGCGCAGGTACTGGATGAGGTGGCCGAGCATCTGTTCGGCGCGGCCCGGATCGGTACGCGTGAGCACCTGCGCGTTGGCCAGGGTGTTGTAGAGGAAGTGCGGTTCCACCTGCGCGTGCAGCAGGTTCAGGCGGGCCACCGACAGTTCCTTTTCCACCTGGGTCTGTTCGGCGGCGGCCTGCTCGTCGCGGCGCTGGTCGGCCACCCGGCGGGTGATCGCACGGGTGACCGCTTCGGCGTTCTCGAAGTTGCTGCCCTCATCCAGCGCCAGCAGATCGGCCCACCAGCCGGCATCGGGTTCGAACAGCAGGGTGACCGTGCTGGTGCCCTGCCCCGGGGTGACCGTGGCCTGCACGCTGTTGCGCTTGATGGCCAGCCGCGCCGGCAGGTTCCAGCGCGACGGCTGGCGGCCATTCCACGGATCGACGCGGCGCACGTAGGCGCGCACCTGCAGGCTGCCGGCGGCACTTTCCACGTCTTCCACCCGCGGCAGTTCAGCCACGGCGGCCTCGACCAGGGCAAAGGCCGGGCCGGCATCCAGCGGTACCTCGATCTGGCGGCGCTGGTGCCCGGACAGGGTGCTGCCGTCCAGCCGCCCCGCGATCAGCCACACCCGGCGCACGTGGGTGATGGCACTGCCCAGTGCGCTGATCATCAGGAACATCGCCAGCAGGCCGAAGATCCAGCCCGGGCCGTCGTTCATGCCGCTGAAGATGCCGCTCCAGACCATGCCGGCCACCAGCAGTGCCACGGCCCAGGCCAACAGGTGACGGAGGATGAGAGTGAAGCTGGCGATCACGGCGGCGCCTTGGAGGAAGGGGGTGAGCCGAGCATAGGCCGGCCCACCGGGCAAACAAGCGGCCTGCGACGAAGCCCCGGAAAGCGGGGATGGAAGCTGTTACGGGAACGCCGGGCATGGCCCGGCGCTACCGGTGGGTGGCGGGGCAGCGCCCCGCAATCCCTTATCTGCGCTGGTCGGCGCTGCTGTCACGCACGGCGCGGAACGACTCGCCGGTGCTCCAGTTCGGCCAGCTGCGCGCGTTGGCCAGCTGGTTGCCCAGCGTATAGAGCACTTCCAGGTCGCGCGCGGCACCAGCAAACACCCAGTCCGGCTGCCACTCGTCGCCCTGCTGGTGGTAGCGCTTGGCGGTGTAATCCTCCGAGGCCTTCCTACCGGCGGCCACGCCACCGTCCACCCAGTCCTGGCCGGCCGACCAGGACAGCGCCGGCACGCCACGCTTGGCGAACGAGAAGTGGTCGGAACGGAAGAACAGGCCCGCTTCCGGCTTCGGGTCGGGGGTGTAGCGGATGTCCCAGCCCTTGGCGACGTCCTTCAGCTGGTCCAGCAGTTCGAAGCGCGCGGTGCCATAGATGCCGAAATCGCGCGACGGGCCGAACGGTGCCATGCCATCCATGTTGATCGCCGCCACCGTGGTTTCCAGCGGGTACAGCGGGTGGGTGGCGTAGTACTCCGAGCCCAGCAGGCCCTTCTCCTCGGCGGTCACCGCCAGGAACAGCAGCGAGCGCTGCGGGCGCGGGCCCTTGGCGAAGCCCCGGGCCAGCTCGATCAGCGAGGCGGTGCCGCTGGCGTTGTCCAGCGCGCCGTTGAAGATGCGGTCGCCGCGTGCATCCGGTTCGCCCACGCCGATGTGGTCCCAGTGCGCGCTGTAGATGATGGTCTCGTCCGGGTGGCTGCTGCCCTCCAGGCGTGCGGCCACGTTGTGCGAAGTGATCACCTCGGTCTTCACTGCGTACTTCGCATCCAGGCTGGCGCCGGTCAGCGCCACCGGGGTGAAGTCGCGCTGCTGCGCCTTCTTCTTCAGCGCCTCGAAATCCTGCCCGGCCGCGCGGAACAGCTCGACGGCCAGGTCACGCTGGATCCAGCCTTCCAGCAGCGGGTGGGTCTCGGCCGGGTTGTCGCGCACCACGTCGAACATGGTGTTGGTGTTGGAGCCGGCCACGGTGGCCCAGCCGTACGAGGCCGGCGCGGTCTCGTGCACGATCAGCACGCCGAGTGCGCCCTGGCGTGCGCCCTCTTCGTACTTGTACGGCCAGCGCCCGTACCAGGTCATGCCCTTGCCGTCGAAGTCGCCCTTGCCGGTCTCGAAGTCCGGATCGTTGATCAGCACGACGGCGATCTTGCCCTTCAGGTCCACGCCCTTGAAGTCATCCCAGTTGCGCTCCGGTGCCTTCACGCCGTAGCCGAGGAAGACCAGCGGCGCCTTGCTGATGTCGACGTCGGTGGCGCCGTTCATGGCCGCGCGCACGGCGATCTGCTTGCCCTGGTCGAGGGTGAGGGTCTTGCCGCCCTGGTGCAGGGCCAGCTGCGGGGTGCCGACGATGTCGCCCTTGCGCAGCGGCACCGCCTGGGTCCACAGGCGCTGCCCGTCCTTCAGGTCACCGCCCGGCTGCAGGCCGGCGGCGGCAAACTGCTTGCTGAGGTAGGCAATGGTCTTCTCTTCGCCCGCGGTGGCCGGCGAACGGCCTTCGTAGGCGTCGGAGGCCAGCTCCTTGACGTCGGCGGAGATCCGCGCGCCGTCGAACTTCGGCGTGGCGGCCATCAGTGCGCTCGACACCGACAGGGCCAGGACGCCCAGTACTGCTCGTTTCATTGCTCTCTCCAGCAGGAAAATCCTTCCGGAGTGTAATGGGATTCGGCAGGGTTGCGCCCTGCACCTGCAGAGGCCAGAGCCGAAGCAACAGCAACAGCAACAGCAACAGCTAGCTTCCTGAGGATAGGCGGGGTGGGTCCGGTTGCGGGGGACGCTGCAAGTACGTCCATGTAAGCTCGGTCGCCGCATCCATGCGGCTCACGCCCCCGCAACCGGACCCACCCCGCCTTCGACAGACTCCCTGCGGCTGCCGGTGGGTGCCGACCGTTGGTCGGCACTCAACAAGAAGGGGTCAGATCTGACCCCGATGTCTGGGCGCGCGCCAGCAGCAGCGCGCGCTCGCGGGCGTTGCCGGTCATCGCGGCCGCCTGCTGGAAGGCGCTGGCGGCATCATCATGCCGGCCCAGCTGCTGCAGCAGGTCGCCACGCACCACCTGCAAGGGCGCATAGCCCTGCAACCGCGCATCGACCAGCAACGGCTGCAACAACCCCCAGGCCGCGAACGCACCGTCACTGCGCGACACCGCCACCACCCGGTTGAGGGCCACGACCGGCGACGGCATCACCTGCAGCAACTGTGCATACAGTGCGGCGATGCGCGCCCAGTCGGTATCGTCGGCGCGGCGCGCAATGGCATGGCAGGCCGCGATTCGGGCCTGCAGCACGTAGGCGTCGTCGCCACCGCCGGCCTCCAGCGCACGCTGCAGCACCTGCTGCCCGCGCTCGATCTGCAGCCAGTCCCAGCGCGCGCGGTTCTGCGCGTCCAGCAATACCGGCTGGCCTTGCGCATCGACGCGCGCCGCGGCACGCGACGCCTGCAGTTCCATCAGTGCCAGCAGCCCCAGCACCGGCGGCGCAGGCAGCCGATGGGCGAGGATGCGGGCCAGCCGCAGCGCCTCCTCGCACAGCGCCGGGCGCATCCAGTCATCGCCGGCACTGGCCGCGTAGCCTTCGTTGAAGACCAGGTAGATCGCCTCCAGCACCGACGCCAGCCGCTCGGGCAACGCTTCGGCGCGCGGCACTTCATAGGGCACCTGCTTCTGTACCAGGGTGCGCTTGGCGCGCACGATGCGCTGGGCGATGGTGGGCTCGGGCTGCAGGAAGGCACGGGCGATCTCGGTGGTGGTCAGCCCACCCAACAGGCGCAGGGTCAGCGCCACCCGCGCATCGGCCGGCAGCACCGGGTGGCAGGCCACGAACATCAACCGCAGCAGGTCATCACCGAGGTCGTCTTCCAGGGCCTGGGTATCATCGGGCGCAGGCAACGCCGCCGGGTGCAGTTCATCGCCCCATTGCGCATGCTGCTGCGCCACGCGCTGGTGCTGGCGCAGCACATCGATGGCACGGTTGCGCGCAGTGGTCATCAGCCAGGCTCCGGGATTGTCCGGGATGCCCTGCGCCGGCCAGCGCTCCAGCGCGGCCAGCCAGGTGTCCTGTGCCAGCTCCTCGGCGCGGCCGACATCACCGCCGAGCAGCCGCGCAAGGCGCGCGATCAATACCGGCGATTCCATCCGCCAGAGGGTTTCCAGGCGCTGGCTCAGGGCGGGCTCGGTCATGCGCCGATCACAGCACGCAGGCCGTGCCCGCACAAGCGCCAGCGCTCATGCCTGGACAATCGGCTTGAAGCCGCCCCAGAACATGCGCCTGGTATCGAACGGCATGTCCTTGGGGCCGATGCTGGCCAGGCGCGGGTCGGCCATCACCTTGGCGTTGATGCGGTCGCGCGCAGCCCGCGAGCGGAACACCACGAACGCGACGATGACCGTTTCCCCCGGCTTGGCCTTCACCGCGCGCGGGAACGAGGTGGACTTCCCGGGTTCGACATCATCGGCCACGCATTCCATGTACTGCAGCGCGCCGTGATCCTTCCAGACCGTGCCGGCCTTGCGGGCAAGGCGGCGGTAGTCGGCCACCTTGTCCTGCGGGCACGGCAGCACGTAAGCGTCCACGTAAGCCATGGTTTTCCTCCTCGAGGCGCGCCGTCAGCCCGGCTCGCCCTCCATGTGTGCGATTTCCCACAGGTGGCCATCCAGGTCCTGGAAGCCGCGCTGGTACATGAAACCGTAATCGCGCGCCGGTTGCGGTTCGCTGCCACCGGCGGCCACCGCCTTGTCCACCATCACGTCCACCGCCTTGCGGCTATCCGCCGACAGGCAGGTGATCACCTCGGTCTGCGCGTGCGCATCGGCGATGCCCTTGTTGGTGAACTGCTGGAAGAACGGCTTGACCAGCAGCATCACGAAGATGCTCTCGCTGATGACCATGCAGGCGGCATCTTCGTTGGTGTACGCCGGGTTGAAGCTGTAGCCCAGCGCGCTGAAGAAGTCCTTGGACTGTTGCAGGTCCTGCACGGGCAGGTTGACGAAGATCATCTGCGGTTGCGGTGCGCTCATCGTTGCGGTTCCTGTGCGGGTGATAGGTGATGGGATGGATCAGGGCTGCTTCATGCAGTTGACCATCCACGGCTTGCCGTAGCGGTCGATCAGCATGCCCCAGCGATGGGCCCAGAAGGTTTCGGCAATCGGCATCTGCACCTGCCCGCCCTCGGCCAGCGCGGCAAACACGCGCTCGGCTTCCTCGATGCTGCCGACGTCGACATTGATCGTGGTCGATCCGCCCTCGCCGCCACCCGGGCCATCGGCCGCCATCAGGATAGCGCCGTCGATCTCCAGCTGGCTGTGCGCCACATGGTCGAGGGTCTCGGCGGGCATTTCATTGCAGCCTGGCGAGCCGTCGGAAGGCGGCATGTCGCGGTACTTCATTTCCGAGGTGACCTGGCCACCGAGGGCCTTGGCATAGAAGGCCATCGCATCGTGGGCCTGGCCGCTGAAGCCAAGGAAGGGAATCAGTTTCATGGCGGTGCTCCGTTGGGTGGAAGCGCCGGGGCATTCCCGGCGAAGGGTCGGGTCAATCCGATCAATCTGCGAGCTGTTCCCGCAGACGCTGTTCCTGCTGCTGTAATTCGGGAGTGAAGGCTTCGCCGAAATCCTCGGCGGTGATCAGCGGGCGCAGCTCGAGGGTGCCGCCGGCGCCGAACGGGGCGCGGCTGGCCCATTCGACGGCCTCGTCCAGCGAGCGCACGTTCCACAGCCAGAAGCCGGCGATCTGCTCGCTGGGCGGCCCGAACGGCCCGGCCTGCACCTGCGGGGCGGCGGCGCCAAAATGAATGCGGCGGCCGCGTGCGGTGGCGTGCAGGCCTTCGCCGGCGAGCATGATGCCGGCGGCGACGAGTTGTTCGTTGTAGGCGCCCATTTCGGCCAGTTCCGCTTCGCTGGGCAGGCGGCCGGCTTCGGAATCGGTGTTGGCTTTGACGATGACCATGACTTTCATGCGGCTCTCCCGTGGGCGGCGTTCTGCGTGCCCTTCATCTGGTACGACGAACCGGGGGGACGGGAATCGACAGGCCTGCTGGAAATTTTTTTCCTGCGCGGAAGGCGCGCCTGCGGCGGGGGATCGGCGAACGGCGGAGCCCCTCCGTGGTGGGGGCTGAAAGCCTTGGTAATTGAGGGTTGGCCGGGAGGGTGGGTTGGCTGGGGGACGCCGTGAATACGTCCATGTAGCAACTGTGTTGCCGGAGGGGCGCCAGCCCTTCCGGCAGACGGACACGGTAGTGCCGGCCGCT
>NZ_JASGBW010000012.1:0-121501 GCF_030053215.1 Stenotrophomonas sp. PFBMAA-4 | reverse complement strand
GGTCCCGCCTGCGCTCCACGAAGCGCAGGCAGCCTGAACACCCCTTGAGAGTGTCCAGAAATGGTTGACCACCACAGGTTCACGGCGTGTCCTGCCCACCCACACCGCCCCGCCCAACCAGCAGCAACCCAGAGCCGCTTTTGATCTTGCTTCGGCTTTTGCAGGTGCAGGGCTGCAAGCCCTGCAAAAAAACACCCTCAATCCGAATCCTGCGCGCGCGCCGCCTCCGCCTGCGTCTCTTCCTGCGCCGCCATCTCCCGCGCAATCCACGCATCGATCATGTGCCGCTGGCGCTGCGCCTGCCGCCGCTCCCGCGTGTACTCCTCATCCAACACCCGGTACAGCGACACCATCACCAGCACCATCAACAGCGCGAACGGCAGCGCCGCAATCGTGATCATCCCCTGCAACGCATCCAGGCCGCCGGCCAGCAGCAGCGCCCCGGCAATCAGCGCGATGCCCACGCCCCAGGCCAGCTTGCGCTTCAGCGGCGGATCGCCCGCCTCGTCGGTCGACATGCTGGCCAGCACCAGTACCGCCGAGTCGGCCGAGGTCACGAAGAAGATCATCAGCAGCACCAGCGCGATGCATGACAGCAGCAACGGCATCGGCATGCTGTCGAACAGGGTGAACAGCACCGTCTCGTAGCCATTGCCCAGTGCCTGCACCAGATCGGCGTGGCCGAAGATCTGCGACCAGATGGCCGTGCCGCCGAACACCGAGAACCAGAAGAAGCCCAGCAGCGTCGGCGCCAGCACCACGCCCACCACGAACTCGCGCACGCTGCGCCCGCGCGAGATGCGGGCGATGAACGAACCCACGAACGGTGCCCAGGAAATCCACCACGCCCAGTAGAAGATCGTCCAGTCGGCCACCCACGTGCTGGACGAGAACGGCGACATGCGCAGGCTCATCGTCACCAGCTGGTTGAGGTAGGACCCCAGCGTGGTGGTGAAGGTATTGAAGATCGCGCCGGTCGGGCCGAGCACCAGCACCAGCGCCAGCAGCAATGCCGCCAGCGCCAGGTTGAAGTTGGACAGCCACTTGATGCCCTTGTCCACGCCACTCAGGGTGGAGGCCATGTACAGCACGAACGCGACCGCGATGATGGTCAGCTGCAGCGGCACGCCGGCATGCAGGCCGAAGATGCGCTCCACGCCGGCGCCGATCTGGATGGTGCCGAAGCCCAACGTGGTGGCGACGCCGATCGCGGTGGCGACGACGGCGGCGATGTTCACCACCTTGCCGATCCAGCCGCGGTGGTGGCGGCCGATGATCGGCTGCAGCATGTCACTGACCAGGCCGCGTCCATTGCGGTTGAACTGGAACCAGGCCATCGCCAGGCCGATCAGCGCGTAGATCGCCCACGGGTGCAGGCCCCAGTGGAAGAACGCGTAGCGCATCGAAGCGCGCGCCGCTTCCATGCTTTCAGGCGCCAGACCTTCCGGTGGCTTGCTGAAGTGCGAGATGGGCTCGGCCGCGCCCCAGAACACCAGGCCGATGCCCATGCCGGCGGCGAACAGCATCGACATCCAGCTGGCGCGCGAGAATTCGGGTTCGGCATCTTCGCCGCCGATGCGCAGGTTGCCGAAGCGGCCGAACGCCAGGTACATCAGGAACACCAGCGCGAGGAACACGACCAGCAGGTACAGCCAGCCGATGCCGCGGATGAGTTCGCCGAGGATGCTCTGCACGACGCTGTTGAAGGGGCCGGGAGCGACACCGGCGAGCAGCACCAGCAGCAGAACCAGTGCAATGGAAACGCGAAACACCATGAAGGAGCTTCTCCGATCAAGGGATTGAGGAGAGCGAGCCAGAGCTTGCAGCGAGTGCCGCGCATGCGGCACCGCATCACGTTACTGAACGGAATGTCATCGTTCCGTTAACGACGGTCGCTCTGTGTTCTAATGCGCGGCAAGAAGCGGGGGTACCGCGGCCTGGTGGTCGCGGTTGAGATAGTCCCTTGGAACCTGATCCGGCTCATACCGGCGTAGGGAAGCTTTGCAGTGCAGCCGTGCCCGGAGTCCGCCCAAGGACCGTCCGGGCGCGGTGCGCAGTGCGCCGCCGCTTCGTCCCTGACCTTTCTGGACGATGCCCGATGAACGCACAGCTTTCCGCCCTGCAGCAACAGGCCCAGCAACTCTCCGCCTCGGTGACCGAGCCGATTGCCGGTTCGCGCAAGATCCACGTGCCCGGCTCACGCCCGGACCTGCGCGTGCCCATGCGCGAAATCGTGCTGGCGCGCACGCCCGCGCTGTTCGGCGGCGGCGAGAACGCGCCGGTCACCGTCTACGACACGTCCGGCCCGTACACCGATCCAGAGGTGCAGATCGATCTCTCCGCAGGGCTGCCGGCGTTGCGCCGTGGCTGGGTGGAGGAGCGTGGCGATACCGAACAGCTTGATGGCTTGAGCTCTGCGTTCGGCCGTGGCCGCGAACACGATGCAAAGCTCGACCCCGTGCGTTTCCCCGCGCGCAGCCTGCCGCGGCGTGCGCGTGCCGGTGCCAACGTCACCCAGATGCATTACGCGCGGCGCGGCATCATCACGCCGGAAATGGAATTCGTCGCCATCCGCGAAAACCAGCGGCTGGAAGCGATCCGTGATGCTGTGCTGCTGCAGCAGCATCCGGGGCAATCGTTCGGCGCTGCCATCCAGAACATCATCACCCCCGAATTCGTACGCGATGAAATCGCCCGCGGGCGCGCGGTGCTGCCCAACAACATCAACCACCCGGAAAGCGAGCCGATGATCATCGGCCGCAACTTCCTCACCAAGATCAACGCCAACATCGGCAACAGCGCGGTGTCCTCGGGCATCGCCGAAGAGGTGGAGAAGCTGGTGTGGGCGATCCGCTGGGGCGGCGACACCGTGATGGACCTGTCCACCGGCAAGCACATCCACGAAACGCGCGAGTGGATCATCCGCAACTCGCCGGTGGCGATCGGCACCGTGCCGATCTACCAGGCGCTGGAGAAGGTCGACGGCCGCGCCGAAGCGCTGACGTGGGAGATCTTCCGCGACACGCTGATCGAACAGGCCGAGCAGGGCGTGGACTACTTCACCATCCACGCCGGCGTGCTGCTGCGCTATGTGCCGCTCACCGCCAGCCGGGTGACCGGCATCGTCAGCCGCGGCGGCTCGATCATGGCCAAGTGGTGCCTGGCGCACCGCAGGGAAAACTTCCTCTACACGCATTTCGAAGAGATCTGCGAAATCATGAAGGCCTATGACGTGACCTTCTCGCTGGGCGATGGACTGCGCCCGGGCTGCATTGCCGATGCCAACGACGCGGCGCAGTTCGGCGAGCTGGAAACGCTGGGCGAACTGACGAAGATCGCCTGGAAGCACGATGTGCAGACCATGATCGAAGGCCCTGGCCACGTGCCGATGCAGCTGATCAAGGAAAACATGGACAAGCAGCTGCGCGAATGCGGTGAAGCGCCGTTCTACACGCTGGGGCCGCTGACCACCGACATCGCGCCGGGCTACGACCACATCACCAGCGCCATCGGTGCGGCGATGATCGGCTGGTTCGGCACGGCGATGCTCTGCTACGTGACGCCGAAGGAACACCTGGGACTGCCCAACCGGCAGGACGTGCGCGACGGCATCATGGCCTATCGCATCGCGGCGCATGCGGCAGACCTTGCCAAGGGCCATCCCGGTGCGCAGGTGCGCGACAACGCACTGAGCAAGGCACGCTTCGAATTCCGCTGGGAAGACCAGTTCCACCTCGGCCTGGATCCGGAAAAGGCCAAGGCTTTCCACGACGAAACGTTGCCGAAGGATGCACACAAGCAGGCGCATTTCTGTTCGATGTGTGGCCCGAACTTCTGCTCGATGAAGATCACCCAGGATGTGCGCGACTACGCCGAGGCCGGTTGGCAGCGGTAGCGCCGGGCCATGCCCGGCGAGCGCAGCGGTCTGTGGAAACTGCCGGGCACGGCCCGGCGCTATCACCGCGCATGCGTCACGCTGCACCGGCTATCCTCGCGCCATCGACCAGGGGAAGGACGCCATGCCCGTTGCCATCACCACCCGCTGGCTGGCCATCGCCCGCCGTCATCCTTCTGCCTGGTTGCTGGGTGCGCAGCTGATTGCCGTGCTGCTGTACCCGGCGCTGGATGACACTGCAGGCGGGCGTGCCGCACTCGGCGTGTTCGGCATGGCCGTGCTCGGCCTGGCGCTGTGGGTGGTGCAGCGCAGCCCGCTGGGAACATGGCTGGCGCTGGTGCTGGCCATCCCGTCAGTGGTGTTTTCCATCGCCGGTGCGCTGCTGGACCGCCCGGCGCTGGGCACCACGGCGCAGCTGCTGGAAAGCCTGCTGTATTTCTATACGGCAGGCGCGTTGATCGCCTACATGCTGCAGGACCACAAGGTCACCCGCGATGAACTGTTCGCTGCCGGTGCCACGTTCACGTTGCTGGCGTGGGGATTCGCGTTCGCATTCGCAGTGTGCCAGCAGTGGTATCCGGGGAGTTTCCAGGGCAGCGGAGAGGGCCCTCAACGCACGTGGATGGAGCTGCTTTATCTGAGCTTCAGCTTGCTGTCGGGGGTAGGGCTCAGCGACGTCGTTCCGCTGCATCCGCAGGCACGCGCATTGGTCATGCTGGAGCAGTTTTCCGGGGTTATGTACGTCGCTCTGGTGGTTTCGCGACTGGTCGGCCTGACCATGATCCGGCGGCTCTGAAAATGAACGTCAGATAAAAATTTCGCGCCCAGAAGGGCGCGAATGATGTTGCTGCTTATGTGAATGCGTCGGCGAGAGAGAGCCTGATGTCGTCCACGCGTAGGCGAGGTAACCTGCATAGGCTAATATTCGTCGGCTTGGTTTTTTTTGCGGTATGCGCTGATGCTTTTTGCGGAATCTGGCTTCTCGCTGTGCCCCGGACTGAGTGGTATCGACCCATCGTTGTTTCCGTGGCCCGTTTCAAACCTGTAGCAGCAGATGACCAGCAGCGAAACCCAGCCGCCTGAAGCCGATCGCATACGCATCGGCGATTGCACCGTGACATTGTCCTCGCGAGAGGTCGATGTCGTGGGCGCGCGTCGTCCGCGTCGGCTGACGCCGAAGGCGTTGGGCGTGCTTCGCGTGCTGCTGCGTCAACCCGGGCGCGTGGTCACGCGCGAAGAACTGTTCGCCGAAGTGTGGCCGGATACGCTGCCGACCAACGATGTGCTGACCCAGGCTGTGACGCAGTTGCGCAAGGCGTTCAGCACCGACCAGGACAACGGCCAGGCGTACATCGAAACCATCGCCAAGACCGGCTATCGATTGCTTGTACCGGTGCAGGTGCTGGCCGATGCAGCGCCGGAAGGCGTGGAAGACGCAACGCTGCCGCTGGCTGATGCCCTCGATGCTGCGCTGGTAACGCCGCCGCCTGCTGCGCCGTCGCTGGCACGCCGTCGCTGGCGTTACTGGCGCCGGCGCCTGCTGCTGGCGCTGGGCATTGCCATGTTGCTGGCGTTGCTGGTGATGACCGTGCTGCTGGTGCGGCGTCCGTCCCCGGTGAGTTCGCCGGTGGATGCCGCCGTGGAAGATGGCACGCGCGTGATCGGCAGCCCCGAGCGCCCGTACCGGCTGATCACCGCAACCGCTGGATTCGAGACCTATCCCACGCTGTCGCCGGACGGTTCGCAGGTCGCCTATGAAGGCGCCAACGAGGACGGCAAGGGCGGCAACGCGATCAAGGTGCAGACCTCCGGCAATGCGCCGGCGCGCCAGCTGCTGTCGCCGCCGGAAGGTGCCAACGACCGTTTCCCCACCTGGTCGCCGGATGGCCGCGAGATCGCCTTTGCGCGTTTCGGCGCTGGCGGCAGCTGCCAGGTGCTGGTGGCCAGTGCCACGGGCGGCGCGCTGCGCCAGGCCACCCGCTGTGATGGCACCGAACTGCTGAGCTTCGACTGGACGCCTGATGGCCGTGGCCTGGTGTTCGGCAGCATGGTGGGCCGTTACGCCCATCGCGGCATCCGCGTGCTGGACCTGCCTACCGGGCAGTGGCGTGCGCTCGATTACGCCGTGGACGAGGACGATTTCGACTACGCCCCGCGTTACTCGCCGGACGGCCGCTGGCTGGTGTTCGTGCGCAACCCGCAGCTGGGCGATCTGTGGCGTGTGCCGGCTGCGGGCGGCACGCCCGAGCAGTTGACCAACGAGGCGGCGGAACTGCGCGGCTGGGCCTGGCTCGGCGATGGCCGCAGCATCGTGTTCGGCCGCCGCGTGGACAGCGAAGCGCGCCTGTACTACCTGGACGTGGCACGGCGCACCCTGCGTGATGCCGGCCTGGATGATGCGCAATGGCCGGCGGTGTCGCGACGCGGCGACATGCTCGCCTTCGTCCATCGCCGCGCCCAGTTCGGCGTGTTCAGGGTGCCGTCGACCGGCGCCAGCGAGCGCCTGTTTGCCTCCAGTGGGCGTGACGGGCAGCCGATGCTGGCCCCCGATGGCCACCAGATGGTCTTCAGTTCCGACCGTTCCGGCAGCTTCGCGCTGTGGTGGGCGGACCTGCAGCGGCCTGATTCGCTGCGGCCGATCGAAGGGCTGCGCCCGGAAGCCCGACAGGCCCCGGACTGGTCCGAGGACAGCCGCCAGGTGCTGGTGGTAGGCCGCGATGAGCACGGCAACGCGGTGGTCTATGAGATCGCTCCCCGCGACGAGCGGCTGCAGCTGTTGCCGGTGCCGGTCGAGCAGCCCCTGCAGGTCCTGTACGGGGCAAACCCGGATCAGCTGCTGGTGCTGGAGCGCGATGCGGACCAGGCCACCCGCTTGAGCCTGTTCGACCGCAGCAGCCAACCGTGGCGGCGCCTGGCCAGCGTGGAAGGCGTGTCCCAGGCCCGCTTTGACCGAAGCGGCGGGCGCGTGGTGTTCACCCGCTTGGCCGCAAGCGGGCTGTGGTCGATCGATCCGGCGCTGGCGCCGGACAGCGTCCAGCAGATCAGCCAGGACCGGCCCAGCCGCTGGCGCTACCGGACCTGGACCGTGGCGGGGCAGGGCGGCGTCGATTACCTGGGCACCAGCAATGCCTGTGCCACCACGCTGGTGCGCATGCGCGATGGCCAGGAGCAGCCGGAGCGCTGCCTGGATGCGCAGCGGTTGAGTGCTGGCAATGGCTTGAGTGCCAGCGCTGACGGAAACGACCTGTACCTCGCCCTGGCGGTCAGTGACGGCGCCGACATCGGCGTCATGCGCCTGCCCCGGCAGCCGCCGCCGCTGTTTCCGGCCTTCAGCAAGTTCATGATTTTCAAAGAGAATGGGCCTTCGTAACTTCTTCGTGGGGATCTCGTCGCGAATTCGTGGCGATCTCGTCAGACTTTCCTGACGCGGAGGCACCTGATTGGGCAAAACGGTGGCCTGTACTTGGCAAATCCGTGGTGCCTCCATGCGTCAACTCTCCCTGGCCGATCGCGGCCAAACCGTGTCCCTCGACAAGGCCATCGACGACGTCTCGCCGACCTGCCTGGGCGTGGCCCGTCTCGGCAGCCTGCAGACCTCCGGCACCAGCTTCACGGTGTGGATGCAGGTGCGTGGCACCTCCTGGGTCGAGGCGAAGGAAGGCCGCTTCCGGCTGCGCCAGGGCGAATGGATCGCGTTCGAGAAGGAATCGCGCCCGCTGGTGCAGGCCGGCCGCAACGGCCTGTGCGTGGGCCTGAGCCTGAACGCCGAATCGCTGCGCGTGCTGGCCGAGATGGCCGACTGCGGCCTGTACGCAGGGCGTGGCCGGATGAGCCGCAGCGACGCCCGTGTCGGCCTGCGCCTGTGGCGTGATGCGCTGGCCAATGGCCTGCCGGCGCCGGCACTGCGCCCGCTGCTGCTGCACCTGGCCGGCCTGCAGCGCAGCATGGCGGACAACGTGCAGCGTTGCCCGGGCCGCTCGCGCAGCCGCAAGCGCCAGGTATTCGGCCGCATGCAGCGCGCCCGCCTGTACCTGGAAGGCAACAGCCACCGTGTGGTGCGCATCGGCGAACTGGCCGAGCTGACCAACTTCTCCAGCTGGTACCTCTCCAAGACCTTCCAGAGCCTGTACGAGGAAAGCCCGCAGTCGCTGTCCGCACGCCTGCGCCTGGAGCGTGCCGCAGACCTGCTGCGCGACACGGACATGATGGTGGGCGAGGTGGCTGCCGCCAGCGGCTTCGACAACTGCTGCAGCTTCGCCCGCGCCTTCCGCGCGCGCTATGGCACCTCTGCTTCGCGTTTTCGTGAAAACGGCGCGAAGCTTCCGCCACAATCAGCAAAGTCTCCGGGTGTGTCGCGCAAATACAGCGCTGCAACGCAATCGTAACGTGCTGGGGTGTTTTAACACGCTGCTAACACGTACCTTGGAGAGATTGATGAACTTCCGTAATCCCGCAGTGCGTCTCGGCCTGCTGCCGGCCGGCATTGCGCTGGCGCTGACGCCTGCGTTCGCTTCCGCCCAGGAAGCGGCTTCTGGCACCACCGACCTCGATCGTATTTCGGTCACCGGTTCGCGCATCCGCGGCGCCGCCATGGAGACGCAGCAGCCGATCCTGACGATGACCCGTGAAAGCCTAGAAAAGCAGGGCTTCTCGAGCGTCGCTGACGTGCTGAACAACCTAACTTCGGCCGGCTCCCCGGCCATCTCCCGTTCGGAGTCGCTGGCTTCGGGCGAGAACGTCGGCGGCTACTACGTCGACATCCGCAACCTGGGCGCCGAGCGCACCCTGGTGCTGATGAACGGCAAGCGCCTGGGCGCTTCCACCTCCGGCCTGCAGGACCTGAGCCAGATCCCGATGTCGGCCGTTGAGCGCATCGAGATCCTGAAGGACGGCGCGTCCTCGATCTACGGTTCGGATGCCATCGCCGGCGTCGTGAACGTGATCACCCGCAAGAACTTCGACGGTGGCGAAGCGCAGGTCTACGTTGGCCAGTACGGCGACGGCGACGGCGACACCGAAACCTACTCGATGACCCTGGGTGCCCGCGGTGAGCGCGGCAGTCTGACCCTGTCGGCCGAGTACAACAAGCAGGATCCGGTGTGGGCCAAGGACCGCTGGTACAGCCGTGATGGCGCGCTGGGTCCGAACTCGACCTCGGCAGACTGGAGCCCGGTCAGCCAGAACAGCACCTGGTGCAACCCGACCCTGTACAACTGTGCAGACGGCAAGACCGCGGTGTGGCAGACCCTGAACCAGGGCGGCGACCCGACCAACGCAGCCGACTACCACGAGCTGACCGAAGACGAATACGCCAATGCCAACCAGCAGATGACCCTGCTGACCGGCGTGAAGCGCAAGTCGGTCTACATCAACGGCACTTACGACTTCACCGATTCGATCAGCCTGAACACTGACCTGCTCTACAACGAGCGCCAGACGTTCCAGCAGATCGCCGGCTATCCGTACCAGTCCGCTTCGACGGACATCAACACCCCGCTGAGCGGCAGCAGTGCCTTCAACCCGGTGAAGGGCCAGGACGTCAGCTTCCGCCGTCGCCTGTGGGAAGTGCCGCGCACCACCGACAGCCAGCTGAAGACCCTGCGCTTCGCGCCGACCGTCAGCGGCTACTTCGACTTCGCCGGCAAGACCTTCGATTGGGACGTCGGCGCACTGTGGAACCGCAACGAGTCGATCAAGACCAACCGCGGTGACATGAGCCTGATCGGTGCCCGCCAGGCCCTGGGCGCTTCGTACATCGACGACAACGGCGTTGCCCAGTGCGGCGTCAAGGGCGTGCTGGACCCGTCGCTGTCGGGCTGCCGCCCGTGGAACCCGCTGCTGCCGTACGGCGTTGCAGGCCAGGGTTCGCTGGCTGACCCGGAACTGCAGGACTTCCTGTTCCCGACCTTCACCACCCGCGGCATCACCAAGACCACCAGCTTCACCGCCAACCTGGCCGGTTCCATCGTGACCCTGCCGGCCGGTGACCTGGGCTTCGCCCTGGGTGTCGAGCACCGCAAGGAAGAAGGCAGCTACGTGCCGGACGCCTTCGCACAGTCGGGCCAGTCCACCGGCCTGGGCCAGAAGCCGACCCGTGGTGAGTACGATCTGAACGAGGTCTACCTCGAACTGAACGTGCCGCTGCTGGCTGACGTGGCCTTCGCCAAGGAACTGACCCTGAACGTTGCCAGCCGTTATTCGGACTACAGCAACTTCGGTGGCACCACCAACAGCAAGTTCGGCCTGACCTGGCGTCCGATGGACGGCCTGCTGGTCCGCGGCACCTACGCCGAAGGCTTCCGTGCTCCGACCATCAACGATCTGTACGGTGGCCTGAGCTCGAGCTTCGAGTCGTACATCGATCCCTGCGGCATCACCGCTCCGGGTTCGGTCAACGGCAACGCAGCGTGCAACTCGGCCGGCGTGCCGGTCGGTTACACCCAGGTGGGCCAGGCTGGCAAGGTCTGCTCGACCCTGCCGTGCCAGTCGGGTGACCAGTTCATCTCCGGTGCCAACCCGAACCTGAAGCCGGAAACCTCGAAGAGCACCACCTTCGGCCTGGTGTGGAGCCCGCAGTTCGTGCAGGGCCTGGATCTGTCGCTGGATTGGTACAAGTACGAAATCAGCGACATGATCATCGCTGACAGCGTCGACCGCATCCTGCGTGACTGCTACGTGCTGGGCAACTCGGCCCGTTGTGCGGACGTCGTCCGTGGCAATGACGGCCACGTCAGCGCCATCACCTACGGCACCGCCAACCTCGGCAAGATGGAAACCGAAGGTTTCGACCTGGGTGTCAAGTACCGCCTGCCGGAGCTGGCCATCGGCCAGTTCAACATCGACTGGACGACCAGCTACATGTCCAAGTACGACGAAGAAGGCCAGAACAGCGACGGCGACACCATCACGATCGGTCGCGTCGGCGAAGCCGGCCTGTTCCGCGTGCGTTCGAACCTCGGCGTCAACTGGCAGTACGGCGATTTCGGCGTGAACTACACCGCTCGCTACTACTCGGGCATGAAGGAAGGCTGCATCGACACCGGCGAGTTCTGGTGCAATGCGCCGAACCACTACGCCAACGGCGAGGCTGACCCGCTGCGCAAGACCGGCTCCAACACCTTCCACGACCTGCAGGTCAGCTGGAAGGCACCGTGGGACGCCACCATCGCCCTGGGCGCCAACAACGTGTTCGATCACAAGGGTCCGCTGATGTACTCGGCCCCGAACTCGGCGTTCGCCTACTACGGTGGCTTCGACGTGGGTCGCTTCCTGTACATGAAGTACACCCAGCGCTTCTGATCCATCGAAGCGTCGCAATACGTACGTAGTAGAGGAGGGCGGGCCGCAAGGTCCGCCCTCTTTCTTTGTGCGGCGCCTGCCGTGTGGCACGCGCACATGAAAAAAGGGCAGGCCTCGCGGCCTGCCCCCTGGTCTCTGCCCGCGCCGCCAGGCTCAGGCCTCGGTCGGTACCAGCCCCATCAGGCTGTTGGCATGCTCGCGCCACTGCGGCAGCTTGTTCAGCACGCCGGCACGCTGCAGGTAGTCCTCGTCCACCGGGTCGCCGTTGACCAGCGCCAGGGCCACGTGCACCGCACCGGTCACCCAGAAGCTGCGCGTGTTGGCACGTTGCGGCTGCAGGTGGAAGGCCACTGCTTCGATGATCGGCATCGGCAGGCCCCACAGGCCCAGCAGGTAGGCACCGGCCTCGGCATGGCCGGGGCGCGGATCGTCGGCCAGCGCCGGTTCGCTGCGCTCGTTGCGCACACCCGGCAGCAGCAGGCCGATATCGGCCAGCAGGGCGGCCGTCGCGCCCAGCTCGGCACTGGATTCGGGCAGCAGGCGCGCGGCAAGGCGCGAGGCCATCAGCGCGCGCTGCTGCAGCGAATTGCGCTCGGCAGTGGACAGCGTCGGTGCGGAAAACACTTCGCTGGCCAGCACCAGGTCACGCAGCGTGGCCAGGCCCAGGCGGGTCACCGCGGTGCGCAGGTCGGCAATGGTGCGGCCCTGGCTGAAGAACGCCGAATTGGACAGCTGCAGCACCTTGGCCGCGATCGCCGGATCGGCGGCAACCAGCTTGGCCACGTCGGCACTGTCGGTGTCGTCGTCATGTTCCAGCGCCTGGGTCAGGCTCAGGTACAGATGCGGCGGCGAGGGCAGCTTCTCGATGCGGCCGATGGCATCGCGCAGGCGCGGGCTGTCCAGCACGTCGCGCAGCTCTTCCAGGCTGGTCAGCGCTTCCAGCAGCACTTCCGGCGCCAGCGGCAGCGGCAGGAAGCGGTGGGCCACGCCGATCAGGCGCGCCGGCGGCGGCCGGTTGCCATGCTGGGCATCGACCAGCGCGATACGGATGGTTTCAGGCCGCAGCGTGCGGATCTGGCCGAGCAACGTGGTTGCGTTGAGATCGGGCAGCTGCGGGCAGACGATCACCGCATCCACGCCCTGCGCAGCCACTGCGGTCATCGCAGTGTGGCCATCGACGGCGGTCAGCGGTTGCCATTCTTCCCCAAGATCGGCAATGAATTCGCTCAGCTCAGCCGGCAGGCTGGCTGAATCCCCAACTAGCAGAATACGCACGACACATTCCCCTGGCTGTCTCGACGGTGTGCATCGATGACGTGTGAAGTGACGCAATTTACCTAATACGGCGCCAACAGTGATGGCCCGCAGTGTTGAAACGTGACCAGCATCGCTCCGGCGCGCAGCACCGGAGCGATCCTGTTCAGGCTCAGGCCTTGCTGTCGAGGTGGCGCTGGTGCGCCTCGATCAGGATCTGCTTGGCCTCGGCCGCGCCACCCCAACCGTCCAGCTTGACCCACTTGCCCTTTTCCAGGTCCTTGTAGTGCTCGAAGAAGTGGCCGATGCGCTCCAGCCAGTGGCTGGACACCTGGGCGATGTCTTCGACATGGGCGTAGCCGCTGAAGATCTTCGAGACCGGCACGGCCAGGATCTTCTCGTCGCTGCCCGCTTCATCGCTCATCTTCAGCACGCCGACCGGACGGCAACGCACGACCGAGCCCGGGACCAGCGGCAGCGGCAGCACCACCAGCACGTCGGCCGGGTCGCCATCGCCGCACAGGGTGCTCGGCACGTAGCCGTAGTTGCACGGGTAGCGCATCGGGGTCGACAGGATGCGGTCGACGAAGATCGCGCCGGTTTCCTTGTCCACTTCGTACTTCACCGGCTCCGAGTCCTTCGGGATCTCGATGATGACGTTGATTTCTTCCGGCGGGTTCTTGCCGGGCGAGACGAGTTCCAGACCCATGGTGTGCTCCAGGTGGGGGATGTGGACGGATAGCTGACCATTTTATGCCTTTGCCGGGCGCTGTGCAGGGTAGGGCAGCGCCGACCTTCGTAGTGGTCCCCGCCGGAGGGGCCGGGGCGGGGTTCCCCGATGGGCTCCTCCCCGCCGCATGGGCAGGCTGGACGTCCATACCAAGGAGCCCTGCCATGAACTGGAACCGCTGGTGCTGTTGTGTCGCCCTGCTGCTGGCACCCCTGCCCGTGCTCGCCCGTGGCCTGCACGTCGACCTGATCGACTACCCCCGGCCGGAGGCCAACTGGGACCGCGCCTATGGGCTGGAGTCGGCCTTGCAGCGGGAGTTTGACCGGCTTTGCGCCGATACCTGGTGCGAGGGTGACTACAGCAACTACCAGGTGCTGCAGTTCCGCTGTGCCGTGCTGGCCCATCGCGGTACCGTGCAGCGATGCGTATGGGTGGTGGTGGCCAGCGAACTGTCGGTGGACGCCGACAGTGGCGAGGTACACGCTGACAACAGGCGCTGGGCCTGCCCTCTGGAGCTTCGCCCGGGAGTGCCGGTTGAGGCCTTCCATGCCGCGCTGGATGCCCCGGGAGGCCTGTCGGCGCCTCTGCCCGGGCTCGACCATGGGCTGTTTGACGTACTGCCCGGGTGCATCGGCAACACCGGGAGGACAGGCTGATGCGCGCGCACGTGCGACAAGGGCTGGCCTGCGCTCTGCTGCTGGCAGGAACTGCCCAGGCGGGGCCGCTGTATGTGGATGCCCGGGACTATCCCGCTCCAGGCGCTGGCCACGCGAGGTTCGTTGCCGCCGAGCGTCGCCTTGAAAGGGGGTTTGACAACATCTGCGGCGACACCTTCTGCGAGGGCGAGTACTACAACCTTCGCGCCATGCGTCTGCGCTGTTCGGTGCATCAGGCCTCGGGGGCCGTTGGCAGCTGCGTCTGGACATTTGCTGGTAGCCAGACGTGGGTGCGGCAGACCGGAAAGATCGATGTTGACCACGCGATGTACGCCTGCAAGCTGCCGCTGGCTGCCGGCACCTCGCTCGAGCAGCTCCTTCAGCTGTGGGAAGCAGGGTCGCCCGACGACGCACTGGATGCCTCGTTGCCAGGCAGTACGGTCAGCGCCTATGAGGCACTGACCGACTGCCTCTAGGAGCGGGGGTGACGGAGGTGTAAACGTGACTGATTCGCATTTACGGAGTAGCATGCGCGCCGCCCCCGTCTGTCCCGTCCGCCGCGCATGCCTTCCAATGCCGCCACCCTCACCGAACTGCTGATCCGTGAACGGCCAGCGCTGCTGCGCCGGGTGCAGCGCATCCTCGGCGGCGACAGTGGTGCCGAGGATGTGATCCAGGCGGTCTGGTTCAAGGCGCGTGGTGTCGACAACCAGCAGTGCATCGACAACCCGCGTGCCTACCTGTACCGCCTGGCGATCAACCTGGCCACCGACCATGGCCGCGAGTCGACGCGCCGCAACCGCCTGCTGGCCGAGCACTACCTGTGGCAGGAGGAGGACGAGGTGTCCACCGAAGACCAGGTGATGGCCCAGGATGAGCTGCAGCGGGTGCTGGATGCCGCCGGGCACCTGCCTGAGCCGACCCGCACCATCTTCCGCCTCAACCGGCTGCAGGGGCTGACCCAGGCCGAGATCGCCCGCCGCCTGGGCGTGTCGGTCACCACGGTGGAAAACCACGTGCGCAGCGCCCTGGCCCGGTTGGCCTGGGCCCGCGAGGGTCGATGATCAATCGCCCTTGGGGGCCGCTGCACGACGAACGTCTTGATCCACGGGCCGCAGTGCGGTTCCGTCCTTTCCACTGCGCCTGACCGCGCCCGCCTGCCAGCCGATGAGCCCGCACTCTCCTTCCAGCGCCCGCGCAGACGACCCCGTGGCCGAACAGGCCCGGGACTGGATCGTGTTCCTGGCGTCCGGCGAGCACAGCGATGCGCGCATGCAGGCGTTCGAGCAGTGGCTGGCGCAGCCTGGGCATCGTCGCGCCTTCGAGCACGAACGGCGCCTGTGGCGCTGCCTCGGCGCATCGCCGGTGGCAGCGGCCACAGCCGCAACGCTTCCGGCGGCGCGTGGGCGTGTGCGTTCCCGCCGCCGCCTGCACTGGGCCGCCGCCGTAGCAGCCGCTCTGGCGCTGCTGGTAACCGCCCCCGACGCCTGGCTGCGCCTGCAGGCCGACCATCGCAGCAACCACCAGGTGCAGGCGGTGCAGCTGCCCGACGGCAGCCGTGCAGTGCTCGATGCCGACAGCGCCATTGCCGTGCACTTCGATGCACGCGCCCGCCGTATCGAGCTGCTGCAGGGGCGCGCCTGGTTCGAGGTGACCCCGGATGCGCAGCGCCGCTTCAGCGTGGCCGCCGGCAATGGCGTGGTCGAAGACATCTCCACTGCGTTCACCGTCGCCCGCCATGACAGCACGGTGGAAACCGAAGTGGGGCAGGGACGGGTGCGCGTGGCCAACCCGATCGATGGTGGCTGGACCTACCTGCAGGTGGGGCAGCGCGCGATGTACGGCGCACACAGCGGCGTGACCCGCCTGGCGGACGTGGCTGCCGACCGCGTCGGCGCCTGGCGCCAGGGCGAGCTGCTGCTGGATGACGCCACGGTGGCCGATGCCGTGCAGGAGGTGGGCCGCTATCGCCGTGGCCCGACCTTCGTGCGCGGTGACCTGTCGCACCTGCCGGCAGTCAGCGCGGCCCTGCGCATCGACCAGCCGGAACAGGCGCTGGACACGCTGGCCGCGACCGCAGGCCTGCAGGTCACCCGCCTGCCCTTGGGCGTAGCCATCGTCCACCGGTAGATCCACGCCATGCGTGGATGAATCGATCGGCAACCCTGCAGCCACGCATGGCGTGGCTCTACTGCATCACGCACCGGTAGATCCACACCACGTGTGGATGAATCGGCCTTGGGGTTCCCCGCGCCCCATTCGTCCTACCCAGCGAACGTACCCGCCGCCGCCACGTACGTCGTTGTGTCCGCGCCCCGCGCGGATGACGCCGCGCCCGCGGCTCCGTTCCCCTCACAGGTTTCCCATGTCCGACTTCCGTCGTCCGGGCCGCGCGCCGCGCCCGTCCCGTCTGTGCATCGCCCTGCTCGCCGCTGGCCTGGCCGGCACCGCGCCGACCGTGCTGGCCCAGTCCAGCACCACCGCGCCCGCCGCGCTGCTGCGCTTCGACATTCCTGCCCAGCCGCTGGATGGCGCGCTGCGCGCCTACATGCGCCAGTCCGGCGTGCAGGTGGCCTATCCGGCCACGCTCGGCAACGGTGTCACCTCGCAGGCGGTCAGCGGCACGCTGTCGGCCAGTGATGCGCTGTCGCGCCTGCTGCAGGGCAGCGGCCTGGTCGCGCGCCGGGTCGGCAGCGACGCGGTGACGCTGGAAGCGGCGCCGGCACAGGCCGGCAACGGCGTCATCGTCACCGACACGCTGAGCGTGTCCGGCGAGCACATCGAAGGCGGTGCGGTCAGCGATGAAGCGCGCCTGCTCGACAGCTACCGCAGCGTCGGTTCCACCACCACGATCAACCGTACCCAGCTGGAACGCTTCCGCGGCACGTCCAACGGCGACATCGTCAAGGGCGTGGCCGGCGTCACTGCGGGCGATCCGCGCGTGGGCAACGGCTTCGACGTCAACATCCGCGGCATCCAGGGGCAGAGCCGCGTGCCGGTCATCATCGACGGCGGCCAGTCCAGCATGGACACCTACCGTGGCTACGCCGGCCAGTCGCAGCGCACCTACCTGGACCCGGACCTGATCTCGCGGTTGACCATCACCAAGGGTCCGAGCCTGCAGGCCAACGCCTCCGGTGGCATCGGTGGCGTGGTGGAAATGGAAACGCTGAACGTCGACGACGTCCTGCGCGAAGGCCGCGATGTCGGCGTACGCGTGCGTGGTGGCCTGGCCAACAACAGCGCCAACAACCTGCCGGGCTACGACGCCGCACCACGCACCGACCGGGGTGCCAGCGGCAGCCAGTTCTTCAACGTCGCCGCCGCCGGCCATTGGGATCGCTTCGATCTGGTCGCCGCCTATGCGTACCGCGACAACGGCAACTACTTCTCGGGCAAGCACGGCTACGACGATTTTCCGCAGACGCGGCGCACGCTGGCACCGCTGAACCTGCCGCGCACGGAAGTGTTCAACACGTCCTCGCGGTCGAAGTCGGCGCTGCTCAAGGGCACCTGGCGCATCGATGATGTGCAGACCCTGGAGCTGGGCTACCGCCGCTATGAAGGCACGGCGGGCGAGATCATGGCCTCGCAGATCACCCGCGTGGACCGCGACCGCGTGCCGCAGTGGGACCCGGGCCACGTCGACATGGACAGCTACAGCGCGCGATACCGCTTCAACCCGGACAGCGACAAGGTCGACCTGCGCATCAACGCCTGGTACACCGATACCGACAGCGTGATGTACAACAACCTGACCGGCATCACCCCGTGGTACTACGACCGCCGCACCGAGTGGTACGACGCACCGAGCTTCAGTGGCAACCCCGGCTACAAGGACGCCTACCGCAATCCGCTGCGGCAGAAGCGCTTCGGCCTGGACGCCAGCAACACCTCGATCTTCGAGACCAGCGCCGGCCGCTTCACCCTCGACTATGGCCTGGCCTACAGCGACGAGGACATCGCGCCGGGCAGCTCCGGCCCGATCATGCACGATGACCTGGTCAACAACCGCTTCCTGCGCAACGCCGAGCGCAAGGAATACAGTGCGGTGGCCTCGCTGAAGTGGGCACCGGACGAGCATTGGGAAGTGCAGGCCGGTGGCCGCTGGAACCGCGTGGACGTGCACGACCGCAACCGCCTGGCCACCCCCGACCAGTACGAGGTGCAGGGCCAGTACCGCTACACCGAACTGCTCAACGGCGACCCGAGCCTGCCGTCGTGGCGGGCCAAGCGCATCGCCCTGCTGAACTGGTACCCCGATGCCAACGGCAACTTCACCCAGGATTCGCTGCTGGCCTCGCCCTACGAGCGCGGTACCGTGGCTGACATCGGCGGCTGGAACTTCTACGACGCCGATGAAGCCGAAGACCTGGAAGTGCCGGTCAGCTGGACCTGGTCCAAGCCGATCCGCCGCCGCGACAGCGCCTTCTCGCCGACCGCCAGCGTCGCCTTCCGCTTCAGCGAAGACAGCTTGGTCTACCTGAAGTACGCCGAAGGCACCAAGCTGCCGAGCCTGTTCGAGACCACTCTGGGGCTGTTCACCGCCGCCAAGCCGGTGGCCGAACTCAAGCCCGAACGTGCGCGCAGCTGGGAACTGGGCGCCAGCACCATCCGCCACGACCTGTTCACCGCCGGCGACCGCCTGGCGCTGAAGCTGGCCTACTTCGACACCCGCATCGACGACCTGATCACCCGCGATTACCGCACGCTGTCGGCCGGCCTGATCCGCAACGTCGACCAGTTCAAGGTGTCGGGCTTGGAGTTCCAGTCCAGCTATGACAGCGGCAAGCTGTTCGCCGATCTGTCGGCGCACTACTACTTCAAGGCCAAGACCTGCGCACCGGACATCGCCGCCGAGCGTCGCGCCTATGGCGTGCAGCGCAGGATCGAGGAACTGGCCAACACGCCCGACTGCGTCGATGGTGGTTTCGAGGGTTCGTACTCCAACACGCAGAACCCGCCGCGCTACATGGTCAACCTGACCGTCGGTTCGCGCCTGTTCGACGAGCGGCTGACCTTCGGTACCCGCGTGGTCCACAACGCCGGCCCGATCAGCAAGCTGGACAAGGAATGGAACGTCGGCCTGTCGGCGATCCAGCAGCTGTACCGCCCGACCACCCTGGTGGACGTGTTCGCCAGCTGGAGCTTCAACGACCAGCTGTCGGTGGAAGCCAACGTCGACAACCTGACCGACCGCTACTACCTGGACCCGCTGGCCCTGGGCGTGATGCCGGCCCCGGGCCGCACCGCGCGCCTGGCGTTGACCTGGAAGTACTGACCGGCCATCCACGCATGGCGTGGATCTACTGAAAACCGGTAGCGCGGATCAGGCAGAAAGACGGTAGCGCCGGGCCATGCCCGGCGGATCACGCAGATGAAACGGTAGCGCCGGGCCATGCCCGGCGGATCGCGCAGATGAAACGGTAGCGCCGGGCCATGCCCGGCGTTTCCTTTGGCGCGCTTACAACCCGCGCGCGGCCTTCACCGCGTCTTCGTGCAGCGCTTCATTCAGCTCGTCCACCACGGTGGTCCAGGCGGCATCGGCCTGCAGCGATTCGGCCAGGAACTGGCGCTGCGCATCGCTCCAGAACGGGGCGTCGGCCACTTCCACTTCCGTGGCCAGCTGGTGCTGGGCGATGAACCCGGCGATGGCATCGGCGCTGGCGTCCAGGCCCAGCTGCAGGAACAGGTTGGTCATGCTCGGTTCGGTGGTGATCATTGGAAACTGCCTGGCAGGGGAAAGGTAAGCTGCATTATCGACGCATGCCGTCTTGGGGGAACCCCCTCGTGGCACGTCTCATGATCGACGCTTCCCCCTGGCACCCCCCGATGACCGCGACAACTTCCCCCGACGACAGCCGCAGCGTGCGCCTGAAGGCCGCCACCCGTGACAGTCATGGCGCGCTCGACAAGCGCATCATGGCCGGTGACATCTTCGCCGACCGTGGCAACTTCGCCCGCTTCCTGCGCGTGCAGTACCGTTTCCACCGCAGCATCGACGCGCTCTACGCCAGCCCCGCGCTGGACGCACTGCTGCCGGCCCTGCACGAACGCCGCCGCCTGCAGCAGGTGCGCAACGACCTGCAGGATCTCGAGCAGACCCTGCCGGGCCAGGACATCACGCCGTTGGCTGCGGACCTGCCGCTGCCGGCCGCGCTGGGCTGGCTGTACGTGGCCGAAGGCTCCAACCTGGGCGGCACGGTGCTGTACAAGATGGCCGCCGCGCTGGGCCTGGACCGTGATTTCGGTGCCCGCCACCTGGCGGCACACCCCGATGGCGCCGCCCGCCACTGGCGCGAGTTCACGGCGGCGCTGGACGCGGTGCCGCTGTCGGCCGAGCAGGAACAGCAGGTGATCGACGCCGCCGACGCGGCCTTCCGCAGCGTGCATGGCCATGTCGAAGTGGAATTCGGCGCATGAGCGGCCACCGCTGATGCGCTGGCTCTGGTTCGCGCTGGGCTGGCTGATGGTCGGCCTGGGCGTGATCGGTGCGTTGTTGCCGGTGATGCCCACCACCATCTTCCTGATCCTGGCGGTGGGCTGCTTCGCCCGCAGTTCGCCGAAGTTCGAGCAGCGCCTGCTGGCCCATCCGCGCTATGGCCCCTCGCTGCGCCTGTGGCGCGAGCAGGGGGCGGTGTCGCGCAAGGGCAAGGCGTTCGCCAGCGCCGGCATGGCGGTGGGCTTCGCGCTGTTCTGCTGGGGCGCGCATCCCTCCTGGCGGTTGCTGCTGGGCGTGGGCCTGTTCTTTGCGGCCAGCGCCGGCTACGTACTGAGCCGGCCAGCGCCGCGGCTCGATCCCACCCCGCTGGTGGAAGTGGACGATGCCGAACCCCGCGCGGCCCGCCGCCGCGCGTCTCCTCATGATTCTGATGGAACCCCCGACGATGCTGCCTGCTGACCTGGCGCCCCTGGCCACACCCGCCCTGACCCCGTGGGGCATGTACCTGGCCGCCGACGTGGTGGTCAAAGCCGTGATGATCGCGCTGGCCGTCGCCTCGCTGGCCACCTGGACCGTGCTGCTGGCCAAGGGCTGGGAGCTGTCGCGGCAGGCGCGCGCGCTGCGTGCGGCCCGCGCGCGGCTGCTGGAGGCGCCAAGCCTGCCGGCCGGCGATGTGGATGCTGCGCTGGCCGAAGGCACTGCGGCGGCGATGCTGGAGGCGGCACGCAGCGAACTGCGCCTGTCGCAGGACCTGGCGTGCCGTGACGGCATCAAGGAACGCGTCGCCTCGCGCCTGGACCGGCTGGAACTGGATACCGCACGCGTGCAGCGGCGCGGCATCGGCGTACTCGCCAGCATCGGTGCGGTGGCGCCGTTCGTGGGCCTGTTCGGCACCGTGTGGGGCATCATGAACAGCTTCATCGGCATCGCCCACAGCAACACCACCAACCTGGCGGTGGTTGCACCGGGCATCGCCGAGGCGTTGCTGGCCACCGCGCTGGGCCTGGTCGCGGCGATTCCCGCCGTGCTGGTCTACAACCACTTCAGCCGCGTGCTGGCTGGCCTGCGTGGCCTGCTGGGTGATCTGTCGGCGGCGGTGCAGCAGCTGGTCTCGCGCGATCTGGACCGTGCCGCTGCGCGTGCTCCTGCCAGTGCACTGCGTGCGGTGCACTGAATGGCGATCAGGACCGCATCCGACCGCGACGACACGCCCGAAGAAGCGCACGAGATCAATGTCACGCCCTTCATCGACGTGATGCTGGTGCTGCTGATCATCTTCATGGTGGCCGCGCCACTGGCCACCGTGTCGGTACCGGTGCAGCTGCCGGCCAGCAGCGCGAAGGCCACGCCGAGCGAACAGGCACCGGTGTACGTGACCGTGCAGGCCGACCTGTCGCTGCGCGTGGGCGAAATGCCGGTCGCGCGCGACGGCCTGTCCGCTGCGCTGCAGGCGGCCACGCACGGTGATGCGGAGCAGCGCATCTACCTGCGCGCCGACCAGCGCGTGCCCTATGGCGAGTTGATGGCCACCCTCGATGCACTGCGTGCGGCGGGTTACCTGAAGGTGGCCCTGGTTGGCCTGGAGCAGGGCGCACGATGAGCACGCTGCGGCGCTGGGCGACCAGCCTGGCGATCGTGCTGCTGGCACACGCGGTGCTGGCCAGCATCGTGTGGTGGTGGCATGCGCGCGCTGCACCGGCGCCCACGGCAGCGCCACCGGCCGCGCTGATGCTGGAGCTGGCACCGACCGTGCAGGCGCCACCGGCTCCGCCACGCGCGCTGCCGACCGGGCCGCTGCAGCAGGAACAGCAGCGCCGCGAAACCACGCCGCAACCGCCGCCCGTGCCCAAAGTGCCGCCGCAGCCGCAGGGGGATCTGCCGCCGAAACCGCAGGTGCCGGCCAGCACGGCGCAGGACAGCGCGGACGCCAATGTCGAGCGCAGCACCGCACCGCCGGAGGTTCCCGCCGACGTTGCCACGCGATACGCCGCGCAGCAGACCACCGCTGGCGAGCGCAGCCGCGCCAACGCCACCTGGCAGGGCCTGTTGCTGGGCCACCTGCAGCAGCACCGGCGCTACCCGCGCCAGTCCGAGCGCCTGCGCCAGCAGGGCGTGGTGTATGTGCGGTTTGCCGTGTACCGCGACGGGCGCGTGTCCGCCGCGCGCATCGAGCGCGGCAGTGGCTTCGCGTTGCTGGACCAGGAAACCCTGGAAACCGTGCAGCGCGCCAGCCCGGTTCCGGTGCCGCCGGCCGAAGTGGCCGGCGACCCGGTGGAAGTGATGGTGCCGGTCGCGTTCTACCTGCGCGGTCGTTGACCGGAAGCGGGGTCGGCAACGGGGTCGGATCCCTTTCCGCAGGAAAGGGCTCTGACCCCAGCGGAAACCACTATCATCGCCCCGACCGTCAACGGATGACCGGAGGCTGCCATGACAACACGGACGCTGCGGGTACTTGCCTGGTGCAGCGTGGTCTTCGCTGCCTGCGTGGCCTTTGTTTCGCTGGCACCGTTCACGCCCGCCGTCATCTTTACCTGGCCGCTGCTGGTGTTTGCTGCGTTCTGCATCTGGCGCGGCGCGCGCCTGCCCGGCCTGCTCTGTGCGTGGCTCGCGTCGCTGGCCTTCATCTCCAGTCCGCACAGCACCTATGACGGGTGGGACAAGCCCATCTATGCCTGCTGGGTGATTGCGCTGGTGGTGATTATCGCCATGCGGTTGCGGAGCCCCAGACCGTAGAGTCGAGCTTGCTCGACTGCTTTTGGCCTGCAACGCAAGGGCAGTCGAGCAAGCTCGACTCTACGGAGCGTTGATCGACGGCGGGGTCGGAGCCCTTTCCTGCGGAAAGGGATCCGACCCCATCCACGCATGGCGTGGATCTACAGCAGCGGCACCAGCAGCAGCGCCACGATGTTGATGATCTTGATCAGCGGATTGATCGCCGGGCCGGCGGTGTCCTTGTACGGGTCGCCGACGGTGTCGCCGGTCACCGCGGCCTTGTGCGCCTCGCTGCCCTTGCCGCCAAAGTGGCCATCCTCGATGTACTTCTTGGCGTTGTCCCAGGCGCCGCCGCCGGTGGTCATCGAAATGGCCACGAACAGGCCGGTGACGATGGTGCCGATCAGCAGGCCGCCCAGCGCGCGTGGCCCCAGCAGCAGGCCCACCACCACCGGCACGGCCACCGGCAGCAGCGAAGGCACGATCATTTCGCGGATGGCCGAGCGGGTCAGCATGTCCACGGCCCTGTCGTACTGCGGCTTGCCGGTGCCCTGCATGATGCCGGGGATCTCGCGGAACTGGCGTCGCACTTCCTCCACCACCGCACCGGCCGCACGGCCGACCGCTTCCATCGCCATCGCGCCGAACAGGTAGGGGATCAGGCCGCCGATCAGCAGGCCGATGATCACCGTGTGGTCACTGAGGTCGAAGCGGAACTCCTGGCCGGGGTTGGCCGCCTGCAGGTTGTGCGTGTAATCAGCGAACAACACCAGCGCGGCAAGTGCTGCCGAGCCGATCGCATAGCCCTTGGTCACCGCCTTGGTGGTGTTGCCCACCGCATCGAGCGGGTCGGTGATGTCGCGGATGTCCGAAGGCAGCTCAGCCATCTCGGCGATGCCGCCGGCGTTGTCGGTGATCGGTCCGTAGGCATCCAGCGCCACGATCATGCCGGCCATCGACAGCATCGCGGTGGCGGCGATGGCGATGCCGTACAGGCCGGCCAGCGCATACGCACCCCAGATCGCCGCACACACGGCGACCACGGGCAGGGCGGTGGACTTCATCGAGATGCCGAGGCCGGCGATGATGTTGGTGCCATGCCCGGTGGTCGAGGCCTGCGCCACGTGCTGCACCGGCTTGTACTGCGTGCCGGTGTAGTACTCGGTGATCCACACGATCAGGCCGGTCAGCACCAGGCCGATCAGTGCGCAGCCATACAGCGCCATCGGGCCATGCACGTTGTCGTTCATCAGCCCGGTGGTGATCGGGTAGAACGCGATGGCGGCCAGCACGCCGGAGACGATCACGCCCTTGTACAGCGCGCCCATGATCGAGCCGCCCGGCTTCACCTTCACGAACAGTGCGCCGATGATCGAAGCGATGATCGACACCCCGCCCAGCACCAGCGGGTACAGCACCGCATTGGCACCGGCTTCGCTCAGCATCAGGCTGCCCAGCAGCATCGTGGCGATGACGGTGACCGCGTATGTCTCGAACAGGTCGGCAGCCATGCCGGCGCAGTCGCCGACATTGTCACCGACGTTGTCGGCGATCACCGCCGGGTTGCGCGGGTCGTCCTCGGGAATGCCGGCTTCCACCTTGCCCACCAGGTCGGCGCCGACGTCAGCGCCCTTGGTGAAGATGCCGCCCCCCAGGCGCGCGAAGATCGAGATGAGCGAAGAGCCGAAGGCCAGGCCGACCAGCGCGTGCAGCGCCTGTTCCATCGGCAGGCCCATGCGCAGCAGCAGTGCGTAGTAACCGGCCACGCCCAGCAGGCCCAGGCCGACCACCAGCATGCCGGTGATGGCACCGCCGCGGAAGGCCACGTCCATCGCCGCGCTGATGCCGTTGCGCGCGGCCTCGGCGGTGCGCACGTTGGCGCGGACCGAGACATTCATGCCGATGTAGCCGGCCGCGCCGGACAGGACCGCACCGACGGCGAAACCAATGGCGGTGTACCAGCTGAGGAAGACGCCGACCAGCACGAACAGCACCACGCCGGCTACGCCGATGGTCAGGTACTGGCGGTTGAGGTAGGCACGCGCGCCTTCCTGGATCGCGGTGGCGATCGCGATCATGCGTTCATTGCCGGTGGGTTGGCGCAGGATCCAGCGCGCCGAGATGATCCCGTAGAGGATCGCGAGAATGGCGCAGCCCAGCGCCAGTGACAGCCCATGACGTTCCAGCATCAGACCCCTCCGCAGAATGGATGGTGAGCATCCAGTGGCGATGAACGGCACCACGAGGGGGACGACGGGTTGCAGCCTGGAACCAACCCGTGCCGACCGGAACGGTCGTCCGACGTATGGCGGTGTTCAGCATTCCCTGGTGCCCGCAGTATGCGTCGCTCCGCGCCCGGATGGTAGCGCCGGGCCGCGCCGCGCCGCATGATCCGTGGGCGCCCTCCAGATGAACGCATCGCCATGCGCGCGGAACCCGCCGCCGGTCCATGGGCATGCTTTGAGAGCCACAGACCCTTTGCACCCCGTTAAGCCACGCTCTGCAAGCCTGCGCACAGTCCTGACGGAGATTCCCCATGCGCCTGTCCCTGCTGATGCTTGCCGCCCTGGTGCCGGCCATGCCCGCGCTGGCTGCGGAAACGCCTGAACTGCAGCGGGCGGTGGGTGCCCCGCAGGCGGTGGGCGCCGTGCACACCCTGCGGCAGATTCCCGAGGCCTGCGCGCGACTGGAGGGCGTGTTCACCGGGCAGGCCGCCGAGCCGTACCGCTTCTCCGCCGTGAGCACCAGCGAACAGTGCCGGCCGCGCGCCCGCTTCGTTGATTACGCCAAGGCACAGCCTAGTGCCGACAAGGGCTGGAAGCTCAACGACGTGATCCGCGTGCCGAATGCCGCCTGCCCGGCACAGCAGGCGGTGGTGCGGGTGTGGCGCCTGCCGGTCAACAACACCCAGGCCCTGGATGGCCAGGGCCAGTCGCGCATATACCTGGAAGAGGCAAAGAAGCAGGCCGCCGCCGGCAAGATCCCGCAGGTGACGATGTTCGCCGCGCAGCTGCAGGTGGAAGGCAAGGCCTGCAATTGATACAGGTGGGTGCCGACCATCGGTGAATTGTCGGTGGGTGCCGACCGTTGGTGAATTGTCGGTGGCTGCCGACCGTTGGTCGGCACCGATGCCTCATCCACGCATGGCGTGGATCTACCCCCCAACCAGCTTCGCCCCGCGCGCAACCAGCAGCTCGCGCAGTGCCGTGCGGTGGCAGTGCGCCTCGTCTTCGCAGTAGCAACCCACGGCGATGTCGCTGTGCTGCGACAGCGCCGCCAGCAGATCCAGCGCATGCGCCGCGTCGGGCGCCTTCATTTCGGCCTTGTAGTGGCGGAAGAAGGCATTCCAGTCCGCCGCGGTGGTCGCCCCGTGGGCCTGTTTCACCAGCTCCGGGCTGGGGGCCAGGGTCGGAAACCAGACGTCATACCAGTCCTGCCGGGCGAATTCACTGCGCGCCACGCCACGTGGCGGCCGCCGCACCGTGCCGATGCGCAGGCCCTCACCGGGCGTGCGCGGGCTGCCAAGACGGACCACATGCAGGGCCATGGTGTTTCTCCTTGTGCAGGACCACATCTTCGCGCCCGTGACGTGCCGCAGGCGTGAACCGGGCCGCAAACAGAAGGCCCGGGCACTTGCGCACCCGGGCCTTCGGTCATGCCATGGCGGCGGCGGTCAGTTGCCGCGGCAGTCCTTCAGCCACAGCACGCGGCCGATCTGGTCGTAGTTGTCGACCACGCCGGTCAGCGTCACCTTCTCGCGCGGGCGCAGGGACAGCGCATAAGCGGTCTGGTTGGCGGCGAACGAGCAGGAGATGGCCACGCGCTCGAAATCGATGCTGCCATCGCTGGGCAGGTCGAAGGTGGTGTTGTAGGTGCCACCGCTCTTCAGCACCGAGGCGATGCGCCCGCTGATGACGTAGGTCTTGCCCTTGTAGCGCGGCTCGATCGCAGCGGGGTTGTCCTTGTTCTGGTTGCGCAGCTGGAAGCCGAAGCGGTCGGCGGCAATGGTCACTGCCGATGCCTGCGGCGTGGCCTTGGCAGCCTGGTCACCGGCCTTGCCCGGCTTGACCTGGTTGAGCAGCTTGCACATCTCGGTACGGACGCCGTCAGCCGAGGCGATGGCTCCCTTGTTGACCTTCACCACCATGGCAACGGTGCCCTGGCCGCCTTCGGAGGTAGCGCTGATGATCATCGGGATCGGCTTGTGCGCCATGCTCTCCGGTTCTTCGATCAGCATCGAACCGCCTTCGATGTCCTCGCTCAGCACGTCCATGTTGGCGTTCTTGGCGATGACCCGCATCTGGCCGATGGCGCTGGCCACGCTCAGGTCCGGGTGGCTGACCGACGAAGTGAAGGTGGTGCCGGTGAAGGGGTTGCCCTTCTTCTGGAAGTTGGCTTCGCAGGTCGCGGCGAACGCGGGCGCGGCAGCCGTGCACAGCAGCACGGCGAGGAAGGTCTGGCGCTTCATGGATACAGTCCTTGTGGTGTGGCACTACGCGCCCGCAGGAGCGGGCGACAGACGGGTTGGCACGCATCGGCCCCTTGCCCCGGGCCGGGCCCCGATTGTGGGCTGCTTCTCAGTTCGCCGCAATCCAACCATCAAGGGCCCTTTCCGCTGGAAAGAGCCCTGGGTCACAAGTTGTGACGTGGATCAACCTTCGAAGGCGGCCAGCTTCTGCTTCACCGCCACGTTCTTGAGGGTGACGTACTTCGGCAGGCCGTCGCTGCCGTAGGGCAGGGGGGCTTCGCCCTTGATCAGCGGCGACAGATAGGCGCGCGCCTTGGCGGTGATGCCGAAACCATCGCGGCGGATGAAGCTGGCGGGCATCTTCTTCTCGTGGTTGGCGATCTTCGCCAGCGGCGCGGCCTCGATGTTCCAGCGGTAGGGCGCATCGCTGCTGCGCACGATCACCGGCATCACCCCGCTCTGGCCCTTCAGTGCCAGCTGCACGGCCGCCTTGCCCACCGCCTGCGCCTGTTCCCAGTCGGTCTTGCTGGCCAGGTGCCGGGCCGAGCGCTGCAGGTAATCGGGCAGGGCCCAGTGCACCTTCAGGCCCAGCTGGTCCTTGACCCGGCCCGCCAGGTACGCGGCGACGCCGCCCAGCTGCGAATGGCCGAAGGAGTCCTTGCTGCCGCCGGCATCGGCGACGAAGCGGCCGTCGGCGGTGGCGATGCCTTCGGAGGCCACCACCACGCAGTAGCCGACGCGCTCGACCACGGCCTTGACCTTGGCCAGGAAGGTGGCCTCGTCATAGGCACGCTCGGGCAGCAGGATGATGTGCGGGGCCTCGTCCTCGCCGTTGCCGGCCAGGCCCGCGGCGGCGGCCAGCCAGCCGGCATGGCGGCCCATTGCTTCGTAGATGAAGACGCGGGTGGAGGTCTCGGCCATCGCCGCCACGTCCAGCGCGGCCTCGCGGACGGAGACCGCGGTGTACTTGGCCGCCGAGCCGAAGCCCGGGCAGGTGTCGGTCACGGCCAGGTCGTTGTCGATGGTCTTGGGCACGCCGATGCAGGTCAGGTCGTAGCCGGAGGCCTTGGCCAGCAGCGAGACCTTCAGCGCGGTGTCGGCCGAGTCGTTGCCGCCGTTGTAGAGGAACCAGCGCACGTCGTGGGCGCGCAGCACCTCCAGCAGGCGGTCGTAACGGGCCCGGTCGGCCTCCAGCGATTTCAGCTTGACCCGGCACGACCCGAAGGCGCCGCCCGGGGTGTGGGCCAGGGCGCGGATGGCGGCGGCACTCTCCTTGCTGGTGTCGATCAGCTCCTCGCGCAGGGCGCCGAGGATGCCGTTGCGGGCGGCCAGGACCTTGATGCCCTTGGCCCGGGCCTGCTCGATGACCGCCGCTGCGGTGGCGTTGATGACCGCCGTGACGCCGCCGGACTGGGCGTAGAGGAGGGTACCGTTGCGCATGCTTCTACCTGCTCGGTGAGGGGGACATTGCAGTGACATTACCCGTATGCGCTAAAGTGGCGCTATTGCGGTGCAGCGATACCGGTCCGTCCGGGGCGCGAACCTTCTTTGTTTTCAACACGTTGGAGTCAGGTCAATGCGATTGGTTCTGTTGGGACCGCCCGGTTCGGGCAAGGGGACGCAGGCGACGCGCCTGAAGGAAAAGCTGGGCATCGCCCATATTTCGACCGGTGACATGCTGCGCGCGGAAATCGCCGCGGGCTCGGAGCTGGGCAAGCAGGCCAAGGCGGTGATGGATGCCGGCAACCTGGTGTCCGATGACATCCTGCTGGGCATGCTGGAGTCGCGCCTGACCCAGGCCGATGTCGCCAAGGGCTTCATCCTGGACGGCTACCCGCGCAATGTGGCCCAGGCCAATGCGATGGACGGCCTGCTGGCCAAGATCGGCCAGCCGCTGGACGCCGTGGTGCAGCTGGACGTGGCCACCGAGCTGCTGGTCGAGCGCATCGCCGGCCGCGCCCAGGAACAGGGCCGCGCCGACGACAACCCGGAAGCGGTGCGCCAGCGCCTGCAGGTCTACAACGACCAGACCGCCCCGGTGGTCGACTTCTATGCCGGCCGTGGCACCCTGGCCCGCGTCGATGGCGTCGGTGACCTGGATGAGATCGAAGCCCGCATCCTGGCGGCGATCAAGGGCTGATGGCGGTCGGCCGGCCCGGTGCCGGCCACCGTGCAGCCACGACGAAACAGGCCTGGTCCTTGCGGACCAGGCCTGTTTCGTTTCATAGGTGCCAGCGATGAGCTTGCTCAGGGCTCCGCAGCATGAGCTCCCTTGGGGATGGCCTCTTGGGGAGTAGGACCGGTTCGGGTACTACGGCTGGCTTCCTGAATTGTGTACGGGTTCACATACCTGCGCTATCGGGAATTCCCTGACAGACGATTGGAGTTTTCTCACAACCGGTGTAGGAGTTGTCTGACCCCATTGCAGACAATGGCCCTATACAGCCGTGATCGGTCACAATCCCCGGTCATGAGCAGCGTACATATCCTTGCAATCGCCGGCACCTTCATGGGTGGCGTGGCCGCCCTGGCACGGGAACTGGGCCACACGGTCAGCGGCAGCGACCAGGCCATCTATCCGCCGATGTCCACCCAGCTGGAGCAGCTGGGCATCGCCCTGGACCAGGGCTACCGCGCCGACAGCGTGCCGCCGGGCACCGCCGAGGTGGTGATCGGCAACGCCCTGTCGCGCGGCAATCCGGCCGTGGAAGCCGTGCTCGATGCCGGCCAGCGCTACATCTCCGGCGCCCAGTGGCTGTCCGAGCAGGTCCTGCCGGGCCGCGACACGCTGGCCGTGGCCGGCACCCACGGCAAGACCACCACCACCACCATCCTGACCTGGCTGCTGGAAAGCGCCGGGCGCTCGCCGGGCTTCCTGATCGGTGGCGTGGCCGAGGATTTCGGCGTCTCCGCCCGCCTGGGCCAGGGCCGCGAGTTCGTGGTCGAGGCCGATGAGTACGACACCGCCTTCTTCGACAAGCGCAGCAAGTTCGTGCACTACCGGCCGCTGGTGGCCATCCTCAACAACCTCGAATACGACCACGCCGACATCTTCCCGGACGTGGAGGCCATCGAGCGCCAGTTCCACCACCTGGTGCGCACGGTGCCCGCGCGCGGCCGCCTGATCGTCAATGGCGAGGACGCGCACCTGGCCAAGGTGCTGCAGATGGGCTGCTGGACCCCGGTCGAGCGCTTCGGTTTCGACCCGTCGCTGGAATGGCATGCCGAGCTGCTGGCCGCCGATGGGAGCGCGTTCCGCGTGCATCACCGTGGGCAAGCGCTGGGCGATGTGCACTGGTCACTGCTGGGCCGCCACAACGTGCTCAACGGCCTGGCCGCACTGGCCGCCGCACATGCGGTGGGCGTGGCCCCCGCCGAGGTGATCCCGGCGCTGGCGCGCTTCCGCAGCGTGAAGCGCCGCATGGAAGTGATCGGCAGCCACGACGGCATCACCGTCTACGATGATTTCGCCCACCACCCCACGGCGATCGCGACCACGCTCGAAGGCCTGCGTGCCAAGGTCGGCGACGCGCGCATCGTGGTGGCGATGGAGCCGCGCAGCAATTCGATGCGGCTGGGTGCGCACGCGCAGGCGCTGGCGCCGTCGCTGGCACTGGCCGACGAAGTGGTGTTCCTGCACCGGCCGGAACTGGCCTGGGATGCCGCAGCGGTGATCGCCGCCGTGCGTGGCCAGGCCCATGCCGTGCCGGACACCGACGCGCTGCTGGCACAGCTGCAGTCCAGCGTGCGCAGCGGTGACCACGTGGTGTTCATGTCCAACGGTGGCTTCGACGGCGCCCCTCGCCGCTTCCTCGCCGCCCTGCAGGCCCGATGAGTACCGACGTTTCGCTGCCGTTGTTTCCGCTGCACACCACGCTGGTGCCCGGCGCGGCGGTTGGCCTGCGCGTGTTCGAGCGCCGCTACCTGGATTTGGTGCGCGACACCGGCCGCAGCGGCGAGGGCTTCGGCGTCTGCCTGATCCTGGAGGGACAGGAAGTGGGCGAACCGGCCACCCCGGCCGCCTACGGCGTGCAGGTGCGCATCGAGGATTTCGATGTCGGTGCCGATGGCGTGCTGCAGCTGCGCCTGCGCGGCACCCGCCGCTTCCATGTCGAGCGTACCCGCGTGCGCGACAACGGCCTGGTCGTGGCCGATGTGCGCTGGTGCGAAGAGGACCCCGATGACGAACTGAAGCCACAGCATGCGCTGCTGGCCACGGTGCTGGGGCACATCATCGAGCAGGCGGGCGAGGCGTATGCGCCGGCGAACCCGGCGTTGCTGGACCAGGCCAGCTGGGTCGGCTGGCGGCTGGCCGAACTGCTGCCGCTGGGCGAGCAGCAGCGCCTGCAGCTGCTGCAGATGGACGACCCGCACCAGCGGTTGCAGCAGTTGCTGGGCTGGATGCCGTAACAGCCATCCACGCGTGGCGTGGATCTACGGGAACGGCCATCCACGCATGGCGTGGATCTACGGGAACGGCCATCCACGCATGGCGTGGATCTACTGTAGAGCCGAGCCGATGCTCGGCTTGCCGGATCGCGCGAAGATCAGCCGAGCACAGGCTCGGCTCTACACGTTCCGGTAGCGCCGGGCCATGCCCGGCGGATCCATCACGGCTGCGTCTTCAACCGCAGCACCGGCAACCCGGTCTCGGCATGCACGTCCTCGTGCTGCGGCATGCCCTGCACGGCGTCCTTCACCGCATTGAACGCGGGGTCGATGCCACGCACCGGATGCCACATCCCGATCCACTCGAAGTGGCGCTCGTAGCGCAGGGTCTGCGCACTGCCCAGCCACAGCGGCACTTCGCCCGGCTGCAGCTGGCCCGGTGCCTGCCACAGGCGCAGCACGTAACGCTCATCCGGCCTTGCGCCCTGGCGCACCATCAGCAGGGCCTCCACGCGCGTTTCCAGCGTGGCCGGCAGCACCGGCAGTTCGTCGGCGCCGGTGTTCTTGTCCAGCATCAGCAGCGCTTCTTCCCAGCCGGCCTGCGCCTGCACGGTCCAGCCGCGCGCCTGCAGCTGGGCCTGCAGCGGCGCCAGCGGGCCGGCCACCTGCACGTCCAGCGGCCAGCGCTGGTCATCGTCGAACTCGTTGCGGCGCGCCGGTAGCTTGGCCCAGTCATGCTGCCACCAGGCCTGCATGTCGATCGCAGTGGGTGCGGGCAGGGTCGGTTCGAAGCGTTCCAGCTTCACCGGGATGTTGCGCGGCGCGTACCACATGGCCGCCACTGCGAAGACGCCGTAGAACAGCCACGCCACCGGCTTCACCCAGAACGAGCGGTTGAAGCGGCGGCGGTAGGCGATGCCCAGCACCAGCAGCCAGAACGTGCCGAACAGCATCCCGCCGATGACATCGCTCAGCCAGTGCGCGCCCAGGTAAAGGCGCGAGAAGCCGATCAGGCTGACCACGATGCCCGACACCAGGTACGGCCAGACGCGGGTGCGGCCGGGCATCTCGCGGGCGATCAGCACCGCGAAGAAGCCGAAGGTGATGGTGGCCATTGTGACCGACACCGAGGGGAAGCCGAAGCCGCTGCTGGCATCGACCGGGCGCACCACGTCCACGGTGGTGCCCAGCAGCTTGGTCAGCGCCAGGCCGAAGGCCAGTGCGGCCAGCCAGTGCGCGGCGGCCATCCAGCGCCGGCGCCATACCAGGTAGCCCATGGCCGCGGCGGTGGCCGGCATCAGCACCTGCCACGCGCCCAGCGAGGCCAGTGCCGCCATCGGGTAGTCGGCCAACGGGTTGCGCAGGGCCAGCATGGCCTGGTGCACCAGCAGGTCGATGGCCAGCGGTTCGCCATGGGCGACCACCACGGTCAGCAGCGCGAACCAGCCCCAGCCCAGCAACAGCAGCATCAGCGCCAGCATCGCCAGCGGTACCGATTCACGACGCTTGGGGTCGAGCACGCCCACCGTGTAGCGGCCCAGCGTGGGATGGCGGTTGGACCAGTCCAGCAGGCGCGCCAGCCAGTGGTCCATGCGCGCAGCCGACCAGCGGTAGCCGTACAGCACGATGGCCCAGACCAGGCCCAAGATGACCATCAGCAGGCCGACCACCACCACCAGGCGTCCAGCAACAGCGGCAACCGCGTCATACGCCTCGCCCAGGATCCAGCCCGGGGCCAGGAACAGCACCGCCCAGGACAGGCTGGCGATGCCGCTGGCCTGCACGTAGCGGCTGGCCGGCATCTTCAGCATGCCGGCGATGGCGGGCACGAACGGCCGGATGGCGCCGACATAGCGCGCAATCAGGATGCTCTTGAAGGCATTGCGGCGGAACAGGTTCTCGCCACGGTCCAGCAGCTGCGGGTAGCGGCTGAACGGCCAGACCCGACGCAGGCGGTCGCCCCAGCGGCGGCCGATCCAGTAACTGATGCCATCACCAGCAAACGCACCCAGCGCTGCCGCCGCCACCGCATACGGCCCGGAGATCTGCCCCAGGCCGATGAACACGCCCACTGCGAACAGCAGGGGCAGCGCCGGCACGATGGCACCGAGAATGATGACCGCATCGCAGAAGGCGATCAGAAAAATAACCGCGCCCGCGAGTACGGGATGGGCGGCAATCCACGCGAGGGTGGCGTCGATCCATGAAGAGTCCATTGCCCGATTATAGAGGCGTGAAGGTGACTGGTTCCCAGCGGCTTGGTGACCGTTTGCAACCAGCGCCATCGCCTAGAATGGGCGCATGCCGCACTCGACCGACGCTCCAACGCATGCCCTGAAGGCCGACAGCTTCGGCCGCATCCTGCTCGTGCAGGGGCCGCAGGGCCCCTTCGTACGCCGCGACCTGGGCGCAACGCCGCTGTGGCTGCGCGTGCCGGCGTGGTGGCTGGCCCGCCGCGAAGCACGCGCGCTGCGACATATCGAGGGCATGGCCGACGTGCCGCAGCTGCTGGACTGGGACGGTCGCCACCTCGACCGCAGCTTCATGGCCGGCGATGCCATGTACCAGCGCCCGCCGCGCGGCGACCTCGCCTGGTTCCGTGCTGCGCGCCGGCTGCTGCAGCAACTTCACCGGCGCGGCGTCGCCCACAACGACCTGGCCAAGGAGGCCAACTGGCTGGTGACCGCGGACGGCCGCCCGGCACTGATCGACTTCCAGCTGGCGGTGATCGGCCACCCGCGCTCGCGCTGGATGCGCCTGCTCGCCCGCGAAGACCTGCGCCACCTGCTCAAGCACAAGCGCATGTACTGCCGCGAATCGCTCACCCCGGTGGAGAAGCGCGTGCTCAAGCGCACTTCGTGGGTGCGCGAGCTGTGGTTCGCCATCGGCAAGCCGGTCTACCGCTTTGTCACCCGCCGCATCCTGCATTGGGAAGACAACGAAGGGCAGGGGCCGAAGCCGTGAGTCCATCGCAGGTGGTGACCGCGCCGCCGAGCGCGGGCAGCGTGCTGCGCGCGCAGCTGCCCGGTGCCGACTTCGTGCACGCCTGCCAGGCCCGCACCCATCGCAACGGCCGCAGCGCCCTGCAGGCCTACCGTGACATGGCGGCGACCATCCCCGGCTGGTTCGATGGCCTGATGGCGCTGCGCAACCGCGGCATGCGCCTGCTCGGCATGAAGGACCTGGGCTCGTTGCGCGCCGTGCAGGACACCGCCGCGCCGAGAGCGGGCCAGCGTCTGGGCATCTTCACCCTGCAGTCGCTGGATGAGGACGCCATCGTGCTGGAAGACAACGACCGCCATCTGCGCGTGCAGCTTGCGCTGCAGTGGCAGGGCGACGTGCTGGAAGTGGCCACCGTGGTGCATACCCACAACGCGTTCGGGCGCGTCTACATGCTGCCGGTGGCGCCGGTGCATCGACGGATCGTGCCGCATCTGCTGCGCAGGCAGGTGCAGGCCTACGACTGAAGACGGGATGTGTTGCGAAGCGTCGAGCCGGCCCGCATGGTGCGGGTGCGCATGCGGACGCAAGGGGACGGCGTGAATCAAATCATAGTCTGGCAGGGCCGCGCGGCCCAGTTCGTGACACTGGTGGCGTGGTCGAAGCGGCCCCCTATGAGACGCTGCGCAGGAGCGGATTCATCGGCGCCAAAGTTCGAGGCTCGGGTATCGTGGAAGAGTTTGTAAATGCCTTCTACGGTCTTGCGTCTTGGGATGATTGGTATGTGCCGGACTATCTTGATGCCTTCTTGATTTCGGCTAGCAAGAAACCGACTGATCGTCTTGTGTACTCGGGAAGGCACGCTGTATAGAAGAAGGGGGTGCCTGTGCATCGATGGCTGGATGACTCATCAAGGAAGATCGCGTGAGGGGGCGTCTGGTTCATGGCTGTTCTGCTGTGCGGAGTGTTGATTGCCTGCAAGGGGAGCATGCACGGCAACGTCGCTGTCCCGTATCCTGACCGCTGCGCCCATCGCCGGAATCCGCAAGCTGATATCCGTCGCAGCAGATCATGACGCCGGAGACGGCGGGCTGCCCTCGGGCGTTGAGGTCACCTACTCGGTCGTGGCCGTGGACACGCTGGACCAAGTGCAGCGTCTTCCCCGCGGCGATGCCATCGAGGTTCTGTACCAGGAATAGAGTCGGGCAAGGCGGAGACGCGCTGTAAAAAATTCTAAGCCGGATGAGGTGATCCATGCTGGTCGGTTTGAAAAAGATCCATAGGCTGCTCCCAATGGTCCTTCTGTTGTGGGCCGTTGAGTCGACTGCGCAGGTTGCCGCTGAAGGTGGAGGGCGGTGTCAGGATCTGACAGGTGCGTACGAGGGAGTTCAGTACTGCCAGATTCCGATCCATGCGCTCCTTGCCAACTCGGTCGATTACAAGAACAGGAACGTTGCAGTGTTTGGTTATCTTCTTCATGGAGAGGGAGGTGGGGATGTCCTTGGGCCGTCAGCCGATGCTCTCCGTCGCATTGATTTCATCGCATGCGCGGCGGTGGACCTTGATGGTGTGAGATATGAGGATTCTTCGGACGTGCTCGAGCCGGGAGTATATTTTGCAATGGTGCAGGGGGTTTACGTTGATGGGGCGGTGAATGGCGCGTGCGTAGGGTCCATTAAACGACCGATCATTTCGAGAGTATCGAAAGTTGAAGAGGCGGATTGAGTGGTGTTGCGCATCCAGGGAGTGGGCAAGCTTCCCTGCTCGGTAGCTTGCCCGATGGTTGATGTTCGGGTGAGTCGCGTTTGTCGGTCAGCGCAGGCATTGATGTCGCCGGAAAGGTGGGGGCGATGATTGATTCTGATGAATCGGCTGATGTTGCGAAAACGCTTGCCTGGTACAGGAGCAGTTTCTTCGAAGGCTGTGAAGAGGGCTTTGTTGCGGACTTCATGGTTTTCTGTTGGCAGACCCTTGATCCAGGGAATGTCGCAGCCACGGATCTGCGCGGCGATCTTTTCGATGCCTGCGCTGGGCAGCTCCGCGAACTCCTGCAGTCGGTTGAAGAAACCTGCGGGCCGTGGAGTCCGCCTGCCTTCTGGAAGCGCTACATCGAGTGGGCTGACTACGCGACCCTGTTCAGCATCGAAGATCAAAGGGAATTCGCGCAGCATGATCCCGGCTATATCGAGCCCGCGTTCTCCGTGTTCGCGTTCACCGGAGGGCAGGAGATGCGGGCAGAGGCGATGACCGTGCTCGCCGGTTGTGCGGCCTCCAGCACCAAGCGGGCATCGTATGTGAGGTCCGTCATCGAAAGCCGCCTTCGCATCGAAGCATTCGCGGCCCGCACGCGTTGATTTCAGCACCAGAAAATTGATCGGGGTGATCCATGTGGTACTGCGCGCACGCCATCTTCTACTACGAAAGCGAAGGACAGGAATCGTTCCTGGTGCATGAGAACGTCTACCTGATCAGCGCGGACAGCGACGAGCAGGCGCTGGCGGATGCAACGGCTCTGGCCTCCGAGTACGAGGATCTGAGCGGCCGCCTGATGGGGGACGACGGCAAGCCATCCCACTACCGGTTCGCCGGAATCCGCAAGCTGATATCAGTGGAGACTGACGAGCACACTGCTGAGGGACGCCTGCACTCCGGTGTGGAAGTAACGTACTCGGTCATGGCCGTGGACACGCTGGACCAAGTGCAGCGTCTTGCCGGCGGTGATGCCCTCGACGTTCTGTACCAGGAATAGACCAAGGCCGCCGAGCCCGGTTCGGTAGCGCCGGGCCATGCCTGGCGGGCACGCAACGTTCCGGTATCACGGCGCCGCCGGCACCACCTGCTGGCCGATGAAATTGCGCTTGCCATCGAAGTCATAGCCGATCTGCAGCTGGCCGACATCCGGGCAGGCATGGCAGTCGCGCAGCGGCGTGCGGTACAGCAGGCGGATGCCGCCCTCATCAAGCGGTGCAGTACCGGCCGCCTGCGCGGGTGCGAACGGGGTGGCCTGCGGATGCGCGGCCAGTACGGCCTGCACGCCCGGATCGGCGCGCAGGGTGTCGTCCAGCTGCACCGCGTCGACATCGATGCGCTTGCCACCGGCATCCACCAGTCGCGTGCCTTCGTTGGTGTTGGCGCGGAACGGATATTCCACCGTAGCCACGCCCAGGCCATCGTGTTCATGCCAGGCCGTCACGTAGGCCAGCTCGCCGCCGGTGGACAGCTGCTCGGCAGCGGCGACGGCATCGGCGCTGGCGCCGGCGGACTTCATCGTCTCGGCCAGGCACGCGCGCGTGGCGTTGTTCTCGCCCTGGCGGCATGCGTTGAGGTCGCCATCCCAGACCACCGACTCGCTCCAGCGCAGTGAACCATCGGCCGCCTTGCTGGCGGCAGGCGCATCGCCCGTGGCGGGTTCGGTGCCGGGTTCAGGCGAACGGCCCTGGCAGGCGGTGAGCAGGGCCAGGCCCAGGGCAGGCAGCAGCAGGCGGGAACGGCGCATGGCGTATACCTCGTGCGTGTGACCGGGGCGCCAGTATCGTCAACGCGCGGTGAACTCCGCGTCGGCGCGGCATACTAGCGGCTCATGGCATACGCTGGAGTGTGGAACGTGGGCAGTCTGCAGGGCAAAACCCTTTTCATCACCGGTGCCTCGCGTGGCATCGGCCTGGCCATCGCACTGCGTGCGGCACGCGATGGCGCCAACGTGGCCATCGCTGCGAAGTCGTCGGTGCCCAACCCGAAGCTGCCCGGCACCATCCACAGCGCCGCCGAAGCGGTGACCGCAGCCGGTGGCCAGGGCCTCGCGCTGAAGTGCGACATCCGCGAAGAGGACCAGGTGAAGGCTGCCGTGGCCGCCACGGTCGATACCTTCGGTGGCATCGACATCCTCATCAACAACGCCAGCGCGATCTGGCTGCGCGGCGCGCTGGACACGCCAATGAAGCGGTTCGACCTGATGCAGCAGGTCAATTCGCGCGGCAGTTTCCTGTGCGCGCAGGCCTGCCTGCCTTACCTGCTGCAGGCGCCCAACCCGCACATCCTGACCCTGGCGCCGCCGCCCAGCCTGGAACCGAAGTGGTGGGGCCCGCATACCGGCTACACGCTGGCCAAGATGGGCATGAGCTTCGTTACCCTCGGCCTGGCCGCTGAATTCGGCCCGCAGGGCGTGGCGGTCAATGCGCTGTGGCCGCGCACCGTCATCGCCACCGATGCGATCAACATGATCCCCGGCGTGGATGCGGCCGGCTGCCGCACGCCGCAGATCATGGCCGACGCCGCACACGCGGTGCTGGTGCGCGAGGCCGCCGGTTTCCACGGCCGTTTCCTCATTGATGACGAGGTGCTGGCCGAAGCCGGTGTGACCGATCTGTCCGCTTACGCGGTGGACGCCTCGCGGCCGCTGCTGCCGGACCTGTTCCTGGATTGATCGGCGACGAGTGCTTCTGAGGCAGTGGTCAAGGATGGCCACCGCCAAGGTTGGGTAGAATGTGGGGCTGGAACCGTTTTCAACAAGGACGTACCCCTATGCGACCGATGCTCCGCGCGGCCACCCTGGCTGCTTCGCTCTCCCTTGCCCTGGCTGCCTGTGGTGGCAAGCCTGCAGCCCCGGCCGATGCCGCCGCCAACGCCGGCAAGGGCGACACGGCGGCCGCCGACACCGGGGCCGACAGCGACCAGGCCCTGATGGGCAAGCTCAACGGCTACATCGAGTGCTACAACGATGTGGACCGCAAGATCCACGCGGGCATCGGCCCGTACACGGTCTGGATGAAGGATCCCGAGGCCGGCCCGACCGGTCGCGAGGAACGCCCGATCGGTCCGCCGGACCTGACCGCCGGTGACCTCAAGCTCTGCGACAAGGCACTGCCCGAAGCCATCGCCGCGCAGCCGTCGCTGCCCGAACTGGACAAGGCTGCGCAGGGCTACCTGGATGCACTGCATGCACTGCAGCCGATCACCCACGAAGCGGCCGACTACTACCAGCGCGACGACTACGAAGACGATGGCTTCGCGCGCGGCAAGGCGCTGCACGCGCCGTTGATGTCTGCATTCGGCACCTTCGTCGAGGCCAGCGGTGTGTTCAGCGATGCGCTGGATGTCGCGAACGACCGCCTGCAGGACTCCCAGCTGGCCAAGGTGGAAGCGCAGGAAGGCCGTACCCGCAACTTCTATCGGTTGGCCATCATGCGTGATGCCAAGGCGCTGATGGACCTGATGGCCGAAGACAACTTCGACGTGACCGAGGCGCGCCGGCGCCTGGATGCGTTCAACGCGATCTCCGACGAGGCCCACGCCAAGGTGGCTGAGCAGGAGCCGGGCAAGCTGGACTGGAACAGCTTCGAGCGCACCGCCGAGAATTTCCGCCGCGAGAGCAAGGAGCGCCTCAAGCGCGTCGCGGAGAAGACTCCTTACAGCGACATCGAGCGGCGCATGCTGGACACCACCATGGCACCGCACGGCTCGCCGGGTAAGCTGATGCAGGAATACAACTCACTGGTATTCCAGAGCAACCGCCAATAAGGCGGTGCTCTTTTTTTTCTGCAAGGAACTGATGTGAACGCTTCTGTACGTGTACTGCCGGTGCTGCTGCTCGGCGCCGTGGCCGGCCTGGCCGGCTGCAACAACTCCACCGGCCTGTCGCTGGCTGATCCCAGCCTGGCCAAGGTCAATGCCTACATCGAGTGCTACAACGGTGTGGAGCAGCCCATCCACGAGGGTTTCGAGACCTACACCGGCTGGATCAAGGATGTCGAGGCCGGCCCGACCGGCAAGGAAGCGCAGCCGCGCTCGCCGGGCAAGGTGCTTTCGCACCGGGTGGAGTACTGCGGCCAGCCGCTGACCGATGCCCTGGCGATGGCACCGGCGACGCCGATGGATGCGTCGGTGCGCGACTACCAGCAGGCATTCCAGGCCTTGTACGCGAAGATCGAGCAGGCCGATGGCTACTTCACCCGCGAGGAATTCCGTCGCGATGGTGGCGAAGGCATGCGCAGCCAGCATGCGCCGCTGATGCAGGCCTATGCGGCCTTCTTCAAGGCCAGCGACGCACTGGATGTGGCGCTGGAAAAGAACGAGGAAGACCGCCGTGCCGCGCAGCTGAAGCAGATCGAAAAGAGCGAAGGCCGCTCGATGGCCTATTACCACCTGCGCCTGGTGGGCGAGGGCAAGCAGCTTGCGGTGGCCTTCCAGGATGAGAAGCCGGACGTCGCCGCGCTGCGTACGCGCCTGGCGGATTACGAGGCGCTGGTGAAGGAAATGCAGGCGGCTGGCATCGGCAAGGACGACCCGATGTGGGGCCATGTGCAGCGCTCGGCCGAGATGCTGATCCGCAAGGCCGGCCGTGGCATCGAACGCATCGAGCAGGGCAAGCCGATCAGCGCCGAAGGTCTGGCTGCCGAGCGCAAGGCCTCCGGCAGCTGGCTCACCTCGGCCCCGGAAGGCGCGCAGTCGGACATCCTGGATGCGTACAACGACCTGGTGACCACCAGCAACCGCATGCGCTGACGGGTACTGATCTGGTGGGTGCGGACCGTTGGTCCGCACTGTGCCGGGTCTTATCCACGCATGGCGTGGATCTACTGGCTCTGGTGCACCCACGCATGCTGGTGACCACCAGCAACCGCATGCGCTGACGGGTGCATCCACGCATGGCGTGGATCTACTGACTCTGGTGGGTGCGGACCGTTGGGCCGCACTGTGCAGGTTCTCACCCACGCATGGCGTGGATCTACGTGTTGAAGGTGTCCGGCAGGGCACTGCCGCACCTGCGGCAATGGCGCGCGTCGGGTTCGTGGCCTTCCAGCCCGCAGTGCGGGCAGCCACGCGCATCCCGGCGCGCCGCCATGTCGGCCTCGCGCATGGTGCTGGCCAGCTCGGCGGTGTAGATGCCGGTGGGCACGGCGATGATGCTGTAGCCGATCAGGATCAGCACCGAGGTGACGAAGCGGCCCAGCACGGTCTGCGGCACGATGTCGCCGAAGCCGACCGTGGCCATGGTCACCACCGCCCAGTACATGCTGGCCGGGATGTTGCTGAACCCATGCGCCGGGCCCTCGATGATGTACATCAGGGTGCCGGCGATGATCGTGATGGTGATGACCGTGAACAGGAACAGCAGGATCTTGCGCCGGCTGCGCCACAGCGACTGCAGCAGGACGCCGCTTTCCTCGATGTAGCGGGTCAGCTTGAGGATGCGGAACACCCGCAGCATGCGCAGTGCGCGCACCACCAGCAGGCTCTGCGCGCCGGGGATGAACAGCGACAGATAGGCCGGCAGGATCGACAGCAGGTCGATGATGCCCCAGATGCTGACCGCGTAGCGCAGCGGCCGCTTCACCACCGCCAGCCGCAGCAGGTACTCGATCGTGAACAGGGCGGTGAAGCCCCATTCGATGACGTACAGCCAGTCCGACCACGCCACGTGCAGGTGCTGCACGCTGTCGATCATCACCACCAGGATGCTGGCGATGATGGCCACCACCAGGATCAGGTCGAAATTGCGGGACGGCCGGGTGTCGTGGCGGTAGATGATGTCGAACCAGGTCCGGCGCCAGCCGGAAGCGGTGGCGGGGTTCAGCTGGGGGGCGGAAAACGGGCGCATCCGCACATTGTGCCGCAGGGGCTGGGGGGCGAGAATGGGGGTTCCTGAACCCACTCCACTGCCATGACCGCCGCTACCGATCCGTTGATCTCCCTGTCGCACTACTACCTGCCGGTGTACAAGCCCCGCCAGGTGGTGCTGGAGCGAGGCCAGGGCGCCCGCGTGTGGGACAGCCAGGGCCGCGAGTTCATCGACCTGGCCGCCGGCATTGCCGTGTGCGGCCTGGGCCATAACGACCCGGACCTGGTGGCCGCGCTGGTCGAGCAGGCCGGCAAGCTGTGGCACACCAGCAACGTGTTCTACAGCGCGCCGCCGCTGCACCTGGCCGAGGAACTGGTGCAGGCCAGCCGCTTCGCCGAGCGCGTGTTCCTGTGCAATTCCGGCGCCGAAGCCAACGAAGTGGCGATCAAGATGGTCCGCAAGTGGGCCTCCAGCAAGGGTCGCCCGGCCGACAAGCGCGTCATCATCACCTTCCGCGGCAGCTTCCACGGCCGCACCATGGGCGCGGTGACCGCCACCGCCCAGCCGAAGTACCAGGAAGGCTACGAGCCGCTGCCCGGTGGTTTCCGCTACATCGACTTCAACGATGAAGTGCAGCTGGAAACCGCGATGGCCGCCGGCGACGTGGCCGCCGTCATGCTTGAGCCGGTGCAGGGCGAGGGCGGCGTGATGCCGGCCAAGTCCGGCTTCCTCAAGCGCGTGCGCGAGCTGTGCGACCAGCACGATGCCCTGCTGGTGCTGGACGAGATCCAGGCCGGCATGGGCCGCACCGGTACCCTGTTCGCGCACTGGCAGGACGACGTGGTGCCGGACATGGTCACCCTGGCCAAGGCACTGGGCGGTGGCTTCCCGATCGGCGCGATGCTGGCCGGCCCGAAGGTGGCCGAGACCATGCAGTTCGGCGCCCACGGCACCACCTTTGGTGGCAACCCGCTGGCCGCTGCCGTGGCCCGCGTGGCCCTGCGCAAGCTGGCCTCGCCGGAGATCGCCGCCAACGTCAGCCGCCAGTCGAAGGCGCTGCGCGATGGGTTTGCCCGCATCAGCGAAGAGTTCGGCGTGTTCAGTGGCGTGCGGGGCCGCGGCCTGATGCTGGGCGCGGTGCTGAGCCCGGCCTTCGCCGGCCAGGCCGGTGCCATCCTCGACCATGCCGCCGACCAGGGCCTGCTGACACTGCAGGCCGGCCCGGACGTGCTGCGCTTCGTGCCGTCGCTGAACATCACCGACGAAGAAGTGGCCGAAGGCCTCAAGCGCCTGCACGCCGCAATCGCAGCGTTCGTCGCCGCGCGCTGATCCCGGCGTCGGGGGGCACTGTAGAGCCGAGCCCATGCTCGGCTCCTCGTGGTGTCAGGCAACGGCAGCCGAGCATGGGCTCGGCTCTACAGGATCGCGTAGCGCTTCAGTACCTTGCCCAGCCCGCGCCCGTCGCGCACCGTTTCCGCGTGCAGGCCGGCAGCGCGTGCGCCGCGCACGTTGGCGAACAGATCATCGACGAACAGGGTGCGCGCAGGCGCCACCTGCAGCACCTCGAGCACGCGCAGGAACACCGCCGGCTGCGGTTTGCGCAGGCCGAAGTCGGCACTGCAGAACACCCGGCCATTCAGTGCGGGGAACAGCGACGGCAGCAGGCTGGGCAGTGCCTGCACCATCAACGCACCGTTGTTGGTCAGCACCGCCAGCGGCACCTGCAGATGCTCAAGGCGCTGCAGCACCGCGTCCTGTGGATGGCTGGCGGCCTGGCGCGCGGCAATCCACGTGGGTGCATCCACCGTACGCCCCAGTTGTTGGCCCAGGCGTGCAAGATAGGCGGTGGCATCGAGCGCGCCACTGTCATGCGCCGTTTCCAGCCCGCTTTCATACAGTGCTGCCTGTACCGACGCGGCCGGCACATCCAGCGCCTGCGCCAGGTGCAGCACGCGCTGCGTGCGCTGGTACTGCACCAGCACGCCGTCCACATCCAGCAGCAACAGGTCGATCCGCATGGCCTGAGCATGCCATTGCCGTCGATGCGCGAACACCCTGCCGCGTGCGTGCGACAGACGGTCGCAGACGATGGCGGGTGGCCCTGCCTAGAATGGCCGGTGAACCAGAAGGAGACGCAACGATGAAGGCTTGGATGGTGGCAGTGGGACTGGGTACGGTGATGCTGGCGCCGTCGGCGATGGCGCGCGTGTGCGCGGTAAGCATCGACAGCACCGATCAGATGAGCTTCAGCACGCGCCAGATCAAGGTGGCCGCCGACTGCAGCGAAGTGGACCTGACCCTGCGCCACACCGGCAAGCTGGCGGCCACGGCGATGGGCCACAACTGGGTGCTGACCCGCACCGCCGACTACCAGCCGGTGGCGATGGCCGGCATGCGCATGACCCTGGCCGACAGCTATCTGCCCAAGGCCGACAAGCGCGTGCTGGCGCACACCAAGGTGATCGGCGGCGGCGAAACCACGCGCGTGCGTTTCTCCACCAAGGGCCTGCAGAAGGGCGGCGATTACACCTTCTTCTGCTCGTTCCCCGGCCACTTCGCGATGATGAAGGGCAGCTTCGTCTTCGGTTGATTGCAGCCACGCATGGCGTGGCTCTACCGGTAGATCCACGCCATGCGTGGATGCCGTGCCACGGCAATGCGTGGTAGATCCACGCCATGCGTGGATGCCGTGCCACGGCAATGCGTGGTAGATCCACGCCATGCGTGGATGATGGTCCGGAGGTGCCAACCAGGGTTGGCACCCACCGGAGGCTTACCCCTTGGCAGCCTTGAACGCCACGCGGGCAGCGGCCAGGGTGGCATCGATCACCGCGTCGTCGTGCGCGCTGGACATGAAGCCGGCCTCGTAGGCCGACGGTGCCAGGAACACGCCCTGTTCCAGCATCGCGTGGAAGAAGCGGTTGAACGCCGGGATGTCACAGGCGGTGGCCTGCGCATAGGTCTCCACCTTTTCACTGGTGAAGAACAGCCCGAACATCGCGCCCACGCAGGTGGTGGTCACGGCCACGCCGGCTTCGGCGGCGGCCGCTTCCAGGCCCTCGCACAGGCGCGCGGTGCGCTCGGCCAGGTCAGCGTGGAAGCCCGGCTGCGACACCAGTTCCAGCATCGCCAGACCCGCAGCCATCGCCACCGGATTGCCGCTCAGCGTGCCGGCCTGGTAGATCGGGCCGGCCGGGGCGATCTGCTGCATCAGGTCGCGGCGGCCACCGTAGGCGCCCACCGGCATGCCGCCGCCGATGATCTTGCCGAAGGTGCTCAGGTCCGGGGTGACGCCGTAATGCGCCTGCGCACCGCCGAGGGCCACGCGGAAACCGGTCATCACTTCGTCGAAGATCAGCAGCGCACCATGCTGGGTGCACAGGTCGCGCAGGTGCTGCAGGTAGCCCTCGCGCGGCGGGATGCAGTTGGCGTTGCCCACCACCGGTTCGATGATGAGGCCGGCGATGTCGCTGCCCTGCGCTTCGAACAGCGCCGTGGCGGCGTCGAAGTCGTTGTAGGGCAGGGTCAGGGTCAGTTCGCTCAGGCCGGCCGGTACGCCCGGCGAGGTCGGCACGCCCAGGGTCAGCATGCCGCTGCCGGCCTTGACCAGGAACGAGTCGCCGTGGCCGTGGTAACAGCCTTCGAACTTGACGATGCGGTTGCGGCCGGTGGCGCCACGGGCCAGGCGGATGGCCGACAGCGTGGCCTCGGTGCCGGAGTTGACCATGCGTACCATCTCGCAGGAGGGCACCAGGCGGGTGATGGTCTCGGCCATGGTCACTTCGGCCGCACAGGGCGCGCCGAAGGACAGGCCGTTGTCGATGGCCTTCTTCACCGCCTGGCGCACGGCCGGGTGGTTGTGGCCGACGATCATCGGGCCCCAGGAACCGACGTAGTCGATGTAGCGGTTGCCGTCGACGTCATGCAGGTAGGCGCCATCGGCGCGCTCGACGAAGAACGGTTCGCCGCCGACGGACTTGAACGCGCGCACCGGTGAATTGACGCCACCCGGCAGCAGCTGCTGGGCGCGGGAGAACAGGGCGTGGGACTGGTCGTGGTTCATGGGGCTTTCCTGGGCGTTACGCGAACTGGGCGAGGAAGGCGCGCTGGGTCGCGACCGGGTCCTGCGCGGCGTAGATGCCGCTGACCACGGCCACCAGGTCGGCGCCGGCATCGATGATGGGACCGACATTGTCCGGCGTCAGGCCACCGATCGCCACCCGCGGCACACCCAGTGCGGCGCTTTGCCGCAGCAGGTCGGCATGGGCGCGGCTGCTGGTGACCTTGGTGGTGGTGGGGAAGAAGGCACCGAAAGCCACGTAGCTGGCACCGGCGGCCACGGCCTGTTCGGCATTGGCCAGCTGGTCGTAGCAGGACGCGCCGATGATGGCGGCCGGCCCGAGCAGGGCACGCGCGCTGGGGATATCGCCGTCGGTGCCGCCCAGGTGCACGCCGGCCGCGCCCACGGCCAGGGCCAGCGCCGGGTCGTCGTTGATGATGAGCGGCATGCCGTGGGCGGCGCACAGCGCCTGCAGGGCGGTGGCCTGCTCCCGCCGCAGCGCATCGCTGGCGGTCTTGTTGCGGTACTGCAGCCAGGTGGCACCGGCGGCCAGCAGCGGCGCCGTGCGCGCCAGCAGGCGTGCGGTATCGGGTTCATCCGGGGTGATCAGGTAGACGCCGCGGGGCGCCGGGGAAGCAGAAGTCATTGATGGCTACCGGTGAGTGGGCCGCGATGGGACAATGGCAGCCCGTGAATCCAGCCCTGATTATCCGATGACCGACGCCACCCCCACCACCTTGCGTACCTGGATGTGCGTGGTCTGCGGCTTCATCTACCGCGAAGCGGACGGTCTGCCGGAAGAAGGCATCGCCCCGGGCACGCGCTGGGAGGACATTCCCGAGACCTGGACCTGTCCGGACTGCGGGGTGACCAAGGACGACTTCGAGATGGTCGAGATCGATTGATCGAGGGTGGGTGCGGACCGTTGGGGTGGGTGCGGACCGTTGGTCCGCACAGCGGCAAATCAATGCAGCCGCGGCATCGGCCCACCCAGGTCGATCAGCTTCTCGCGCAGCCACTGCGCATCGCTGGCCTCGGGGTTGCGGCGCAGGTACTGGCCAAGGTCGTGACGGGCGCCGGCCAGGTAATCCAGCTGCAGGTAGGCCAGGCCACGGTCGCGCAGGGCGTCGTCCTGTTCCGGGGCCAGCTTCAGCAGGCGGTCGGCACTGCGCGCGGCGCGGTCCCACTCGCTGGCTTCGGCATACACGCCGTGCAGGTTGCGCAGCATGCGGATGAGGATCGCGCGCGTCGGCGCCGGGTCGAGGATCTGCGCCAGCACCTGGTCGTCCGGGGCCTGCCCGCCGAGGTGTGACTTGGCCCGCTCGCGCAGTTCGTCCACGTCCAGCGGGCGGCCACCATTGAACGGGTCCATCACCAGCACGCCGTCATCCACCGGCAGGCGCACCAGGAAGTGGCCGGGGAAGGACACGCCATCGAGCGGAATGCCCAGCCGCCGGGCGACTTCCATCTGCACCAGGGCCAGCGAAATGGGGTTGCCCAGGCGGCGCTCGAACACCTGGTTGAGGTAGCTGTTGCGCGGGTCGTAGTACTCCTGGTGGTCGCCGCTGTAGCCCAGTTCGTCGAACAGGTGGCGGTTGACCGCGGCCATCTTCAGCGGCCAGCGCTCGATGGTGTCCACTTCCGCACGCAGGTGGTCGACATGGCTCTGCACCAGCGCGTCGTACACGCCGGGCTGCAGGTCGGGGTATTCATCGCGCGCGATCAGCAACGCGGTCGGCAACAGTGGCAGCGCCTCGTCATCGACGTCGGCCAGTGCGTCCCAGTCGGGGAGTGTGATCCGGTCCTGCATGGCCACAGACTGGAGGCAATTGCAGGCGGTTTCAAGCGGTGTGGCGTGAAAAGAACAGCGCCATGAAGAAGCGGGGCCGGAGCCCTTCCGCGCGCGAAAGGGATCCGGCCCCGGATTCCGACCGTGGGTGCCGGGCGCAGCCCGGCCAACCCTTATTTGTCGATGCCCGGGCCGAAGGTCAGCGGGGTGCCGTCCTTCAGCTTCAACTTCTCGGCCTGCCCGGCATTGAGCTCCAGCACGTACCGCGCCGGGCCGCCGCTGGGGTAGGGCGGGCACATGTCGCCGGCCGAGCACGGCGGCACGTCGCGCTGCTGGCTGACCAGCTTGCGCTCGCTGTCGAAGTACAGGATGTCCAGCGCGATCTTGGTGTTCTTCATCCAGTACGCCTGCATTTCCTCGCGGTCGTGGACGAACAGCATGCCGTGGTCGGCCTGCATCTGGTCGCGGAACATCAGCCCGCGGGCGCGGGTTTCGTCATTGGTGGCCAGCTCGACTTGGTAGCGGGCGCCATTCAGTTCCACCCAGTGGCGGGCGGCATCGGTAGCACAGCCGGTCAGGGCCAGCAGCGGGAGGATCAGCAGCGAGCGCAGCGACATGTCAGCATCCTTCCGTAAATCAGAGCACGACCGGCGGTTCGCCGCCGACGATCACCACATCGGCGCGACGGCGGGCGAACAGGCCGACGCAGACCACGCCCGGCAGCTGGTTGAGCTCGCGCTCCAGCTTTTCCGGATCGGTGATCTCCAGGTTGTGGATGTCCAGGATCTGGTTGCCGTTGTCGGTCACCACGCCCTCGCGCCAGGTCGGCTGGCCGCCGGTCATGTCGCGGATCTGGCGGGCCACCAGGCTGCGCGCCATCGGGATCACTTCCACCGGCAGCGGGAACCTGCCCAGCACCGGCACCTGCTTGCTCGGGTCGACGATGCAGACGAAGCGCTCGCTGGCCTCGGCGATGATCTTCTCGCGGGTCAGCGCGGCACCGCCGCCCTTGATCAGGCACTTGTTGGCGTCGCACTCATCGGCGCCGTCCACGTACAGCGACAGGGTGCCGGCATGGTTCAGCTCGATCACCTCGATGCCGTGCTGCTTCAGGCGCGCGGTGCTCTGCTCGGAACTGGACACCGCGCCCTTGATGCGGTGCTGGATGCGGGCCAGGGCATCGATGAAATAGGCAACGGTGGAACCGGTGCCGACACCGACGATCATGCCGTCCTGGACGTATTCGATGGCTTTCTCGGCGGCCAGGCGCTTGGCTTCGGACATGGGAGGACTCTCAGGCAGGGAATCAGGATTTTTTTTCGAGCGACAGCAGCAGCTTCCACTGCGCGGCCGTTACCGGGAACACCGACAGGCGGTTGCCCTTGGCAACCAGTGGGAAGCCCTCGCCGAGTTCGTCGGCGTGCAGCTTGATCTCGTCCAGCGCGATCACCTGCTTCAGCTTGCGCTCGAAGCCCACGTCCACCAGCATCCAGCGCGGATTCTCGCGCGTGCTCTTGGGGTCGTGGTAGTCGGATGCCGGGTCGAACTGGGTGTCGTCCGGGTAGGCCGCGCTGGCCACCGTGGCCAGGCCGACGATGCCCGGCACTTTGGTATTGGAGTGGTAGAACAGGATGCCGTCGCCGACCTGCATGCCATCGCGCATGAAGTTGCGCGCCTGGTAGTTGCGCACCCCGTTCCAGGGCTCGACCTTCACCTTGGCCAGGTCATCGATGGAAAAAGCGTCCGGTTCGGACTTCATCAGCCAATAGCGCTTGCGGGCGGTCATGCGTTCACGGGGGCAGCGGAGGGGAACAGGGTGCCGTCTTCGGTGCAGATCGCATCCACCGGCACGTCCCACGACGCCACCGGCAAGGACTCGACCTGCTGCACCGCGAATGCAGCACCGACCAGCCAGGGCGGCGCCGGCCGGTCGTGGCGGAAGGCGAAGCTGCGATCATACCAGCCGCCCCCCATGCCCAGCCGCCGGCACTGGTGGTCGAAGCCCACCAGCGGGGTCACCACCAGCGCCATCTGCGCCGGTTCCAGGGTGTCTGCCAGCGCCACGTCGGGCTCGGGGATGCCGTAACGGTTGCTGGTCAGCGGTTGGCCGGGGCGCCACGGTGCGAAGCGCAGCACCTCGCCGGCCAGCACCGGCAGGCAATAGGTGAGGCCTTCGGGCAACTGCAGCTGCCAGCGGTGCAGGGCGATCTCGCCATCCAACGCCCAATAGCCGGCCACCGGGCCGGTGCGCGGGGCGAAGGGCAGGGCAAGCAGGGCATCGGCCAGCGATTCGGCGGCGGCGATGCGCGCGGGCGCGGAAAGATCGCGGCGGCGTTGCCGCAGGTCGTGGCGCAGGGCCTGGCGCGGGTCGGTCATGGCAGCGTGCGGCGGGAAACAGCCGCCATTGTGCCGTAAAGAACAAGGGCGACGCCCGAAGACGCCGCCCTTGCTGGAATATTGCATTCTCCGCAATGTCGATGCATGCGAAACGACCTTGAACCCGGGGGCTCAAGTGGGAACGCTGGAGAACCATCGGGCTTCCCGCTACAAGGCGGACCTGCACTCCCGGCGCTGTCGCGCTCCCGGTGTCGTTCTTAAGGGACAAGGCGAATGTTTGCACATGCCGTCGAGTACCGCAGAGAACGCGTGGCCATTATAGCCAGCACGCGCGATCTGGATAGGCCGTTCGTCGGCAACAGTACGTGCCAATTCAGTTATGAAAAGGCGCGATGCACACCCTTCTTACGTGCTGCTGTCGATCGCCCGGTCCAGGCGCCGGTTCAGATCGGCCAGGGTCTGCTGCAGGGCCACGGCCTGCCGGGCATTCTCATCCCGCAGCTGCTGCAGCTCGTGGGCCAGGTTGAGTGCGGCCAGCACCGCGACCCGGTCGACCGCGGCCATGCGGTTGCTGCCGCGGATCTCGCGCATGCGCGCATCGAGCAGGCGGGCGGCGGCCATCAGGCTGTCGCGTTCATCGCCACCCACGCCCACCGTGTATTCACGATCGAGGATGCGGACACTGACCGGTTCGGCGCTCATGTGTGCTGCTCCAGGGATTTGAGCCGGCTGATCATCGCTTCCACCCGCGAGCGTGCCTGCTCGTTCTTGGCCAGCAGCGTCGAGCGCTCGGCCACCAGCTGTTCCTGCTGGTGGCGCAGGCTGCGGTTCTCCTCGGCCAGGCGCTGGTTGCGTTCGAGCAACGCTTCCACGCGGGCGGCGAAGGCCTGCAACTGGGCAAGGGGATCGGCGGGTTCCATGCCGCACGATAGGCAAGCCGGGCAAGGGCGGTCAAGCGTTGCCGCAGCAGGGCCGGGCCGCCACGAGGAGGAGCCGGTTGGGTTGCTACACTAGCGGGCTCACGGGCGCGCGCGTGCGCACCCCGGGTTTCCCTTACGAACGAGCCGCACGATGACCGAACTTCCCTCCGTCGACGACGTTTCCCGCGCCAGCCAGGAACTGGGCCTGGGCGCCACCGCTGCCGAACTGCATGGCGGCCTGTGCGGCTGGCTGGCGGCCGGCGGCGCCCCCGGCAATGACTGGCCGGCACGCGTGCTGGCCGACGACAACCTGGCCCCGGTGGCTGACGGCAGTGCGCTGGCGCAGCTGCTGGAAGCCACCATCAAGCAGCTGGAGGACCGCGACTTCGCCTTCGAACTGCTGCTGACCGACAACGACGACGTGGCCGCGCAGGCCGACGCGATGTTTGCCTGGACCCGCAGCTTCCTCGGTGGCTTCGGCCTGGGCAGCGGCGGCCGCCGCCCGACCCTGTCCGAAGAGGGTGAGGAAGCGCTGACCGACATGGCCAGCCTGGCCCGTGCGTCCAGCGAGGATTTCGAGGCCGGTGGCGAGGACGACGACGAAGCCCTGTCCGAGATCGAGGAGTTCATCCGCGTGGCGGTGCTGCTGCTGCACGGTGACGTGGTGCTGGCCGCGCGCCACCGCCAGCGCCTGAACTGATGGACATCAAGCAGCGCACCGGCATCGCGGCCGGCGAGTACAAGCGTCGCCGCCGCCAGTTGATGGACATGGCCGGCGATGACGCGATCCTGGTGCTGCCGGCCGCATCGGAGAAGGTGCGCAGCCTGGATACGCATTACCCGTACCGCCAGGATTCGGATTTCCAGTACCTCAGCGGCTTCCCCGAGCCGGAGGCGGTGCTGGTGCTGATTCCCGGCCGTCGCCACGGTGAGGTGATCCTGTTCTGCCGCGAGCGCGATGCCGAACGCGAGGCCTGGGACGGCGGTCGCGCCGGCCAGGAAGGCGCGGTGGCGCAGTACGGCATGGACGATGCCTACCCGATCGACGATCTGGACGACATCCTGCCGGGCCTGCTGGAAGGGCGATCGCGCGTCTATTACCACTTCGGCCGCGATGCGGATTTCGACCTGAAGCTGATCGGCTGGGTCAACCGCGTGCGTTCGCAGGTGCGCCACGGCGCGCAACCGCCGCATGAGTTCCTGGAACTGGGCCACCTGCTGCACGAACAGCGCCTGTTCAAATCCGGTGCGGAGGTGGCGCTGATGCACCACGCGGCGCAGATCAGCGTGCGTGCGCACCTGGCAGCAATGCGCGCGGCGAAGGCGGGCATCCACGAGTACGAACTGCAGGCCGAACTGGAGCGCGTGTTCCGCGCCAACGACGCCGTGCCGGCCTACTGCAGCATCGTGGGCGCTGGCCGCAACGGCTGCATCCTGCATTACCGCGACAACAACGCACGGTCGCGCGATGGCGAGCTGGTGCTGATCGATGCCGGTGCCGAGTACCGCGGCTATGCCAGCGACATCACCCGGACGTTCCCGGTAAACGGTCGTTTCAGTGCCGAGCAGCGCGCGCTGCACGATCTGGTGGGTGAAGCACAGGCGGCGGCGCTGGCCCAGGCCAAGCCGGGCGTGGCCTACGAGACCGGCCACCTGGCGGCGGTGCAGACCCTGACCGAGGGCCTGCTGCGGCTGGGCCTGCTGAAGGGCACGCTGGAGAAGAACCTGTCCGAGGGCCTGTACCAGCGCTTCTACCGGCACAAGACCGGGCATTGGATCGGGCTGGACGTGCATGACGTGGGCGACTACCGCCTGGCCGGCGATTCCCGCCTGTTGGAACCGGGCATGGCGTTCACCATCGAGCCGGGGCTGTACGTCGGCGCCGACGACACGACGGTGGAGCCGCGCTGGCGTGGTATCGGCATCCGCACCGAGGACGACGTGCTGATTACCGATGACGGCCATCGCGTGCTGACCGAAGGATTGGCGCGTAGTGCCGACGAGATTGAAGCGGTGATGGCGGGTTGAGGATTTGTTTGCAGGGCTTGCAGCCCTGCACCTGCGGTAGTGCCGGCCGCTGGCCGGCAACCTCAACAGCACAGGTACCGGCGGCGGTTGGTGGGTGCCGGCCGTTGGTCGGCACATCGGTCAGGTATCGAGTGAATCATCCACGCATGGCGTGGATCTACTGGCGCGCGCGGCTGTTGGTTGGCACATCTGTCAGGTATCGAATGAATCATCCACGCATGGCGTGGATCTACTGGCGCGCGCGGCTGTTGGTTGGCACATCTGTCAGATATCGAATGCATCATCCACGCATGGCGTGGATCTACTGGCACGCGCGGCTGTTGGTGGGTGCCGACCGTTGGTCGGCACATCTGTCAGGTGTCGAGTGAATCATCCACGCATGGCGTGGATCTACTGGTAGGTGTCGACCTTGGTCGACACAGAGCGAGCGCAGCAAGCGACCCGCTCTTGATCTTCTTTTTCTTTTCCGTGGTTGGACGCGCACGGAAACTGTCCGTGGCCGGGCGGATGGGTTGCGCAGGGGCGTGAGCCGCATGGATGCGGCGACCGAGCTTACATGGACGTACTTGCAGCGTCCCCTGCGCAGCCCATCCGCCCGGCCAGACATCCGTAATCCCGCCGCACCCTGCGCCCAACCACGAGGGGCTCAGCCGTTGGCTGCAGCAAACTCCGGGCGCGTCAGGTTGTCCGCTTCGCCCTCGGTGCACAGCACCTCGTCCTCGATGCGGATGCCGCCGTACGGGCGGAAGAAATCCACGCGGTCCCAGTTGATTGCATCGCCATGGCCAGCGGCCTTCACTTCGTCCAGCAGCATGTCGATGAAGTACAGGCCCGGCTCGATCGTCACCACCATGCCCGGTTCCAGCACGCGGGTCAGGCGCAGGTAGGGGTGGCCGACCGGGCGCTCGATGCGGCCGCCTTCTTCACTGGCCGCGAAACCGGCCACGTCGTGCACCTGCAGGCCGATCAGGTGGCCGATGCCGTGCGGGAAGAACGCGGCGCTGACGCCGGTCTCCAGCGCGGTCTGCGGCGATACCTTGATGACGCCGAAATCCTTCAGCACGCCCATCAGCGAAAGATGCGCGTCCACGTGCAGCTGCTTGTAGTCGAAGCCGGCACGCACCGCCGCGCACATCTGCTGCTGGGCGGCGTCCACCGCGTCGATCATCGCGGCAAACTCGTCGTGACCCTTGGCCGCATAGGTGCGGGTGATGTCGCTGGCGTAGCCATGCGCGCTGGCGCCGGCATCGATCAGGAAGCTGCGCAGCGGCTGCGGCGCCTTGCGGCCCAGCTCGGTGTAGTGCAGCACGGCGGCGTGTTCGTTCAGCGCGACGATGTTGCCGTACGGCAGTTCATTGGCATCCTGGCCCACGGCCTGGCAGTAGGCCATGTGGATGTTGAACTCATCGGCACCATTGCGGAACGCGGCTTCGGCAGCACGATGGCCGCGTACGCCCAGCACCTGCGCCTGGCGCATCAGTGCGATTTCATACGGCGTCTTGTAGGCGCGGTGCCATTCCAGGTAATTCACCACCGGCGCCGGGTTGTTCGGCACGTAGGCACCCAGCGTGCTCTGCGGCTCGCCCAGGATGGCGCAGCGCGACGGATCGGCCGGCAGCAGGGCCAGCGCGTCTTCCGGCTTGCGGATGATGTGGATGTCGAAGTGCTCCACCCACCAGCCGCTGGGCGCGTCCGGCACCACGTGCCAGTAGTCGAACGGCTGGTGGAAGATCACCGCCGGGCGCTTGCCCGGGGTGAACACCACCCAGCTGTTGGGCACGCGGGTGAGCGGCAGCCACGCCTTGAACTGCGGGTTCACCGCGTACGGGTAGTCACGATCGTCGAATACCTGGTAGTGCAGGGTGCCGCTGGGCACCACCAGGTGGTCGAAGCCGCCGCGTGCCAGCGCCTGTTCGGCGCGTCGGCACAGCACGGCCAGGTGGTCGGAATACAGGGCGCCAGGGTCTTGCTGGATCATTGCGGTGGCTCGACACGGAAAACGGCCCTAGATTCTGCCGCATACCGCAGAAAACCGCTGTGCAGGAACCGGCACTCAGCCTGTCGAAACCGGCGCCTCGTCGCTGTCCTCGCCGATCCAGGCGCGCAGCAGATGCCGATGTTCGCGCGACAGGGTCAGGAAGCGGAACCCGGCCCAGCTCTGGCCCGGGGCATGCGCCGGCTCGCTCCACAGCAGGTGCACGCCCACATCGATGGCTGCGCTGCGGCCGTCGCCCAGCGGCAGCGGGAAGCGCAGCTGGTACAGCGCGTCGTCACGCAGCGGCTGGCTGGCCAGCATCAGCATGCCGGTTTCGGACACATTGCCCAGCCGGCCCACCACGCTGTCGCGCATCTGGTCGGTGACCGGGACCAGGTCGGACACCTGGCGGCGCGGTGCGCGGCGGGTGTCCTGCGGCGGTAGCTGGCTCATGCGTCAGGCTCCTGGCGGCGGCGACCGGCCAACGCGCGCAGGGCCGACAGGCTGGCCTGCCACGCGCGGTCGACCAGGCGGCCTTTTTCTTCGGTGACCAGTTGCGCCCGGCCAGCGGCCATCTGCCGGGCCAGCGTATCCAGGTCGGTTTCGCTGCTCTTCTGCCCGCGTGGATTGACGAACAGCACGTGGCCGGTCAGCAGGCTGTACCAGGACAGGCGCTGGCGGCGCACGCTGCCGTCCTCGTCGGCCAGGTCGAACCAGCTGCCGAAGGGCAGGCTGGTCAGCTGGTCATGGCTGGCCTGTTCGGCCGCCGTGCGCGGTGCGGCGGCGTGGGCGCCGGTATGGGGCGCCGCATGCTCGCCCAGGCGTGCACGTGCCTTCAGGCGCGCGCTCAGCTCGGTGCGTGAGGTGTGCTCGTCTTCGCCGCCGGGCGTGGCCAGGCGACGGGCGACCGCCGAAGCTTCCTCGGGGTGGTAGCCGACCTGCAGCAGGGCCGCTTCCACTTCCGCGGCCAGCGGCGCGTCGGGCACGCTGTCGGCCTCGGCCGGCGCGGCGGTGACGGCGGCAATGCGTTCGGTCTGCTGCAGGCGTTCCTGCCACTGCGCCGAGTCATCGCCATGGCGCAGCCGGGTCAGGGTCAGCGCGTCGGCCCAGGCCTCGCGCAGCAGGGTCTGCACGAAGCGTGGCGGTTCCTGTGCCTGGCACTGCTGGTCGATCTGCGCGCTGGCTTCGCGGCGGGCCAGGGCCAACCGCTCCTTGCCCCGTGCTGCTTCCACATGGCGGCGTTCGGCCAGCTCGGCCCGATGCGCGGCGGCGCGCTGGTGCTGCTGGATTTCCTCGTTGGCCGCCGCAAATGCCTCTGGCGTGCGCGCATCCTGGCCCAGCAGGCCCTGCACGCTCTGCGCCAGCCGCTGCATCAGCTGCGGGTCCACATCGTCATCGCCCAGCCAGTTGGCACCGGCTTCGGCGATGGTGTTGAGCAGTTCGCGTGCGGGGTGTTCGTCGCGCACGAAGAAGGCGGGGTCGGCCATCGCCGCGCGTGCCAGCGGCACCTGCAGGCGGGCCAGCAGGGCGGCCGGCACGGGGTCGGGGCGCTGTTGCTGCTGCACCTGCTGCAGCAACAGGCGCAGCAGGTCGAGGTGGTCGCGGTCATGGCTGGCCAGCTGGGCCTGCGCACCGTGCTCGCTGCGCAGCTGCGCGGTCACCGCGGTCTGCAGGTCGGTGATGCTGGTGGCGGCACCGGCCTGTGCCTGCAGGCGCGCCAGCACCGCATCCACCAGCCCGCTGGGCACCGAGGGCGGTTCGATGGCCATCGGTGCGGCATGCCGCGCCTGTTGCAGCAGGTCGTGCAGCAGGTTGGCCGGTGGCGTGGTCAGTTCCGGGTTGGCTGCGCCCGGCGGCGTGGCATCGGCGAAGGCGTTCTGCATCAGCGCCGACCACGAACCGGCGCGGCCCGAGCCGCTCCAGCCGGTCAGCGGTTCGGCCGAGCGCGGCGCGGGCTGCGTCGCGCGACCGCCGCCGACGGACTGGGTGATGATCCGGCGGGTGCTGGACGACCGTGCCAGGTACGGGGTGTAGACCAGGCCGGGCAGCACGCCGTGCTGCGCCAGCAGGGTGTTGGAGCGCTCCAGGACGTCGCCGAGGCGCTCCAGCAGCTGGCGTTCGAAGCTGCGGTAGAGCGCCAGCTGCAGTTCCGCGCTCAGGCCATCCTGTTCGGCCAGGCGCCGCACCAGGGCGCACAGCGCCTGCGGTGCCAGTGGCAGGGTGTCGTTGTCGAACGCGGGGGCGGCGGCCAGCACCGCAAGGCGCTGGCCCAGCAGGTTCAGCGCATTGCCCGAACGCTGGTTCTCCCGGCGCACCATCTCGGTCAGCACCAGGTTGCGGTCCACTTCGTGGTCATCCACCAGCGACAGCCCCAGCAGGCCCGGCGGGCGGGCGGGTGCTGCCGGCGGCGCGATGTCCTGCGGCACGCGCAGCTGCACCAGGCTGTCGGCCAGCGCATCGAGCATGCGATCGCAGAAGGTGCCGGCAAACGCATGCAGCTGGCCACGCTGGGCCAGCAGCTCGGCCTGCATCTGCGGGTTGCGGGCGTGGTCGGCATCGTGCAGCAACGCCTGTTCGGCCGCTTCCACGGTGAGGATCAGCGGGGCGGTCAGCACATGCCGGCACAGCACCAGCAGTTCACCCAGCAGCTCGCGCACGCGTGGGGGAAGGTCTGCGGCGGCCAGGCGCGCGCTGTCAGGGGAGGCAAAAGGGAAAGCGGCAGACATCGGGAGCAGTTCCGGGATTCCCGCGGATCGACATGGGAATCTACCGTGTCGGCAGCCGCGGGCGCTACTTGAGGACTTTCTGCGGTGGGCACCCGTTCAAACGCAGCGAAGGCCGGCCAGCGGCCGGGTCGTGCCCGGCGGGTGCGACGCAGGAGGATCAATCCTCCAGGAACAGGCTCACCACATCATTGGTGAAGCGGCGGCCCAGCTCGGTGGGCTGCACATGGCCATCGGCCACGGTCAGCCAGCCGCGCTGCACGGCCTCGGCCAGCGGCGCATCCAGCACGCTGCGCGGCAGGCCGGTGCGCGACTCGAAATCGCGCAGGCCGAAGCCTTCATGCAGGCGCAGCAGGTTCAGCATGTACTCGAAGGGCAGGCGGTCGGCCGCGATCACGTCGTCGCCACCGAACGAGGCTGGGCTGCCGGCGCTGTCCATGTAGGCCTGCGGGTGCTTGAGCTTCCAGCGTCGCAGCACGTGTTCTTCGGCACCGGAGCTGATCTTGCCGTGCGCGCCGGCACCGATGCCCAGGTAATCGCCGAAGCGCCAGTAGTTCAGGTTGTGCGCGCTCTGCCGGCCGGGGCGGGCATAGGCGCTCACTTCGTACTGGCCGAAACCGGCCTGCGCCAGCAGCGCCTGGCAGTGTTCCTGCATGTCCCAGGCATGGTCCTCGTCGGGGATGCCCTGCGGCGGCCGCGCGAAGAACACGGTGTTCGGTTCCAGGGTCAGCTGGTAGTGCGAGATGTGTGCCGGCTGCAGCGCAAAGGCGCGTTCCAGGTCGGCCTCGGCACCGGCCAAGGTCTGTTCCGGCAGGGCGTACATCAGGTCGATGTTGAAATTGTCGTAGCCGGCGTCCTGCGCCATCTTCACCGCGCGCTCGGCTTCGCCACTGTCGTGGATGCGGCCCAGGCGCTTCAGCGCGGCATCGTCGAAGCTCTGGATGCCGAAGCTGAGGCGGTTCACGCCGGCCGCGCGGTAGCGGTCGAAGCGGCCGTGCTCGGCGGTACCCGGGTTGGTTTCCAGGGTGATCTCGGCATTGGGCGCGAAGCGCAGTCGCGCGCTGGCCTGCTGCAGGAAGCGGTCGATGGCTTCCGGCGGGAACAGGCTGGGCGTGCCGCCACCGAAGAACACGCTGTGCACCACCCGGCCCCAGACCAGCGGCAGGTCCTGGTCGAGGTCACGCAGCAGGGCGTCGATGTAGGCCTCGAATGGCAGCTCGCCCTTGGCTTGGTGCGAGTTGAAATCGCAGTACGGACATTTGCGCACGCACCACGGCAGGTGCACGTACAGCGACAGCGGCGGCGGTACCAGGCGCGGCGCGGTGTCGTGCGCGTGGTCGCCGGAACAGGCTTCGCCGGGCAGGTGGTTGCAGTGGTCGTGGTCGTGCGGCATGGGCTTCATCGGTAGTGCCGGCCGCTGGCCGGCTTCCCTTGGGTAATCAGGACGGCATCAGAGCCAGGTGGCCAGCTGCTGCTTGAGCTGCTGCAGGGCGGTGGCGCGGTGGCTGATGGCATTCTTCAACGCCGGCTCCATTTCCGCAGCGGTCAGGCCGTGGGTGGTATCGAGGAACACCGGGTTGTAGCCGAAGCCGTTCGTGCCGCGCAGTTCGCGGATGATCTGCCCTTCCCAGCGGCCTTCGCAGATCAGCGGCTGCGGGTCGGTGGCATGGCGCAGCAACACGATGACCGCATAGAAGCGGGCACTGCGCTGGCCATCGGGAACATCGGCCATCGCTTCCAGCAGCTTGGCGTTGTTGGCCGCGGCATTGGTCGGGTGGCCGGCGTAGCGCGCGCTGTACAGGCCGGGCGCACCGCCGAGGGCATCGACGATCAGGCCCGAATCATCGGCCAGCGCCGGCAGGCCGGTCGCTTCGCAGGCCGCGCGCGCCTTCAGCAGCGCGTTCTCGACGAAGGTCAGGCCGGTCTCTTCCACGTCACCCAGGCCCAGCTCAGCGGCCGAGGTGATCTGCAGCGGCAGGTCGGCGAGGATCTCCTGCATTTCCACCAGCTTGCCGGCGTTGTGACTGGCCAGTACCAGTTTCTTCATTGGCGGGGCTCCAGCAGGTCCCAGGTGTTGCCATACAGATCGCGGAACACCGCAACCGTTGCATAGGGCTCCTCGCGCGGCGCTTCCAGGAACTCGACACCGGCGGCCAGCATCGCGGCGTGGTCGCGGTGGAAGTCATCGGTGTTGAGGAAGAAGCCGACGCGGCCACCGGTCTGGTTGCCGATGCGGCTGCGCTGTTCCTCGTTGCTGGCGCGGGCCAGCAGCAGGGCGGCAGCGCTGCCATCGGTCGGCCCGACCACCACCCAGCGCTTGCTGCCCTGGTCGATGTCGTCCAACAGGGCGAAGCCGAGCTTGCCGGTGTACCAGGCAATGGCTTCGTCGTAGTCGGCCACCACCAGGGTGGTCAGGGCGATGCGGCGGTTCATGCCGACAGCGCCGCCTGCTGTGCGGCCAGCAGCTCGCCCACGCCCTTCTCGGCCAGGCCCAGCAGCGCGTCCAGTTCGTCGCGGCGGAAGGCGTGGCCTTCAGCGGTGCCCTGCAGTTCGATGAAACCGCCGCCGTCGTTCATCACCACGTTCATGTCGGTGTCGCAGTCGCTGTCTTCGGCGTAGTCCAGGTCCAGCACCGGGGTGCCGCGGTACACGCCGACCGATACGGCGGCCACCGCACCCAGGATCGGGTTGCGCTTGATGTCGCCGCGCTTCATCAGCACGTTCACCGCATCGACCAGGGCCACGTAGGCGCCGGTGATGGCGGCGGTGCGGGTGCCACCGTCGGCCTGCAGCACGTCGCAGTCCAGGGTGATGGTGCGTTCGCCCAGCGCGTTGCGGTCGACGCAGGCACGCAGGCTGCGGCCGATCAGGCGCTGGATTTCCAGGGTGCGGCCGCCCTGCTTGCCACGCGCGGCTTCACGGTCGCTGCGGGTGTGGGTGGCGCGCGGCAGCATGCCGTACTCGGCGGTCACCCAGCCTTCGCCCTTGCCACGCAGGAAGCCCGGCACGCGGTTTTCCACGCTGGCGGTGCACAGCACGCGGGTTTCACCGAAGCACACCAGCACCGAACCCTCGGCATGGCGGGTGAAGCCGCGTTGGATGACGACCGGGCGGAGCTGGTCGGGCTGGCGGCCGCTGGGGCGGGAATCGGACATGGTGCGGGTTCCGTAAGGGCAAGGGAGTACGCCGCCATGCCCGCGACCTTGAGGGGGCGGGCAGGGGGGCTCAGGTGAGGGCGCTAGGGTACCATTCCCCCTTTGCACGCACCGGACACATTCCATGATTCGAAGCATGACCGCCTATGCCGGCGGCGAGCGCGTCACCCCGTGGGGCACGCTGGGCTGCGAGCTGCGCTCGGTCAACCACCGGTTCCTGGAAGTGGGCACCCGCCTGCCCGAGGAACTGCGTGCGCTTGAACCGCAGCTGCGCGAGCGCATCGCCGCCCGCCTGAGCCGCGGCAAGCTGGACCTGGTCATGCGCCTGCGCGCGCCGGAAGGTGCCGCCAGCCTGCAGGTGAACGAAGCGCTGCTGGGCCAGCTGGGCCAGCTCGCGCACCGGCTGACCTCCGATTTCCCCAACCTGCAGGTCAGCTTCACCGAACTGCTGCAGTTGCCGGGCGTGACCCAGGGCGAGGCCACCGACGCCGCCGCCCTGCAGGCCGAAGCCCTGTCCCTGTTGGACCAGGCGCTGGACGGCTTCGTCGCCGCCCGTGAGCGCGAGGGCGACAAGCTGGCCGCCGCCATTGCCGAGCGCGTGGATGGCATCGAGCGCATCGCCAATGACGTGCGCACGCTGATTCCGGCCATTCGCGACGGCCAGCGCGCCAAGCTGGCCGCCCGCCTGGCCGACCTCCCGCACCCGGTCGACCCCGGCCGTGCCGAGCAGGAACTGGTGATGTGGCTGCAGAAGCTGGACGTGGACGAGGAGCTGGACCGCCTGGGCAGCCACATCGTCGAGATCCGCCGCGTGCTCAAGCAGCGCGAGCCGGTGGGCCGCCGCCTGGACTTCCTGCTGCAGGAGTTCAACCGCGAAGCCAACACGCTGGGGTCGAAGTCGGTGGACAGCCGCACGTCCAATGCCGCGGTCGAGCTGAAGGTGCTGATCGATCAGATCCGCGAGCAGGTGCAGAACATCGAATGATGTGCAGCGGGGCGCCTTCGGGCGCCCTTCTTCATTGGGTTTGCTGGAGGCGGGTACGCATGGACGACGCGAACGATCCCCATCTGGCGATGCGCGCCACCGTGGACCTGCTGGATGAGGTTCTGGACGTCGCCGGGCTGGAAAACGACGCACGCGCCACGGCGACGCTGGCCATGGCCTTCTGCGACCGGCTGGGGGACCGCCTGGATGCCGATCAACGCGCGGCGGTCGACGCGGCGCGCTGCTATTGGAGCCAGCAGGACAGGACAGGGCGACGTCGGTGGCACGCTGTCTATGCTTCCCGGCTCGACCAGCAGCGCGGCTTGAGCCCTGTTGACCGGCTGGTCTGGTGCAGCCTGGTCGACAATGCCGGGCTCACCGGATACATGGGCGAGTGTCTGGTGCTGGAAGCGCTTGCTGCCGGCCTGGGGCTGGATGAAGTCGAGGCGGTCTTGTGCGGCTCGGTTCCGGGGTTTGCCGCGGCGAGGATAAACCGGCCCCGCTGAGGGGGGAGTTCCTGCGGCGGTGGGATCAGCCATCCCGGCCCGCTCTGCTAAAGTTGCGTGCCCGCACCCCGGGGAGCCATCTGCCGGGCCTGGTTCCAGGATGTTCCGCGCAGCTCCCGCCGTGCTGGCGCGATCCTCCGCGCCGGTTCTGGAACATCGAGGATAAATTTTGCGAAATCAACAACTTGGGTTCCGCGCATGAGCGCTCCGTCCACTCCGTCGGCCGCCGTTGCGCGCGGTACGCTGTACATCGTTGCCGCCCCCTCGGGTGCCGGCAAGAGCAGCATCGTCAACGCCACCCTGGCGCGTGACCCGCAGATCGCCCTGTCCATCTCCTTCACCTCGCGCGCCATGCGCCCGGGTGAGGTGAACGGCGAGCACTACCACTTCGTCAGTGCCGAGACGTTCGAGGAAATGATCGCCGACGGCGACTTCTTCGAGCATGCCTGGGTGCATGGCGACTGGAAGGGCACCGCCCGGCAGTCGGTGGAACCGCAGCTGTCCGCCGGCCAGGACGTGCTGCTGGAAATCGACTGGCAGGGCGCCCAGCAGGTGCGCCAGCTGGTGCCGGGCACGGTGACGGTGTTCATCCTGCCGCCGTCCAAGCAGGCCCTGCAGGACCGCATGCGCAAGCGCGGCCAGGACAGCGAGGCGGTCATCGCCCAGCGCCTGGGTGCCGCCCGCGATGAAATGCTGCACTTCAACGAGTTCGACTACGTCATCGTCAACGAGGTGTTCGACACCGCCGTGGACGAGCTGTGCGCCATCTTCACCGCCAGCCGCCTGCGCCGGGAGGCCCAGAAGGTCCGCCACGCCGGCCTCATCCAGGCCCTGCTGACCCCGGATACGGGCGCAACTGACTGATTCCAAAAGAATCGGGTGGGGGTTGGCTTGATTTTGTCCAGCCCCTGCCAGTACACTCCGTCCCCTTTCCCTCATTCGACTGAGCGGCCGACCGGTCGCCGGGAGCCCGTATGGCCCGCATCACCGTAGAAGATTGCCTGGAAGTCGTTAACAACCGTTTCGAGCTGGTCATGATGGCCTCCAAGCGTGCCCGTCAGCTCGCCAACGGCGTGCAGGCCACCCTGGACAACGACACCGAAGACAAGCCGACCGTGCTGGCACTGCGCGAAATCGCCGCCCGCAAGATCGACAACGCGCTGATCGACGAAGTCGAGAAGGCCGAGCGCGAGCGTGCCGAGCGCGAAGCGCTGGAGTGGGCCGCCGCTGAAGTGGTCGCCGACGAAGACATGTCCAAGAACGACGATTGATCGCATCGATCAATGCCGTTGCTTGACCGCTGAACAGCCCGCCCCGTGCGGGCTGTTTCGCATTCAGGGTTTGCCGTAATCGGCGCGCTGGCATAGGCTTCTGGCATGAACCCAGGCCCCACTGCCAAGGTAGCCGCGCCCACCGCCGCGGCCGTACCTGATTACGTCCTCCAGCTCGAACGCGCCGCCCATTACCTGCCGCCGGAACAGCTGCCGCTGCTGCGCCGTGCCTGGGAAGTCGGTGCGTCGGCGCACGCTGGGCAGACGCGCAAGTCGGGCGAGCCCTACATCACCCATCCGGTGGCCGTGGCCCAGGTGCTGGCCGAGCTCGGCCTGGACGTGGAAGCACTGATCGCCGCGATCCTGCACGACACCATCGAAGACACGCCGCTGACCCGCGAGGAGCTGGCGTCCGAGTTCGGCGAAGCCGTGGCCGAGCTGGTCGATGGCGTGACCAAGCTGGACAAGCTGAAGTTCCGCGACCGCCAGGAAGCGGCCGCCGAGAGCTTCCGCAAGATGCTGCTGGCCATGTCTCGCGACCTGCGCGTGATCATGATCAAGCTGGCCGACCGCCTGCACAACATGCGCACGCTGGGCGCGCAGAGCCGCGAAGCGCGCGGCCGCATCGCCCGCGAGACGCTGGAGATCTATGCGCCCATCGCCCAGCGCCTGGGCATGAGCCTGGTCAAGAGCGAGCTGCAGAACCTCGGCTTCAAGGCGCTGTACCCGTGGCGCCACGCCATCATCGAAAAACACATCCGCAGCCAGCCGGTGGTACGCCGCGAGGCGATGGCGCAGGTGGAAGTGCAGCTGTCGCAGCGGCTGGCGAAAGAGGGCATCGAGCACCGCCTGGTCAGCCGCATCAAGACCCCGTGGAGCATCTACAACAAGATGCGCGACGAGAACAAATCCTTCGACCAGGTGATGGACGTGTTCGGCTTCCGCCTGGTCGTGCGCAGCGTACCCAGCTGCTACCACGCGCTGGGTTCGGTGCATGCCACGTTCAAGCCGCTGGATGGCCGCTTCCGCGATTTCATCGCCATCCCCAAGGCCAACGGTTACCAGTCGCTGCACACCGTGCTGTTCGGGCCCTACGGTTCGCCCATCGAAGTGCAGATCCGCACCGAGGAAATGGACCTGATCGCCGAACGCGGCGTGGCCGCGCACTGGACGTACAAGTTCGGTGGCGATTCGCCCAACAGCGCGCAGAGCCGTGCCCATGCCTGGATCGTCGAGCTGATCGATTCGCAGCGCGCCGCCGGTTCCTCGCTGGAATTCCTCGACAACGTGAAGGTCGACCTGTTCCCGGACGAGGTCTACCTGTTCACGCCGAAGGGCAAGATCCTGGCCCTGCCGCGCAATTCCACCGCGCTGGATTTCGCCTACGCCGTGCACACTGACGTCGGCAACATGGCGGTGGCCTCGCGCGTGGACAAGAAACTGGTGCCGCTGCGCACCAAGCTGGTGTCCGGGCAATCGGTGGAAATCATCACCGCGCGTTCGGCCACGCCCAAGCCGCAGTGGCTGGAATTCGTGGTCACCAGCAAGGCGCGCACCGCCATCCGCCACCAGCTCAAGCAGCTGGAACACGAAGATGCCGTGCAGCTCGGCCACCGCATGCTGGACCGCGCGCTGGAAGCGATGGATTCGTCGCTGGAACGCCTGCCCAAGGGGCGCCTGGATGCGTTCCTGGCCGAACACCGTTTCCCGCGCCTGGAGGCCCTGCTGGCCGAAGTGGCGCTGGGCAACTGGATGCCGACGCAGGCGGCGCAGGCGCTGATGGCCTATGCCGAACTGCGCGGCGGCGCGCATTCGCGCCACCACTCGCAGGAAAAGATCCTCATCAACGGCAGCGAGCGGGGCGTGGTCACCTTCGCCGGCTGCTGCCAGCCGATTCCTGGCGACGAGATCATGGGTTACCACACCGCCGGCAAGGGCATCGTGGTGCACCGCATGGACTGCCCGAACCTGGCCGAGCTGCGCAAGTCGCCCGAGCGCTGGGTGCCGATCGGCTGGGACACCACGGTGTCCGGCGACTACGACACCGCGCTGGTGGTGGAAGTGGAGAACGGCACCGGCGTGCTGGCGCAGCTGGCCGCGGCCATCGCGCAGAGCCATTCCAACATCGAACGCGTGGATTACCTGGACCGCGACTTCAACGCCGCCGTGCTGGCGTTCAACATCCAGGTGCGCGACCGCAACCACCTGGCCGAAGTCATGCGCCGCCTGCGCCGCTTGTCGGTGGTGCAATCGGTACGCCGCCAGTAATGCGCGCCTGGTAGTGCCGGCCGCTGGCCGGCAATCGCGTGGACCTGCTGCGTTGCGAGGTTGCCTGCCAGCGGCCGGCACTACCGGGTTGCTACAATCACCGCTCTGTTTTCCCCCAACGCACCGGAGCGACCATGTCCCGCCAGATCATCAATACCGAAAAGGCCCCGGCCGCCATCGGCCCGTACTCGCAGGCCGTGCGCGCCGGCAACACCGTGTACTTCTCCGGCCAGATTCCGCTGGACCCGGCCACCGGCGACATCGTCGGCGCCGGTGACGTCGAAGCGCAGGCCCGCCGCGCCTTCGACAACCTCAAGGCCGTGGCCGAAGCCGCCGGCGGTTCGCTGGACAAGGTCGTGCGCCTGGGCCTGTACCTGACCGACCTGGCCGAGTTCGCCAAGGTCAACGCCGTCATGCAGGACTACTTCCAGGCCCCGTTCCCGGCCCGTTCCACCATCGAAGTCTCCGGCCTGCCCAAGGGTGCCAACTTCGAGGTCGACGCGGTGATGGTCATCGACTGACCCACCCGTGGCACGCAAGGCGGCGGTCACCCCGGCACTGTCACCGTCCGGCGAAGCATCCCTGGCGATGCTTGCCGGCGTGGGCCCGGCCGTGGCCGCCAAACTGCAGGCGCGTGGCCTGGCCACCCTGCAGGATCTGTGGCTGCACCTGCCGCTGCGCTATGAAGACCGCACCCGCCTGACCCGCATTGAAGAACTGCGTCCGGGCGTTCCGGCGCAGGTGGAAGTGCGGGTCACCGCGGTCGAACGCGGCATGCGGTACCGGCCGATGCTGAAGGTCGCGGTGGAAGACGAAGGGCAGGGCACCCTGGTGCTGCGCTTCTTCCACTTCCGCCAGCAGCAGGTCGGCCAGTTCGCGGTGGGCAACCGGCTGCGCTGCTTCGGCACGCCCAAGCCGGGCCACCTCGGCCTGGAAATCGTCCACCCCAGCTACCAGGTGCTGGGCCGCAACGACGACCCCGAACTCGGCGATCGCCTCGACCCGGTGTATCCCACCGTGGAAGGCGTCGGCCCGATGACCATGCGCAAGCTGATCGGCCAGGCCCTGGACCGCCTGCCCGAGGAAAGCACGCTGGAACTGCTGCCTGCTGGTTGGCTGGACGGCCTGGGCCTGCCCTCGCTGCGCAGTGCGCTGCTGACTGTGCACCGGCCGCCGCCGGATGCTGACCTGGCTGCGCTGGCGGCCGGCACCCATCCGGCGCAGCGCCGCCTGGCGATGGAAGAACTGCTGGCCCACCACCTCAGCCTGCGCCGCCAGCGCATCGCGTTGCAGGCGCACCATGCGCCGCCGCTGGCTGGCCCGGGCAAACTGGCCAAGGCCCTGCTGAAGCAACTGCCGTTCGCCCTGACCGGTGCGCAGGCGCGCGTGTTCAAGCAGATCCGCGACGACCTCGCACGCCCCAGCCCGATGCTGCGGCTGGTGCAGGGCGACGTCGGTTCCGGCAAGACCGTGGTCGCCGCGCTGGCCGCCATGCTGGCGGTGGAGCAGGGCAAGCAGGTGGCGTTGGCTGCGCCCACCGAACTGCTGGCCGAACAGCACCTCAACAACCTGCGCGGCTGGCTGGAACCGCTGGGCGTGCGCGTCTGCTGGCTGGCCGGCAAGGTCACCGGCAAGGCGCGCGCGAAAGTGATCGAGCAGGTGGCCAGTGGCGAAGCGCAGGTCGTGGTTGGTACCCATGCGCTGATGCAGGACGCAGTGGTGTTCCAGGATCTGGCGCTGGCCATCGTCGATGAGCAGCACCGCTTCGGCGTCCACCAGCGCCTGGCGCTGCGTGACAAGGGGGCGGGCGCCAACAGCGTGCCGCACCAGCTGGTCATGACCGCCACGCCCATTCCGCGCACGCTGGCGATGTCCGAGTACGCCGACCTGGATGTATCGGCCATCGACGAACTGCCGCCGGGACGTACGCCGGTGCAGACCGTGGCCCTCAACAACGATCGCCGCCCGGAACTGATCGAGCGCATCGCCCTGGCCTGCCAGGAAGGGCGGCAGGTGTACTGGGTGTGCACGCTCATCGAGGAAAGCGAAGAGCTGGATGCCACGCCGGCGCAGGCCACCTACGAATCGCTGCAGGCGCTGCTGCCCGGCGTGCGCGTGGGCCTGGTGCACGGCCGCCTGAAGGCGGCGGAGAAGCTGGCGACGATGGTCGCGTTCAAGGCCGGCGAGATCGACCTGCTGGTGGCGACCACGGTCATCGAAGTGGGTGTGGATGTGCCGAACGCCTCGCTGATGGTGATCGAGAACGCCGAACGACTGGGCCTGGCCCAGCTGCACCAGCTGCGCGGCCGTGTTGGCCGTGGCTCGGCGGTGTCACGCTGCGTGCTGCTGTACCAGGCACCGCTTTCGCAGATGACACGCGAGCGCCTGCAGACCATGCGCGAAACCAACGATGGCTTCGTCATCGCCGAGAAAGATCTGGAGCTGCGCGGCCCCGGCGAACTGCTGGGCACCCGCCAGACCGGCCTTGCGGGTTTCCGCATTGCCGACCTGGCCCGCGACGCCGGCCTGCTGCCGGGCGTGCACGAGCTGGCCGAGCGCCTGCTGGACCAGCAACCGGCATTGGCCGACCGCGTGGTCAACCGCTGGATCGGCACCGCCGTGCGCTACGCCTCGGCATGATGTGGCTGGATCGGGTGCGCGGATGGGTGGGTGCTGCTAGCCAAGGTCTTCCTGCTGGTTCCATTGCTCCAGCTCGGACAACAGATCGGCGAACTCGGCCAGCGTCGCCAGGGTAGGCGTCGTGCGCAGGCTCTCTTCCGAGTCCGCCATCCATCGGGTCAGATCGTTATGGCCCAGCAGTACCAGTGCGCCGAGGGTGGCATGGGCCCAGTCCGCCAGGCGGTCGCCGGCATCGGCGAACTGCAACTGCTTTACATCGGCCAGTGCACTTGCTGCCGCTTCACGTATCCGCCGTCGCAGGTCGTCCAGCGCCGCCCCATCGCCCAGTGGCTGCAGTGGCCCGCAGGTGCCCCCGGCGCTGTCCGGGAGGGTGCTCCCCGGCACTGGATCCAGCTGGCGCAGCACGGCGCGCAGCTGCGGCAACGCGAAGGGGCGTTCCAGGAAGGCATTCATGCCGGCTTCGCGCCACCGGCCATCGTCCCTGGCGGCGGAGAGCCCCAGGATCGGCAGATCCTGCGCGCCTGCGATATCGCTGGCACGGAAGCGGCGTACCCATTCGTAGCCTGACATCGGTGCCATCCGGCAGTCGGTGATGACCACGTCGATGCCGCCCTGGCGAAGCTGATCCAGCGCAAGGCTGCCATCGGCCGCGGTCCGGCAGCGATAGCCGAGCACGTCCAGCTGCAGGGACAGCACGTGGCGGTTGATGGCAGTGTCATCCACCAGCAGCGCGCAGCGGCGATGGGCGGCCTGCACCGGCGATGATTCCGCCGACGGCGGCAGTGCTGTATCGGCAGCCTCATCCAGTACCGCTTCTGCTGCTGCGACCACCGCGCGGCGCAGCAGGGGTGCCACGCTGACCTGCGCCCGGCGCCCGCTACGCTGGTAGCCACCCACGATCGGCCGCTGCACCGGCTCCAGCTGCGGTACGCCTGCGCGCAGGGGATCGTCGCCCAGTTGCAGATCGACGGGGCCTTGCCGGGTCCTGCGCGCACCCTCGTCTTCCAGGATGCGTGCCAGAGGTTCAGCCGTGGCAGCCGCCACGGCAATGCGCAGGCCCTTGAAGCGCAGTGGCACGGCCGGCAGCGTAGCCGTATCGGCATCGAAATGAAGCGTGAAGCAGCTGCCCTTGCCCGGCTCGCTCCGCACTTCGATAGCCGCACCCATCAGATGCGCGATGCGCTGCGAGATCGCCAGGCCCAGGCCGGTGCCACCATAGCGGTCGTGTGTGCCAGCAGCCTGCGTGAAAGGCGCAAACAGCGATGCCACGGTTGCTGCGTCCATGCCGATACCGGTATCGGCTACCTGCAGCTGCAGCCGCTGTCTGCCTTCGGCGACCGATACCGCACCCAGCGTTACGGTGATGCTGCCCGCGTGGGTGAACTTGGCCGCATTGCTGAGCAGGTTGGCGAAGATCTGTCGCAGCCGCGCGGGATCCACGGTATGCGCTTCGGCCACCGTGGCAGAGATCTCGATGGCGATGCCTACGCCGGCCGGTATCAGCGGCAGCATCGCTGCAACGGTCGATTCCAGCACTTCCCGCAGCCGGGTCGGAACGGCGGCGATGGCGACTGCCGCTTCATCGAGACGGCTGAAATCGAGGACGCCATCGATGGTGCCGGCGAGCCTGTCCGATGCCTCCTTCAGCAGTTCGACCAGATGCCGCTGATCGTGGCTCAGGGCGGTCTGGGCGATCACATCGACCAGGCCCACCACGCCACCCAGGGGGGTCTTGATCTCGTGGCTCATCACCGCCAGGAAGCGGCCTTTTGCCAGCGCGGCCTCTTCGGCGGCGCGCGTGGCGGCCGAAAGCTGCTGGCGGCGCTCGCGTTCATCGGTCACGTCGATCCAGTAGCCGTTCCACATCACCGCGCGGCCTGCCTGCTGCGAGGGAACCGCATGGCTGCGTACCCAGCGCACCGTGTCACCCACACAGGTACGGAACTCGATCGACAGCGGACGGAGCTCGCGGCTGGCGTCAACGATGGCCGCGCGCAGTGGCGCCCGATCCTGTGGATGCACCGCGCGGACCGCCAGCGCCTCATTGGCGACGATGTCCTCGGCGCCCACGCCGAACAGCTCGCGTGGCGAACCGAAGACATACTGGAAAGCGGTGCTGCCATCAGCATCGATGGCGTACTGGTACAGCGTGCCGGGCAGATTGTCGGTGAAGTCCGCCAATCGCAGCTGGGCCTGCTTGGCGCGGCGTTCAGCCGCACGCAGTGGCGTCACATCCACCAGGGTGGCGACGCGGCCGTGGAAGCCGGCGGTTCCGTTGAGCTCCAATTGCCAGTACATGCCCACCCGATCACGCTGATCGGCCTCGGCATACAGCAGTTCGCGTCCACGGATATCTTCGCTGTCCCCGGCCGCCAGATGCACGAACGGTCCGGCCAAGGCATCGGTCGCGAACGATTCGCGGTAGGCCATGTTGCTGGCGACGACGTGACCCTCCGGGTTTACCGCGGCCATCGGGTGCGGTGAGCTGTCGATCAGCAGTTGCTGGAACGCGGACCGCTGCGCCAACAGTGACTGCAGTGCCTTGCGCCGACGGACCTCGCGCTGCAGCCGGAGCTGCCAGATCAGAATCGCCACCACGCCCAGCGCCAGCGCAATCAGGATGCTGCCATAGCGGCTCCACACCAGCCGCCAGGACAGTTCCTGATACGGTGCCAGTGTTGTCCACTGGCTGCGCAGGCGCTCCTGCTGGGCGGCAGGAATCGACGCCAGCGCCGAATCCAGCAGCATGCGCAGCCGCGGCTGCCCACGCGCGACCTGGATCACCAGCTCATCGCGGTTGCGGGGGGCTCCGGCGATCTTCATTTCGCCGTAGAACTCGCGTTGCAGCAAACGGTCCACCACCATCAGGTTGTCCAGGTAGGCGGCCGCTTCACCGCGGCGAACCTGCTGCATGGCCTCGCCTGCATCGCTGGCTGTGCGGGTATCCACGCCGGCCATGTCCAGGAAGCTGATCGTCGCTGGCGCCAATGTTTCCGATACCAGCACCGTGCGCCCCTTCATCTCGCTGGGCGACGCGATCGGGCTGGCGTCGGCGCGGGTGGCCAACATGATCGGGAACGAGGAGTAGGGCACGGTCGGCACATACCCGCGGCCGACATCGCTGCCACGCGCCAAGCCAACGATGGCATCGAACTGCCCGCTCTCGGCCTTCTGCCTCATCGCCGCCGCCGACGCGAACGGGACAAACTCCACCTGCAGTCCCAGTACCTCGGCCACGCGCCGCATCATCGTCGGCGCGTAACCGTTGGCATTGCCGAACGAGTCACTGAAGCTGATCGGGGGGCGCTGCTCAAGGTAGGCCACCCGGAGCGGCGGCAGGCCGTCAAGATAGGCGCGGTCGCTGCTGTTGAGCGGCAGCCGGCCTCTGGCATCGGTACCTGCGCGTGCTGCAAGCCAAGGTTGCGCCAACTGGTTCCTCTGCAGGCTCGGCATGCCGGCGATCACCTCGGACATCATCGCCAGCAGCTTGCCGTTGCGGTGCGGTGCGGCGATGGTCAGCGTATCCAGCGGCACGGCCACCGGGCTGCCGACCCTGAGGTTGGCCAGATGCTGTTCGTCGATGATGAAGCGGGCGGTATGCGGATTGGTGACAAAGGCATCGGCACGCCCCTCGGCCACTGCACGCAACGCAGCGCGGGGCCCATCCACCATGACCTGCGGCGATGAGGGAAACCGGCGCGCGAGCAGTGGAGACAGTGCGTATTCGCGTGCCACTGCGAAGCGACGGCCGGCAAGGCTGGAGAGATCGGCCACGGCGGGCAGGTCACGGCGCGTGACCACCACCGGGAAAGCCTGGAAGTACGCAGGACTGAAGACCAGGCAGGCCGCACGCTCTGCGTTGGGCGTCACGCTCAGCAGCAGGTCGACTTCACCTCGGCAGGCGGCCTGGTACAGCGCCGGCCAGGTTTCATAGAAGCGCGGCGTCCACGTCATGCCGGTGCGCTGTGTGACGTAGTCCAGTATCCCGACCGACACGCCGCGGGGCGTGCCGCTGTCGTCGATGCTCTCGAACGGTGGCCAGCCCTCACGCAGCATGCCCACCACCAGCGGTGCCGCTGGCGCAGTGGTAGGGGAGGGGGCACGCTCGCGCCCAGCCCGTGCCGGGACTGTCGCGGCCAACAGCAGGACCAGCGCTGCCAGCACCGTGCACAGTGCTGGCTGCACTCGTCGGTTCCGCAGGTGCCATTCCGGGCTCGCCGTTGTTTCCATGAAAGACACTCCGGTGGTGCCGGCGAGGCCGGCGCTTTGACTGCTTCCAGCGCCGGCCAGTGGCCGATTCGCATCGGCGGCTGCGCAACCTGCGGCCGCTGTGGACGCAACCACGGCACTCTGCGCAACGGCCCCGGCCCCGGCCATGCAACTAATCCGAAATGCCTGCGGTGATCGTGACTGGGTTCAAGCCGCATTCATTGCCGGATGAAGCGTCCAGTGTCTGCGGCGGGGAGGGGGCGATGGGGATCCCATCGCAGGCGGAATTGCGCCCCCCCCCTGTACTTGCAACGGTCATCAACCCGGTCCACACTTCGTTGCCGATCTGAAGACGGCAACGATGACCCACAAGATCCCGCTGTTGATCGACACCGACCCCGGTGTGGACGACGCCCTGGCCCTGCTGATGGCCTTCGCCGATGAACGGCACGAGGTGGTCGCCCTGACCATTGCCGCCGGCAACGTCGGCCTCGACTACACCGTCCGCAACGCCCTCAAGCTCTGCGACATCGTCGGGCGCACCGATGTGCCGGTGTTCGCAGGCAGCCCCGATCCGCTGATCCACCCCTCGATGGACGCCGCCCACGTGCACGGCCGTGATGGCTATGGCGACGTGGACCTGCCGCCGCCCAGCCGCCAGGCCGAGGCCGAGCACGCCGCGCTGGCCATCCTGCGCCTGTCGCACCAGCATGCCGGCGAGCTGATGCTGGTCATGCTCGGCCCGCTGACCAACCTCGCGCTGGCGCTGAAGCTGGACCCGACCCTGCCCCAGCGCATCAAGCGCATCGTGGTGATGGGCGGCGCGGTCACCTGCCACGGCAACATCACCCCGGCCGCCGAATTCAACATCGCCTTCGATCCGGAAGCCGCGCATGTGGTGTTCACCTCGTTCAAGCACCTGCTGGTCTCGGACTGGGAAGCCACCGTTGCCCACGGCCTGCCGCTGGAGCAGGCGGAGCAGTGGCTGCAGGCCGATACCGACCGTGCCCGCTTCTACGAGCTGATCTCGCGCAAGACCCGCGCGCTGTCCGAAGACGCCAAGGGTGGCCGCTGGTACACCGCCGATGCGGTCGCCATGGCCTGGGCGCTGAACCCGGAAGGCCAGCTGCAGGTGGAATCGCGTCCGCTGAACGTGGAACTGAACGGTACGTTCAGCCGCGGCGCCACCATCGTCGACTGGAACCGCCAGACCGGCCAGCCGGACAACTGCGATCTGTTGATAGCCTACGACCAGGCGCGTTTCGAGGCCCTGGTCCGGCAGGCGCTGGGCGCGGACTGAGCCCGATGCGCAAACACCGGTTGCTCCGCGCGGCAACCGGTGTTTATAATGCCGCTCTTGACCACCAGCCCATTTACGGTGTGAGCCCATGAAGGCCGATATCCATCCGAACTACCGCGACGTCGTCTTCGAAGACGTCACTTCCGATTTCAAGATCCTGACCCGCTCCACCATGGCGACCAAGGAAACCACCACCTGGACCGACGGTAATGAATACCCGCTGGTCAAGGTCGAAATTTCCTCGGCTTCGCACCCGTTCTACACGGGCAAGCACAAGGTGATCGACACCTCGGGCCGTATCGACAAGTTCCAGAAGCGCTACGCGCGCTGATCCGTCGATCCAGCTTCGAACCGACGGCCGCGCTTTGCGCGGCCGTTTGTTTTTGTCCGGCGCCCACCCAACGGGCGTTTGGAATGGCGGAACAGACCGTTCAGGGGATGGCATCTTTGCCCATCAAGGCCGCTTGCTGGCAGGGTTCCTCCTGCCCGTCGTCTACGACTTCCGTCTAGCACCCGACAAATGCTGCTGTGCGATAATGACCTGATCCCCGGCACAGGCCGAGGACGTCATTCACGTGCCTGACCAATGCGCTTGGGCAGGCGCCTTCCCATGAAGGAGCGCACACAGTGTCCGATCTTGATCAGGTCACGCTCAACGCCGGCGACACGTCGGTCGTTCTGCCCGTCATCAAACCCACCCTCGGCAACGACTGCGTCGACATCGCGAAGCTGACCAAGGAAACGGGGTTCTTCACCTACGATTCCGGCTTCACCGCGACGGCCAGCTGCAAGTCCGCCATCACCTACATCGATGGCGACAAGGGCGTGCTGCTGTACCGCGGCTACCCGATCGAACAGCTGTCGGAAAAGTCCAGCTACATCGAAGTGGCGTACCTGCTGATCAACGGCGAGCGTCCGAGCGCCGAACAGCTGAAGGCCTTCACCGATGAGCTGACCGCCGAAGCCAACGTCGATGAGTCGATCAACACGCTGATCGGCAGCTTCGCCAAGGATGCCCACCCGATGGCCATCCTGGCTGCCGCGATCGCGCAGCTGTCGGCCATCTACCACGACTCGCTGGACCTGTCCGACGCCGAACAGCGCCGCCAGGCAGCCGTGCGCCTGATCGCCAAGGTGCCGACCCTGTCGGCGCTGATCTACCGCCACGGCAAGGGCCTGCCGGCCAACAAGCCGGACACCTCGCTGGATTACGTCAGCCGCTTCCTGAAGCAGACCTTCGAGTCGGCCGATGGCCAGTACGATCTGAACCCGGACGTGGTCAAGGCGCTGGACCTGCTGTTCATCCTGCACGCCGACCACGAGCAGAACGCCTCGACCTCGACCGTGCGCCTGGTCGGTTCGACCGGTGCCAACCCGTATGCCTCGGTCGCCGCTGGCGTCACCGCGCTGTGGGGTCCGGCCCACGGCGGTGCCAACGAAGCCGTGCTGAAGATGCTGGAAGAGATCGGCACCGCCGACAACGTCGAGTCCGCCGTGGTCAAGGCCAAGGACAAGACCTCCGGCTTCCGCCTGATGGGCTTCGGCCACCGCGTCTACAAGAACTTCGACCCGCGCGCCAAGGTCATCGGTGAGATGACCGGCAAGGTGCTCAAGCAGCTGGGCGTGCAGGATCCGCTGCTGGACGTGGCCGTGAAGCTGGAACAGGCCGCGCTGCAGGACGAGTACTTCGTCGCCCGCAAGCTGTACCCGAACGTCGATTTCTACAGCGGCATCATCTACAAGGCGCTGCAGATCCCGACCGAAATGTTCACCGTCATGTTCGCCCTCGGCCGTACCTCCGGCTGGGTGTCGCATTGGCTGGAACAGCAGGTCGATCCGGAAATGAAGATCGGCCGTCCGCGCCAGGTCTACACCGGCGCAGACGTGCGCGATTACCAGGGCTGATCGCCCGCGGTAAGTCGTGATGAGAACGCCCCGCATCGCGGGGCGTTTTTTTTGCGCCGCGCATGGTGGGTGCCAACCTTGGTTGGCACGCTTTGGGCCTTCGCGAAAAACCATCCACGCATGGCGTGGATCTACTGACGCGCTCATCGATCCACGCATGCATGCCCTCGGCGCCGGCACCGTCCCCGGTAGCGCCGGGCCATGCCCGGCGGCTCTTGCCCTGGTAGATGCCAACCTTGGTGGGCACGCCTTTCGCGCAGACCCGCCCGCGCCAAGGCCGCGTGATTCAAGGGTCTCGCCAGCTTCACAACGGCACGCGCAGCCTCAGGACGCACGCTGCACCCGCAGCACCCGATACGGAGCGTTCACCCCATGAGTACCCGATTCGATCCACCCGAGCGCGGCCCGCTCGGCGCCGACGTTGCCACCGTCGTCACCGCACCCATCGTCGCACCGCCCAGCGAAAGCGCGGTGTCCTGGGGTGCGATCTTCGCCGGTGCCGCTGCGGCGGCCGCACTGTCCCTGGTGCTGCTGATCCTCGGCGTCGGGTTGGGCTTGTCCTCGGTGTCGCCGTGGTCGTTCGAAGGCGTCAGCAAGGAAACCTTCGGTTGGTCCAGCGTCATCTGGCTCACCTTCACCGCGCTGGCCGCTTCCGGCCTGGGCGGCTACCTGGCCGGCCGCCTGCGTACCAAGTGGACGCAGATCCACGGCGATGAAACCTATTTCCGAGATACTGCACACGGCTTTGTCTCTTGGGCCGTAGCCACGCTGCTGACCGCCGGCCTGCTGACGTCGGCCATCGGTGGGGTGCTGGGGGCGGGTGCAAAGGTGGCAGGTGCCACCGCAGGCGCCGCAGCGTCCACCGCAGGCGTCGCCGCTGCGGGCGCCGGCAGTGCTGCTGCCGCCGCGCCGGAAGGTGATCTCAACTACTGGGTTGATTCGCTGTTCCGCAGCGCGACCCCGCCGGGCCCGGATGCCGCCGCTGCGCCGCCGGCTCCGCAGGCACCGGGCGCTGCCCCGGGCAATGCGCCCATGGACCCGGCCGCAGCGCCGCCGCCGCCGCGCCCGATGCCGGGCAACGGGCCGATGGGTGACCGCCGCGAAGTGCGTGCCGAAGTGAACCGCATCATCATCAACAGCCTGCAGGGTGACGGGCTGGATCCCGCCGACACCCAGTACGTGTCGCAGCTGATCGCGCGCGAAACCGGCATGAGCCCGGCCGAAGCCCAGGCGCGCGTGACCGACGTGCAGACGCGCATGCGGGCTGCGCTGGAAAAAGCAAAGAACACCGCCAAGCAGGCGGCCGACGATGCCCGCAAGGCAACGGCGTATGCCGCGCTGTGGCTGTTCATCACCCTGCTGATCGGCGCGTTCTTCGCCAGCCTCAGCGCCACCTGGGGCGGCCGCCGCCGCGACCTGTAACCCGTATTCCATGCAAGGAGACCTGACATGAAAATGATCCTGCTCTGGCTGTTGGGCGTGCCGATTCCGCTGTTGATCCTGTACGCGATCTTCTTCTGATAGTGCGCGTTCGAATGATCTGCACATCAGGCCGCCGAAGGGCGGCCTGATGTGTTTACCGCTGCTGCTGGGCGCCCCCGCCGATGTAGGCGGTGATCTCCGCTTCGGCCAGCAGTTGCTGCAACTGGGCCATGGAGGCGCGTCGCATCGGCTTCTCATCCACCGGTGACAGCGGTGCCTGGCGCAGTGCGTCGTAGGGCAGTACGGCCAGGTCGAAGGTCAGCTCCTCTGCACTGAACACCCACACCGGTACGTCCAGGCTGCGTTCGCGGTCCAGGCGCAGCCGCCGCACGCGCGATTCGGCGGGGATGCCGTGCTCGTCCAGGAAGCGGTGCACGGCTTCCGGATCATCGCTGTGCAGGTGCAGCTGCACGGGGCTGTTGGCATCAGCGGTGCCGTCCAGCACCGGCCCGACCAGGCGCGGGGTGAAGCCATGCAGGAATTCCAGGGCACGCACGGCAGCCTCGCGGCGGCGCTGCAGGTCGTTGCCGTGCTCTGGTCCGGAAAACAGGCGCTGGTACTCGCGCAGGGCGTCTTCGATCTCGACGTTGCGGGGCAGGGAGGCATCGTCGTGGATGCCGAGCCGGCTGGCGGCCTTCAACTTGGCCTGGTGGTAGTCGCGGATGCCGCCTTCGGCCATGAGGCGGGCGGCTTCGTGGGCGAGGCGGTGGCGCCGCTCGCGGGTCTGGCTGGCAGCATGCTGACGTGCCCGATGCATGCAAAGACTCCTGATGCGACCTGGGTGCAGGGTAGCGCAGGGATGTGACACCTGCGTGGGGGTGGGCATGTTCCTGTAGAGCCGAGCCCATGCTCGGCTGCACAAAGGCTGTGCCAACCAACGGTTGGCACCTACCAGATCCATCGTGCCAACCAACGGTTGGCACCCATCCCTGCCTGCCTCAGAAGATGTCGAACGCGGCCGCGTCAGCCTGCGGGGTGTTCTGCAGGTTGAGGTCGTAGTCGGTCAGGCGGTCCATGTCTTCCACCTTCACCCACTCCACGGCGCCATTGAGCGTGGCCTGGACCATGCCGGCCGGCGGTTCGTTCTCGGCCAGCGGCACGTCCTTCAGGGCGACGCGCATGTAGTCGATCCAGATCGGCAGGGCGGCCTTGCCACCGTATTCGCGGTAACCCAGCGAGCGGAAGTCGTCGCGGCCCACCCACACGGTGGTGACGTAAGGGCCGCCGAAGCCGGAGAACCACGCATCGCGATGGTCGTTGGTCGAACCGGTCTTGCCACCCAGGTCGGCGCGGCCGAGCACCTTGGCGGCGGTACCGGTACCGCGCTGGACCACGTCGCGCATCATCGACACCAGCTGGTAGGCGGTGCGGGCGTCGATCGCACGCGGGGCGGTGCGGGCGTCCGGGTTGGCCGGCGCGGCCGGGGCCTCGGTGGCCGGCTTGGCCGCGGCGGTGGCATCGGGCTTGGGTGCCGGGGCACCGAAGTTGAAGCCATCCACCACCTGGTTCACCGGCTGGTCGCTGGTGCCGACGCACTCGCGGCAGGCCAGGGCCGGGTTCTCCTTGAACACCAGGGTGCCGTCGCGGTCGCTGACCTGGTCGATCAGCCAGGTGTCCACGCGCGAGCCGCCGTTGGCGAACACGGCGTAGCCGCGGGCCACCGACAGTGGCGTCAGCGAAGCGGTACCCAGCGACATCGACAGGTTCGGCGGCAGTTCCGATTCGGCAAAGCCAAACTCGCTGATGTACTTGCGCGCGTAGTCCACGCCCATGCCATCGAGCAGGCGCACCGAGACCAGGTTGCGCGACTGCACCAGGGCCTCGCGCAGGCGCATCGGGCCACGGAAGCCGCCGCCGTCGTTCTGCGGGGCCCAGGTCTTGCCGCGGCGGTCGCGGAACACGACCGGTGCGTCGAGCACGATCGAGGCCGGGTTGTAGCCCTTGTCGAAGGCGGCCGCATAGACGAACGGCTTGAAGCTCGAGCCCGGCTGGCGGCGTGCCTGGGTGGCACGGTTGAACTTGTTGCCGGAGAAGCTGAAGCCGCCGACCAGGGCCTTCAGGGCGCCACTGTGGGCATCCAGGGAGACCAGGGCGGACTGGCCGCGCGGGATCTGGTCCAGCAGCCATTCGCCTTCCTTGGCCCCGGCACGCACGCGCACGATGTCGCCGCGCTGCACCAGCTTGCCAGGGGTCTTGTTGGTCCACTTGGCGGCGGCGGCCGGCAGCACGACCTCGCTGCGGTTGGCCATGACCACCGTGGCACTGCCGTCGGCGCCGGTGCTGGCGACGATGGCCGGCAGCAGGCCGGCCTGGCCGGGGATGCCGCGCAGGTGCTCGGCCAGGGCGGCAGCGTCATCCGCGGCGCCCAGTTGCACCTGCTTTTCCACGCCGTGCCAGCCGTGGCGGTGGTCATACAGCAGCAGGCCGTCACGCACGGCCACGTTGGCCGATTCCTGCAGCGTGGAATCGATCGTCGTGGTGACGTGATAGCCCTTGTTGACCACATCGCCGCCGAAGCGGGCGATCATTTCCTGGCGCACCAGCTCGGCAACGTAGGGGGCATACACCTGCACCGGCGGCTCATGCGGGGTGGCGTGCATCGGCACCGCCTTGGCGGCATCCGCTTCGGCCTGGCTGACGAACTTCAGGTCCGCCATGCGCTGCAGAACGTAGTTGTCGCGGCGCTGGCGGGCACGCTCCGGGTTGGAGATCGGGTTGCCCGAGGAGGGGAACTTGGGGATGCCGGCCAGCGAGGCCATCTCGTCCAGGTCCAGCTCGTTCAGCTTCTTGCCGTAGTAGAACTCGGCGGCCGCGGCCACGCCGTAGGCACGGTTGCCGAAGAAGCTCTTGTTCAGGTACAGCTCGAAGATCTCGTCCTTGCTCAGCTCCGACTCGATCTTGCGGGCCAGCAGGATCTCGGCCAGCTTGCGGGTGTAGCTGTATTCGGAACTCAGGAAGAACTGGCGGGCGACCTGCTGGGTGATGGTCGAGCCACCCGGCACGCGGCGGTCGCTGGTGGTGGCCAGCAGCCAGACCGCGCGGGCGATACCCTTGTAGTCCACGCCGCCGTGCTCATAGAAGCGGGCGTCCTCGGTGGCCAGGAAAGCCCTCTTCAGGTTCTCCGGCACGTCCTTCATGGTGATGGGGGTGCGCCGGGTTTCACCGAAGACGGCCATCAGCTTGCCGTCGGCAGCATAGACGTACATCGGCTCCTGCATCTCCACGTCGCGCAGGGTCTGCACGTCGGGAAGCTTGGACGATACGGCGTAGTACAGGCCGCCCACGGCGGCAGCACCGACCAGCGCCAGGACCAGGACAACAACAAAGATCCAGCGCAGCCAGCGGCGGAGACGAGTCATCGGTGTCAGATTCCGATTGCGAATTTCGTGGTCGCAGAGTATAGATTACGCAAGGTGGCGGCTGGGGCCGGCACCGGGGAACGCAAGGGGAACTGCCAGGGGCTGCGTGTTCATCCTGTGAGGGATTTCACAGCAGGGCGGTTGCCATTCGCTAAAAATACGTTATTAATGCGCGGACGCAGATCCTGTGTCCAAGTGCCCGTCGGCAGGGGAGAAACCGTGGGGCTCATCCCAAAAAGTCAGTCGCCGCTCATTGGCGTCGACATCAGTTCGACTGCGGTAAAGCTGTTGCAGCTTTCCCGCAGTGGCAACCGTTTCCGCGTGGAACACTACGCCGTGGAACCGTTGCCGCCGAATGCTGTGGTTGAAAAGAACATCGTCGAAGTGGAGGCCGTGGGTGAGGCCATCCGCCGGGCGATGAACCGTTCCGGAAGCAAGGCCAAGCTGGCCGCTGCCGCCGTGGCCGGTTCGGCGGTGATCACCAAGGTGATCCCGATGCCGGCCGACCTCGACGAAGCCGACATGGAAGCCCAGATCGAGCTGGAAGCGGTCAACTACATTCCGTACCCGATCGAGGAAGTGAACCTGGACTTCGAGGTGATCGGGGCGATCCCGAACAACCCGGAAATGGTCCAGGTGCTGCTGGCTGCCTCGCGCTCGGAGAACGTCGAGCTGCGCCAGTCGGCGCTGGAGCTGGGCGGCCTGCAGGCCAAGGTGATGGACGTGGAGGCCTTCGCGGTCGAGAACGCCTTCGCCCTGGTGGCCAGCGAGCTGCCGGTGTCCCACGACGGCGTGGTCGCCCTGGTCGACATCGGCGCGACCATGACCACCCTCAACGTCCTGCGCGGTGGCCGCAGCCTGTACAGCCGCGAACAGGTGTTCGGCGGCAAGCAGCTGACCGACGAGATCATGCGCCGCTACGGCCTGAGCTACGAGGAAGCCGGCCTGGCCAAGCGCCAGGGCGGGCTGCCGGAAAGCTACGAAGTGGAAGTGCTGGAACCCTTCAAGGAGGCGACGGTCCAGCAGATCAGCCGCCTGCTGCAGTTCTTCTACGCGGGCAGTGAATTCAACCGTGTCGACCACATCGTGCTGGCGGGCGGTTGCGCCGCGCTGGCCGGCCTGCCGGAAATGGTCGAGGAACAGCTGGGCGTGCCGACCGTGGTCGCCAACCCGCTGGCACAGATGACCCTGGGCCCGAAGGTGCAGGCGCAGGCGCTTGCCCAGGATGCCCCCGCGCTGATGATCGCTACCGGTCTGGCACTGAGGAGCTTCGACTGATGGCACGCATCAATCTATTGCCCTGGCGCGCCGAACGGCGCAAGCAACGCCAGCGCGAGTTCGGCGTCATGCTTGGCATGGCCGCGCTCGGCGGCCTGCTGCTGTCCCTGCTGATCTGGTTCTATTACGACATGCAGGTCAGCGGCCAGCAGGATCGCAACGCCTACCTGCAGACCGAGATCGAGAAGGTCAAGAAGCAGAACGAGGAGATCAAGCGCCTCGACGAGCAGAAGAACCGCCTGCTGGCCCGCAAGGCCGTCATCGAGCAGCTGCAGGCCAAGCGTTCGCAGATGGTCCATCTGTTCGACGCCCTGGTCCGCACGATTCCCGATGGCGTCGTGCTCACCGCCCTGACCCAGGACGGTGACATGCTCACCCTGGAAGGCCGGACCCAGTCCAATGCACGCGTTTCGGCGTACATGCGCAACCTGGAAGTGTCCGGCTGGATGACCAGCCCGGAACTGTCGATCATCCAGGCCAGCGCACCGGACAAGGACACGCGTCCTGTTGGCCCGGTAGCCGACATCAAGGCCCTGCCGTACGTGTTCAAGGTCAAGGTGAAGCTGCCGGCGCAGAGTGATGAGTCGACCGTGCCTGGCCTTAACCCTGATGGCAGCGTTGCTGCGCCGGGAAGCGCGGCAACGCCCCTCGCTCCGCCGGCCCCATCGCCGGATGCGGCAGCTCCGGCGACACCGGCACCCGGTCAGGCGCCGGCCCCGCCGGGCGCTGCTCCGGCGCCGGCTGCCGGCCCGGCAAAGGCCCCGGTTGCCCAACCGCCAGCCCCGGCCAAGCCCGAAGGGACTCGTCTTGCGCAGCCGCCGCAGGCTTTCCATGCCCTGCTGCAAGGGGATCGCGCATGAGCAAGAAATTCGACATCAAGAGCCTGGATTTCAACGACATCGGCAACTGGCCGCGGAACGCCAAGATCGTTTTCTGCGCACTGATCGCCATCGTCATCATGTTCGTCGCGTACATGCTGCTGATCAGTGGCAAGCGCGAGGAGCTGGCCAACCTGGAGGAAAAGGAATCCACGCTGCGTCAGCAGTTCAGCAGCGAGCAGGCGCGCGCGGTGAACCTTGAGCCGCTCAAGCAGCAGCTGGCGCAGATGGAACAGGTCCTGCAGCAGATGCTCCGGCAGCTGCCCAGCAAGACCGAAATGCCGGATCTGATCATCGACATCTCGCAGACCGCGCTGTCCAGCGGCCTGACCAACCAGTTGTTCGAGCCGGAACAGGAACAGGTCAAGGAGTTCTACGCCGAAAAGCCGATCAAGCTGAAGATGGTGGGCAGCTACCACCAGTTCGGTGCGTTCGTCAGCGGCGTGGCCTCGTTGCCGCGCGTGGTCATCCTGACCATGCACGACATCAACCTGAAGCCTGCCGACAAGACCGGTGGAAACAATCGCGCAGGTGCACTGGAATTGTCCGGTACGGTCAAAACCTATCGTTATCTGGACGAGTCCGAGATTGCAGAGCAACAGGTTGACACTGGCAAGAAGAGTGGCGCCGGCAAGAAGGAGGCAAAGAAGTGATCCGTTCCTTCATTGCACGAGGCGGCATGGCCCTGGCGGTGTTGATGCTGGCCGGCTGTGGCCGCGGCGTCACCAGCACGCCGGGCGACGCGCCCAACCTTGAAACCTGGGTCGCCAGCGAACGTGCACGACCGGCGCAGCCGCTGGAGCCGCTGCCGGTGATGCAGCAGTTCGAGACCTTCGAATACTCCGCGCAGGGCATGCGCGATCCGTTCACCGATGCCTGGACCAATCCGCAGCAGGGGGCTGGCGGAACCCGTCCGGATCCGAACCGGCGCAAGGAGCCGCTTGAAGGCTTCCCGCTGGATGCGCTGGACATGGTGGGCACCATCGGTACCGGAGGCGGCACGGTCGCCCTGGTGATGGGGCCCGACAAGGTGACCTACCGGGTGCGCCCGGGTGGTTACCTTGGGCAGAGCGACGGGCGGGTCACCGCGGTCTACGAAGACCGCGTGGAACTGATCGAACTTGTGCCGGACGGCGCGGGGGGCTGGCTGGAACGTCCGGCCACGCTCGCGCTCGATGATCAATGATCGTTTACTGGGGATAGCACGATGACTTTTCACCAAGCCAAGGGGCTGCGACCCATCCGGCGCTCTACCTTGAACCGCATCAGCGCGCTGGGAGTCGCGCTGATGCTGGCCTGCGCTCCGGCACTGGCTGCCGCACCGGCTGAGAAGCCGGCCAGCACCACCGTTGCAGCGCAGTCCACCGCGCCGGCATCGCTGGCGGTGCAGCGGATCGATTTCAAACGCGGCGAAGACGGCAGCGGCCGCCTGATCGTCGAGTTCGACGGCCAGGGCGCCATCCCTGACCTGCGCACGCAGGACAACAGCGTGGTGGTCGACGTCGGCAATGCCCGGCTGCCGGCCAACCTGCAGAAGCCGATGAACGTCACCGACTTCGCCACGCCGGTGCAGCGCATCGACGCCAAGCCGTCCGGCGCAGGTACCCAGCTGGTGCTGAGCACTGGCGGCGCGGTTGAATCGCTGGCCTACCAGAGCGGCAACGAGTACGTGGTGGAGATCAGTGCCCGCAAGGCACCGGCCGCCGTCGGTGCCGTCACCGCAGGCAGCGTCACCCAGGCCGCCAAGGGCGTGCCGCAGCGTGGCTACAGCGGCAAGCCGGTGACCTTCAACTTCCAGGACGTGCCGGTGCGCACCGTGCTGCAGTTGATCGCCGAAGAATCCAACCTGAATGTCGTGGCGTCCGATTCGGTGCAGGGCAATGTAACCCTGCGCCTGGTCAACGTGCCGTGGGACCAGGCACTGGACATCGTGCTGCGCGCCAAGGGCATGGACAAGCGCCAGGATGGCAGCGTGATCTGGGTCGCGCCTCAGGCTGAGCTGGCCAAGTTCGAGCAGGAAAAGGAAGACGCACGCATCGCCATCGAGAACCGCGAGGATCTGGTGACCGATTACGTGCAGGTCAACTACCACAGCGCCTCGCAGATATTCAAAGCGCTGACCGAAGCCAAGGGCATCGGTGGCGGTGGTGGCGGTAGTGGTGGCAACAGCTCCAGCAATGAAGAGAGTGGCTTCCTGTCCTCGCGCGGTCGCATCGTGGCCGACGAGCGCACCAACACCCTGATGATCAGCGACATCCCGAAGAAGATCGCGCGCATGCGTGAGCTGATCAACGTGATCGACCGCCCGGTCGACCAAGTGCTGATCGAGAGCCGCATCGTCATCGCCACCGATACCTTCGCCCGCGAGCTGGGTGCTAAGTTCGGCATCAGCGGCAGCCGGGACAATGTGTACTTCGGTGGCAATCTGGATTCCACGCTCAAAACCCGCAACTCGCAGGTGGAAGCGAATGCCACCAATGCCAACGCGGTGCGCGAGTGGATCGCCGGTGGCAGCGTAGGCCCTGCCCCGGTTCCGGTTGCGTCGGCCATTGAGCGCGGCCTCAACTGGAACCTGCCGGTGGCCTCCACCAGCAACCCGGGTTCGCTGGCACTGTCGATCCTCAACGCGGGCTACCTGCTGGACGTCGAACTGTCGGCCATGCAGGAAGAGTCGCGCGGTGAAGTGATCTCCAACCCGCGCGTGGTGACCACCAACCAGCGCGAGGCCCTGATCAAGCAGGGTAAGGAAATCGGCTACGTGACCATCAGCGGCGGCGGTGCCGCCGGCGGTGCCGCCACCCCGAACGTCCAGTTCAAGGAAGTGGTGCTGCAGTTGAAGGTCACCCCGACCATCACCGACGACAACCGTGTGTTCCTGAACATGGAGGTCAAGAAGGACGAAGTGCAGCGCTACATCACCCTGGCCGGTTACGGTGAAATCCCGGAAATCAACCGCCGCGAAGTCAACACCGCCGTGCTGGTGGAAGACGGCCAGACCGTGGTGATCGGTGGTGTGTACGAGTTCACCGACCGCAGCAGCGTCAGCAAGGTGCCTTTCCTGGGCGACGTGCCGTTCCTGGGCAACCTGTTCAAGAAGCGTGGCCGCAACAAGGACAAGGCCGAACTGCTGGTGTTCGTGACCCCGAAGGTGCTGCGCGTGGCCAAGAAGGGCTGAGCCAGCCATCACACGCTGTTCGAAACGGGGCCGCCATGTGCGGCCCCGCTTCGTTGTGGCGCCATGCCCTGCATGGATGGCCATTCATCCGTCCTTGATCCAATCCCGGGACCGGCCTGCGATGATGTGGGGAACCCGTGCCACCCCGCGCCGGTCAAAGGCCCCCATGAACCTGCCACCGCCGATGCCCGATTCGTCGAACGCGCCGCCCGACGCGCCAACCACCGCGCCGCCCGCGCCGACCCCCTCGCAGCTGCATGCGGCCTTCATCGGCCTGCGTGACGCCCTGTCGGCCGAGATCGTTGGCCAGGCCGCGCTGGTCGAGCGCCTGCTGATCGCCCTGCTGGCCGATGGCCACCTGCTGGTCGAAGGCGCCCCCGGCCTGGCCAAGACCACCGCCATCCGTGCGCTGGCCTCGCGCCTGGAAGCCGATTTCGCCCGCGTCCAGTTCACCCCGGACCTGCTGCCGGCCGACCTGACCGGTACCGAGATCTGGCGTCCGCAGGAAGGCCGCTTCGAATTCGTGCCGGGCCCGATCTTCCATCCGATCCTGCTGGCCGACGAAATCAACCGAGCCCCGGCCAAGGTGCAGTCGGCCCTGCTGGAAGCGATGGGCGAGCGCCAGGTCACTGTCGGAAGGCATACCTATGCGCTGCCGTCGCTGTTCCTGGTGATGGCCACGCAGAACCCGATCGAGCAGGAGGGCACGTTCCCGCTGCCCGAGGCGCAGCTGGACCGCTTCCTGATGCATGTGCGGATCGGCTATCCCGACCAGGCCGCTGAATCGGAGATCCTGCGCCTGGCCCGCGAGCGCGCACGTGGCGCCCTCGGCGACGCGGCGCCCGCACCGGAAAAGCTGCCGATGCAGGTGGTCTTCGACGCCCGTCGCGAAGTGCTGGACCTGCACATGGCGCCGGCGCTGGAGCGTTACCTGATCGAGCTGGTGCTGGCCTCGCGCGATCCGTCGCGCTATGACGCCGGCCTCGGCCGCCGCATCGCCTGGGGCGCAAGCCCGCGCGGCTCGATCGCGCTGGAGCGCTGTGCGCGTGCGCGGGCCTGGCTGGCCGGTCGTGACTTCGTCACCCCCGATGACGTGCGCGCCGTGGCCGCCGATGTGCTGCGCCACCGCGTGCTGCCCAGCTACGAAGCCACCGCCGAAGGCTGGGATGGCGAGCGCCTGGTGCAGGAACTGCTGGCCCGCGTGCCGGCACCCTGAGCCTGCGCATGTCCGATCCATCCGCGCCACAGAGCGCCCGCGCGGTCGAAGGCGATGGCCTGCGCCCGCAGCTGGCCGAACTGGTGGCCCTGCGCCGCCTGGCACAGCGACCGCCACCGCCACGCCGTGGGCGTGCCGGCAACGCCGGCCAGGCGCCCTCACCGTTGCGTGGGCGCGGCATGGAGTACGCCGAATCACGCGAATACGTCGCCGGCGATGACGCGCGGCACATCGACTGGCGGGTGACCGCACGTACCGGTCGCGCCCACACCAAGCTGTTCCAGGCCGAGCGCGAGCGGGTCAGCATGATCGTGGCCGACACCTCGCCCGCGCTGTACTTCGGCACGCGCGTTCGTTTCAAATCGGTGCAGGCTGCACGCGCCGGTGCCGTGGCCGCATGGTCGGCACAGCGTCGTAGCGACCGTATCGGCGCCCTGCGCGGCAGCGACCGTGAACCACCGATTGCTCCAGCCGGCGGGCCGCGTGGCGTGCTGCGCGTGCTCGACGCACTGACCCGCTGGTACGCGCAACCGCCCGCCGATGACCTCGGCCTGGAGCGTGCGCTGGACCACGCCGGCCGCGTGCTGCGCCCCGGCGCGCGCATGCTGGTGCTGGCCGATCCCCAGCAGGCCCTGCGCATCGCGCCGGCGCGCTGGAGTGCCCTGGCCCAGCACCATGACCTGACCCTGCTGCTGCTGGTCGACCCGCTGGAACTGCAGCCGCCGTCGGCACCGCTGCAGTTCCTGGCCGCACAGCAGCGCATCGGCCTGGACCTGCGCCGCAGCGAGGTGCAGGACCACTGGCACGCCCACTTCGTCGAACCGCTGCAGGCGCTGCGCCAGCAGCTGGCCGCTCGCCGGGTCGATGTGCAGGTCCTTTCCACCGACGCCCCCAGCGATGCCTGGCTGGCACCTGCGCCCACCGAGGTGCCGGCATGAGTGCGGCGCTGCCGCTGCGCGATGTCGCGCTGCCGCCGCCACCGTCGTGGTGGCCGCCCGCACCGGGCTGGCTGATGCTGGCCGCCGTCCTGCTGCTGGTGCTGGGCATCCTTGTGTTCATCAGCCAGCGCCGTCGCCGCCGTCGCCAGCGCTGGCTGCAGCAGTTCGACCGGGAGCTGCAGGCCGCGCCCGCCGCAGCGGCCGAGCTGGCCGCCATCGCCGGGCTGCTGCGCCGTGCCGCGCGGCTGGCCCAGCCCGGCAGCGAAGCCCTGCATGACCAGGCCTGGTGGCAGCGGATCGATCCGAAGGAGCAGCTGTCCGAGCCGCAGCGTCGCCTGCTGGCCGAAGGTGCCTACCGGCCGCAGGTCGCAGCAGGCGACGTGGCCGAGGTCCGTCGCTGGGCGCGCGAGCGATACCTGCAGTTGCTGCAGGAGCGCCGCCGATGAGCCTGCTGGCAAGTTACTGGCCCTGGCCGGACCTGCAGCTGGCCTGGCCGCTGGCGCTCTTCGCGCTGCCGGTGCCGCTGCTGATGCACCTGTGGAAACGCCGTGCCGACCCCGGTGCAGCCCTGCGCGTGCCCTATGCCGCAGCCGAGCTGCAGGCATTGTCCGGGGGCGGGCGCATCGATGCGTCCTGGCTGCGCACGCTCATCCTGTGGTTGGCGTGGGCCGCCTTGTGCGTGGCGATGGCGCGGCCGCAGCAGCTGGGCGAGGCCATCACGCCGCCGCAGCAGGGCCGGCAGATGATGCTGGCGATGGATGTGTCCGGCAGCATGAGCGAGCCGGACATGGTGCTCGGCTCGCAGGCAGTGGAACGCCTGACCGCGGCCAAGGCGGTGCTGGCCGACTTCCTCGACCGGCGTGCCGGTGATCGTGTCGGCCTGCTGGTGTTCGGTGACCGCGCGTACACCCTCACCCCGATCACCCCCGACCTGGCCAGCGTGCGTGACCAGCTGCGCGACAGCGTGGTCGGCCTGGCCGGGCGCGAGACCGCCATCGGCGATGCGATCGCGCTGGCGGTCAAGCGCCTGCGCAGCCAACCCGAAGGACAGCGCGTGCTGATCCTGCTGACCGACGGCGTCAGCAATGCCGGTGTGCTGGAGCCGCTGCGCGCGGCCGAACTGGCCCGTGCCGAAGGCGTGCGCGTGCACACCGTCGCCTTTGGCAGCGATGGCAGCATGCGCCTGTTCGGCATCCCCATCGCCAGTGATCGTGATCCAGTGGATGAAGCCACCCTGCGCAGGATTGCCGGGATGACCGGGGGCCGATTCTTCCGCGCCCGCGACACCGACGAGCTGGCCGGCATCTACGCCGAGCTGGACCGGCTGGAACCCATCGCCGCCAAGGGCCCGAGCCTGCGCCCGCGCAGCGAACGCTATGCCTGGCCGCTGGCGCTGGCCCTGCTGCTGGGCGCGCTGGCCTGGCTGTGGCCGGAGCGGCGCCGATGATCGCGACATTCCTGCAGAAGCTCCACGCCGTCCTCCCCGATGCGGGCGCACTGCATTTCCTGCGGCCGGAATGGTTGTGGGCGCTGCTGGTGCTGCCGCTGGTCATCGCCGCCACGCTGTACCGGCAACGCCGCAGCGATGCGTGGCGGCAGGCGGTCGATGCCCACCTGCTGTCGCACCTGCTGGCGGCCGGTGAGCGCCGCCGTACGCGCCTGCCGTGGGCCCTGCTGCTGGGCTGCACGCTGGCGGTGCTGGCCCTGGCTGGCCCGAGCTGGCGCCAGCAGGCGCAGCCGATGTACCAGGCCGGCACGCCGTTGGTGGTGGTGCTGGACCTGTCCAGCCGCATCACCGCAACCGACCTGCCGCCTTCGCGGCTGCTGCAGGCGCGGGCGAAGATCGGTGCGCTGCTGCGTGCGCGGCAAGGGGGCCAGGTTGCCCTGGTGGTGTATGCCGACGATGCCTACACCGTTGCACCATTGACCGATGACACCGCCAACGTAGCGCTCTATCTGGATGCGCTGGCCCCGGATGTGATGCCGCGCGATGGCCAGCATGCCGACCGTGGCATCGACTGGGCCACCCAGCTGCTGCGCCAGACCGGCACGCTGCGCGGGCGCATCCTGCTGGTCACTGACCAGGCCGATGCTGCCGCTGCTCTTGCCGCAACGCAGGCGCGCAGTCTCGGCCTGCAGGTGTCCGTGCTGGGGCTGGGCACGCCCACGGGCGCGGCCTATCGCGATGGCAGCGGGCAGATCGCGCAGGCGGCGCTGGATGAAGGCAGCCTGCGCACGGTGGCAACCGCCGGTGGGGGCCAGTACGCGCGCATTGCCGCTGATGACCGCGACCTGCGCGCGCTGGACGTGCTGGATGCCAGTGATGGCCCTGCACGGCAGGGCCCGGGGCAGGGCAGGCAATGGCAGGACGAAGGTTACTGGCTGTTGCCGCCGCTGATGCTGCTGGCCCTGCTGGCGTTCCGCCGCCGCGCGGTGCTGGCCGCGGTGCTGGCGGTGGGGCTGTTGCCGCTGTCAGGCAACCTGCAGGCGCAATCCCGCAACACACCGGCCAGGGAAGCCGGCACGCTCTGGCAGCGTGCCGACCAGCGCGAGCATGAACGCATCGCCGAAGGCGTGCAGGCCTACCGCAACGGCGATTTTGATACGGCGCGCGCGCGCTTCGAAGGCATCGACAGCGATGCCGGCCTGTACAACCTGGGCAACGCGCTGGCGCGGCAGGGCGACTACGATGGTGCCATCGCCGCCTACGACCGCGCACTGGCCAAGCATCCCGGCATGGCCGACGCGGTGGCCAACCGTGCGGTGGTGGACGCCGCGCGCAAGCGCAAGCCGCCGTCCAGCAAGGACCAGAACAACCGCTCCAACCAGGACAAGCAACAGGGCCAGCAGCAGCCGCAGCAAGGCCAGCAACAGGGCCAGAAGGGTTCGCCGGGGCAGCAGGATCCCAGGCAGGGGCAGCAGGACCCGCAGCAGGGCCGGCAGGATCAACAGCCGCCGCAGCAGGGCAAGCCCGGTGACAAGGACCGCCAGGACGCCGGTCCGCAGGCGGCCGATGCAAAGGCGCAGGCACAGGCCGATGCGGAACAGCGCCAGCGCATGCAGCAGGCCATGCAGCAATCCAGGCCGGGCGAGCAGGGCAAGCCCGCTGGACGTGGCGACGGGCGTACGCCGCAGCAGCGCGAGGAACAGCAGGCCGTGGACGCCTGGATGCGCCGCGTGCCCGATGACCCGGGCTCGTTGCTGCGCGCCAAGTTCCAGCTGGAAAACGAACGTAGAAAGAGGGAAGGGCGATGATCGGCGTGCCGCGCAGGACACTCCACGTGACGGTGCTGCTGGCGATGCTGCTGGCCTGGCTGCCATCGGCCGCGCTGGCGCAGACGCGCGCGTGGCTGGAGACGACCAGCACGCAGCTCGGTGAACCGGTCACGCTGCAGGTGGAAACCGACCAGGGCAGCCCGGACTACGCGCCGTTGAATGCCGATTTCGTGCTGGGCGCGCAGGGCAGTAACCGCCAGGTGCAATGGAGCAACGGCAGCATGCAGCAGCGCACTGTCTACTCGGTGACGCTGACCCCGCGCCGCAGCGGCACCCTGCTGGTGCCCTCGCTGCAGGTGGGCAGCCAGCGCACCGAGCCGCTGCAGCTGCAGGTGGGCGCGGGCACGGTGGCCACCGCACAGAGCAACGCCGTCGCCTTCGTCGAAACCGAGGTGGATGATGCGCAGCCCTACGTGCAGCAGAGCGTCGGCGTGGTGGTGCGCCTCTACTTCGCCTCGCAGCTGGCCTCCGGCGAGCTGGTGCTGGATACGCCCGAGGGCGCGTCGCTGCAGCGGGTGGGCGAGGACCGCACCGATGTGCGCCAGATCAACGGCCGCCGCTACAACGTGGTGGAGCGGCGCTTCCTGCTGATTCCCGAACGCAGCGGGCCGCTGCGCCTGCCCGGTGCCCGCTTCAACGGGCGCACCGCAGGTGGCTTCTTCGATGATTTCTTCGGCGCGGGCGGCGACGGGCGCATGAATGCCGTCGCCCCCGAGCGCACCCTGCAGGTGCGCGCGCAGCCGACGCAGGCACCGCAGCCGTGGTTGCCGCTGCATGGCCTGCAATTGCGCTACACCACGGCGCCGGACAGTGCGCGTGCCGGCGAAGCGGCCACCGTGGTGGTCGAAGCCGTGGCCAATGGTGCAACCCGCGCCCAGTTCACCGATCTGCCGGTGCCCGACGTGGGCGATGCCGGGCAGGTCTTCGCCGAGCCGGCCCAGTACGATGAGACGTTCACCGGCAGCACGCCGCGCTTGAAGATCACCCGGCGCTACTCGATCGTGCCGCGCCAGGCCGGCACGCTGGTGGTGCCCGGGCCCAGGCTGGCCTGGTGGAACGTGGACAGCGGCAGCGCCCAGCAGGCCACGCTGCCGGACCTGACGTTGGCGGTGGCCGCCGGCCGTGGTGGCGCTCCGGCCGCCCAGCCCATCGACACCCAGGCCGCGCTGCCCGGCGACGACGCGCTGCCGGCCGCACCGACTGCAGTGCCGCTGGGGGCCGCGGACGCGCGCCCGTGGCCGTGGATCGCCGCCGCCGCCGGCCTCGCCCTGCTGTGGCTGCTGACCCTGGCCTGGGGCTGGCGCCGTGGCCGCCACGTGTCTCCTGCAGGGTCGCCTACAGCAGCAGGCGCCAACCACAGCGGCGTGCCGCGCGGCAGCGTGGCCGAGCTGCGCCGTGCGCTCGACGGCGAAGGTTTCGACCAGGTGCAGGCGCAGCTGTGTGCAATGGCCGGCGTCGAGCGCCTGGAGCAGGTGATCGAACGCCTCGCTGATCCAGCGCAGCGCCAGGTGCTGCTGGACCTGCAGGCCGCGCGCTGGGGCGGGCAGGGCGAAGCCTCCGCACTGCGCGCACGCCTGCGCGAATGCTTCCGTGACGGACCGCACTGGTCGGCACCGCAGGGGGCCGCCGACACTGGGCTGGCGCCGCTGTACCCCACGCAGCGACCCTGAACCGGCGCGGCTTGCGCGCTTTGTTAGAGTAGATTCATTTTTCGAGGAACGCCGCGTATGACAGCAGCTGCTGCCGACAAGAAGAAGTTGCCCCTGCACTGGAAGATGGGCATCGGCTTTGTGATCGGCCTGGTCCTGGGACTCACCGTGCATGCCCTGGGCGGCAGCGTCGATGGCCTGCAGGCCGGTGCCAAGTGGGTCATGGACTACATCACCACGCCGGCGTCGGGCCTGTTCCTCAACCTGATCTTCATGCTGATCGTGCCGCTGATCTTCTCGGCGCTGATCATGGGCGTGTCGGAGATGGGCGACATCCGCGCCCTCGGCCGCATCGGCTGGAAGACCCTGGCCTACACCGTGCTGCTGTCCGGCATCGCCGTGGGCATCGGCCTGGTGCTGGTCAACGTGCTCAAGCCGGGCGCCGGCGTCGACCCGCAGACCGCCGCGCTGATGCTCTCGGAGAACGCCGAGCGCAGCAAGGAAATCGTCGCCGGCATCCATGGCACGCCGAAGGGCATGGACATGCTGCTGTCGATCGTGCCGAGCAACGTGCTGCAGGCCGCTTCGGACAACGGCGCCATCCTGTCGCTGATGTTCTTCGCGCTGATGTTCGGCATCGGCATGGTGCTGACCGATGAAGCGAAGGTCGCCCCGCTGCGCCGCGCCATCGAAGGCGTGTTCGAAATCTCGATGACCCTGATCAACCTGGTCATCCGCCTGGCCCCGTATGCGGTGGCCTGCTTCATGTTCAACCTGGCCGCGCTGTTCGGCTTCGAGCTGATCATCCGCCTCGGGGCCTACGTGGGCGTGGTGGTGCTGGCGCTGGGCCTGCACATGATCGTGACCTATGGCGCGGCGGTGTGGCTGTCGGGCCGTTCGCCGCTGTCGTTCTTCCGCGATACCCAGGAAGCGACGGTCATGGCGTTCTCGACCGCCTCCAGCAACGCCACCCTGCCGACCGCGCTGCGCGTGGCCGACCAGATGGGCCTGCCGCAGCGCGTGTCGCGCTTCGTGCTGACCGTGGGCGCCACCGCCAACCAGAACGGCACCGCGCTGTTCGAGGGCGTGACGGTGATCTTCCTGGCCCAGTTCTTCGGCGTGGACCTGTCCATCGGCCAGCAGGTCATGGTGATGGCGGTCTGCATCCTGGGCGGCATCGGCACCGCGGGCGTTCCCTCCGGCTCGCTGCCGGTGGTGGCGATGATCTGCGCCATGGTGGGCGTGAATCCGCTGGGCATCGGCCTGATCCTGGGCGTGAACCACTTCCTGGACATGTGCCGTACCGCGCTGAACGTGACCGGCGACCTGGCCCTGACCACCCTGGTGGCCAAGGGCGAGGCTGCAGACACCCCGGCCGAGGCCGCTGCCGCCGCCGCCCGCCTGGACAACTGATCCCGGCAACACCTGAACGGGGTCGGATCCCTTTCCACCAGGAAAGGGCTCCGACCCCGTCTCGTTTCCGGGCGACGTTGACCTGACCCTGCCGGGCGTCTGTGGGACAATGGCGCGCCCGCAGTTTCGCGGCCGCCTCCCGATTCCGACAGAACCATGACGCAGCCTACCCGTCGCCAGTTGGCCAACGCCATCCGCTTCCTTGCCGCTGATGCGGTTGAAACCGCAAATTCCGGCCATCCCGGCATGCCCATGGGCATGGCCGATATCGCCGAGGTGCTCTGGAACGACTTCCTCCGGCACAACCCGAACAACCCGCAGTGGTTCAACCGCGACCGCTTCGTGCTGTCCAACGGCCACGGCTCGATGCTGCAGTACGCGCTGCTGCACCTGAGCGGCTACGACCTGCCGATCGAGCAGCTGAAGCAGTTCCGCCAGCTGGGCAGCCACACCGCCGGCCACCCGGAACGCCATGAGACCCCGGGCGTGGAAACCACCACCGGCCCGCTGGGCCAGGGTTTCGCCAATGCCGTGGGCTTCGCCCTGGCCGAGAAGCTGCTGGCACAGCGCTTCAACCGCCCGGAGCTGGAGATCGTGGACCACCGCACCTGGGTGTTCATGGGCGATGGCTGCCTGATGGAAGGCGTGTCGCACGAAGCCGCTTCGCTGGCCGGCACCTGGGGCCTGCACAAGCTGGTCTGCTTCTGGGACAACAACCACATCTCCATCGACGGCAACGTCGAGGGCTGGTTCACCGACAACACCCCCGAGCGTTTCGAGGCCTACGGCTGGAACGTCGTGCGTGATGTCGACGGCCATGACCCGGAAAGCATCAAGGCCGGCATCGAGGCCGCGCTGTCGCAGAGCGACAAGCCGACCCTGATCTGCTGCCGCACCACGATCGGCTTCGGTTCGCCGAACAAGGCCGGCAAGGAATCCAGCCACGGCGCCGCCCTGGGCAAGGACGAACTGGCCGCCACCCGCAAGGCGCTGGACTGGAACTACGGTCCGTTCGAGATTCCGGAAGAGATCTACGCCGGCTGGCGTGCCGGCGGTACCGGTACCCTGCGCCAGGCCGAGTGGGAACAGCAGTTCGACAAGTACGCTGCGCAGTACCCGGCCGAAGCCGCCGAACTGACCCGCCGTTCGCACGGCGAACTGCCGGCCGACTTCGTCGCCCAGGCCGATGCCTACATCGCCAAGGTCGCCGCTGAAGGCGCCACCATCGCCTCGCGCAAGGCCTCGCAGCTGGCCATCGAAGCCTTCGCGCCGTTGCTGCCGGAAATCGTCGGCGGCTCGGCCGATCTGGCGCACTCGAACCTGACCCTGTGGAAGGGCAGCAAGTCGGTGGCCAGCGATGATGCCAACGCCAACTACGTGTACTACGGCGTGCGCGAGTTCGGCATGACCGCCATCGCCAACGGCCTGGCCCTGCACGGTGGCTTCATTCCGTTCGACGCCACCTTCCTGGTGTTCAGCGATTACGCCCGCAACGGCGTGCGCATGAGCGCGCTGATCCCGGCCCACGCGATCCACGTCTACACCCACGACTCGATCGGCCTGGGCGAAGACGGCCCGACCCACCAGCCGGTGGAGCACCTGGCCTCGCTGCGCTACATCCCGAACAACGACGTGTGGCGCCCGTGCGATGCCGTCGAGTCGGCCGTGAGCTGGAAGGCTGCGATCACCCGCCAGGACGGCCCGAGCTGCCTGGTGTTCAGCCGCCAGAACCTGCCGCACCAGCCGCGCAGCGCCGAGCAGATCGCCCAGATCGAGCGCGGTGGCTACGTGCTGGCCGACGCCGCTGGCACCCCGGACGTGATCCTGATCGCCACCGGTTCGGAAGTCTCGCTGGCCACCGAGGCCAAGGCCCAGCTGGACGCCGCCGGCCTGAAGACCCGCGTGGTCTCCATCCCGTCCACCGACGTGTTCCTGCGCCAGGATGCGGCCTACCGTGAATCGGTGCTGCCCAATGCCGTGCGCAAGCGCGTGGCGATCGAAGCCGGCGTCACCGGTTTCTGGCGCCAGTTCGTCGGCCTGGACGGCGCGGTGATCGGTATCGACACCTTCGGTGCCTCGGCCCCGGCGGACAAGCTGTTCAAGCACTTCGGCATCACCACCGACCACGTGGTGGCCGCGGCGAAGGCGCTGTAAGCAGCTTCGCGAAGCAGAAAGGAAAAGGCCGGCGCAAGCCGGCCTTTTTCGTTTCCGGGTGGACACACTCTCTTTCCCGGAATGACTCATCGGCGAACCGGTGATGTCGCGTTGTCCTCTTCCGTCTTTACTGCGTTTTCTGCGGAAACAACGACCTTCGTGAGGTTCGCCGATGCGGGCCGAGTTCGTATACGGGAGGAATCGTGAACAGGACGCACATCCAAATTGCGGAATGTAAGGTCATGCCTTACAGTGGACGTCCGTGATCGTCAGCTTCCGGCACAAGGGGCTGAAAGCACTTTATGACCGTGGTGACGCGTCAGGAGTCAGGCCGGACCATGTCGGCCGGTTGCGTCGTCTGCTCCATCAGTTGGATCAAGCCGAACTGCCCGGCGACATGGGATTACCAGGTAATCGCCTGCACCCATTGCAAGGGAACTACAAAGGCTATTGGTCCGTAAGTGTGTCGGCCAGCTGGCGAGTGATCTTCCGGTTCCGAGGGCCTGATGTTGAGTTGGTTGACTACCTTGATTACCACTAGGAGCACCCGCGATGCCCATGTATGACCCGCCTCATCCGGGGCAGTCGCTGCGCGAGGACATCCTGCCTGCGATCAGCATGTCCATCAGTGCGCTGGCGCAGCACCTGGGGTACTCCCGAGGGCAGCTGTCGACGATCATCAACGGGCATGCGGGCATTTCTGCAGAGCTGGCGTACCGGCTGGAACTGGCTGGCTTGGGAAATGCACGGATGTGGCTGGCGATGCAGGCAGCCTATGATCTATGGCAAGCGGAACATCGGAAACATCCTCCGATCAAGCGTCTGTATCTGGGCGACATGCTGAACAGTCAGCAGTAGATCCACGCCATGCGTGGATAGACGCTACATCGCCCCGCGCACGTCCATCAGTGCGAACCCCAGCAGGTTCAACCCGCGCCACTGCGCCGGGTTGTGCGCGTCGGCGTGGTCCTTGGCCAGGCCGATGCCCCAGATGAAATCCACCGGACTGGCTTCGACCAGCACCCAGCCTCCGGTCGCGCGCAGGAACGCCCCCAGTTCCGGGTTCTGGGCGAACTTGGCCTTGTTGCCGTCCACCACCAGCTGGTAGCGCGCCTGTACCCAGCGCGCTTCGTCGAATCCTTCGATCTGGCGGCCCAGTGCCTTGGCCTTGTCCGGCGTGGTGCTGGCGATGATCCTGTCGAGCAGCTCGGCGGCACCGAACAGGCGCGCCTTGCCGGCCATCATGTAGTGCTCGGCGGTGCGGTAATGCACGCCGTCGATGTCGAAGCCGGCGTCATACCACTGGCTGAAACAGGAGGCGGAAACACCGCTGCGCGGCGGCTGGTGGCCCCAGAAGCAGAGGTAACGCAGGTCTTCGCCTGCAGCCTGGCGCTGCTGCAGGTCATGCAGGAAACGGGAATCGTCTTTCATCGCTACAGGATAGCGCGCCGCCGTGCCCAGGTAGATGCCGACCTTGGTTGGCACTGATGCTTGTCCGCCGGGCATGGCCCGGCGCTACCGTCGCCTACGCGGTGCGGGCCAACGCCAGGCGCAGCAGGCGTGCGTTCACGCGCTCACCGAAATTCTTCGGTGCCTGCAGACCCATGCGCTGCAGATACACCGCATCACCATCACCGGCGGGCTGGCGCAGTGCAGCCCACAGCGTGCGCAGCATGTCACCGCGCGTCTGCGTGTTCGATTTCAGCCAGCCCAATGCCTTCACCAGCACCTGCTCGATCTCGTTGAAATCGCTGCCCAGCGGGTAGTCGGGCAGGGTGCCATCGGCACGGAACGGGGCCAGTGCCGAGGCCAGGGCCTGCGGTGTGTTGCGCTGTTCGCGCTGCGGGTCCGGGTGCCGCCCTGTACGCAGCTTGCGCGATGCGTAGGCCTGCTGCAGCAGCCCTGCCTGGAACGGCGCTTCGGTGATCGCGGCCATCGCCTGCACGCAGTCGTCGTCGGTCAACGCGCGCAGGTCGGCAATGCCGTACTCGTTGAGGTAGATGTCGCGCAGGTGGCGCGGAATGGTCGTGTGCCCATAGTTCCAGCGCACGTTCGAGGCGCGCTGGCCCTTGTCGTCGCGCGCGGCCCGGAACATCAGCACGCTGCGCGCTTCCGGCAGCGCATGCGCCATCGCCACGAAGTTGTACTGCCCGCCCACGCCGGATACCACGCGGCCGTCGTCCAGCGCATCGGACACCGCCGCACCCAGCGCGGTGGCCATCATGCAGGAATTGAAGAAGCGCGCATGGCGCCGCTGCAGGCGCTCCAGTGTCTCGTTGCCGCCGTAAAGCTGGTTGATCTCGCTGATGCGGCGCATGCCGATCGCGCGGCATTCGTCCTCGGGCAGCGTGCGCAGCCATTCGTAGAACTCGGGCGAGCCGAGGTAGAACGCGCCGTGCAGGTACTCGCCCTCGGCTTCCAGCGTGGCATGGTCGATGGACAGCGTGCTGCCATTCTCGATGCGCTGCATCAGCGCCAGATCGTCGTGCACCTTGCGCCGGATGACGCCGGTCTGCACCAGCCGCCGGAAGCCTTCGTTGAGCATTTCGCTGCAGCCGTACAGGCCCACCTCGAATGGATCCAGCCCGCCGATTTCCTGCACCAGCGGGTGGCTGGCCAGCTGCGGGTCCAGCGCGTTCAACACGCGGCGGTAGCGCGCGTTGTCGGTGTGGCGCAGCACCAGCGCATGGCTGAGTGCATCGGCCAAGGTGCCGATGCCGATCTGCAGCGTGCCGCCATCGCGTACCAGGGTGCTCGCGTACAGGCCGATGGCGTAGTCCGCATCGGCCACCGGCTGCCGTGGCAGGCCGAACAGCGCCGGGTACGGCGGCGGCGGGGTGATGACCAGATCGAAGAAGGACACATCCACCGTGGCCGTGCCGCCCAGGTAGGGCAGCTGCGGGTCGATCTCGGCCACCAGCAGCGGGCGTGGCAGTCCACGCGCGGCCATCGCATCCAGGGTGTCCTGGGTGATGTCGTTGTTGCACGACAACGAGAGCCGGCGATCGTCCGGGCGCATCGCCACCTTCTGCACGATCACGTGCGGCGCGCGCTGCGCAACAGCATCAGCGGCATGCGTGTAATTCAGGCTGGTGTAGCTGGACTGCGCCTGGCGCGAGCCGAGCAGCGCACCGGACTGCATGTAGAACTCCTCCACCTCCACATGCGGGGGCAGCGCATCGCGGGCGATCGCATCGGCGTAGGCCAGGCGCGGGAAATCCTCGCCGAAATGGCGCTGCACGAACGGCGCCATGAAGCGCGCCTCCAGGCCATCGCCGCGTGCCTTGGGCGGGTTCAACGACAGTGCGGTGTACAGCTGCAGCGGCCGCGACGTATCCCCTTCCACCCGCGCATACAACGCATTGAGCAACCGGTGCGGCTTGCCCAGTGCCAGCGGTGCCCCCACCCGCAGCGGCCCGTCCACGCGCGCGAACAGCCAGTCAACGGCGGCGTCGAGGTCGGTCAGGTGTTCGGTCATGCGTGGCGGTCCTGCGGCAAGGGGAGTGCTGGCATTACAGCATGTCGGGCTTGAACCGCCGTCGACGCGAGATTTCCTGCCCCGAAACCATGAACCGGCCATCGCCCCGGTAGTGGAACGTGCGTGGCAGCTTCGGTCGCGGTGCGACGTGGGCGCGCACGATTTCCCAGATGAAAAGGTTGTTGGCCTGCACCTGGCTGTCGTCGTGCAGCCGGCACTCGAAGCTGGAATGGCATTGGCCGACCAGCGGTGCGGCGACGTCGCGGGCGGGCACTGCATCCAGGCCGAACCGTGCGAACTTGTCGACCTCGCGGCCGCTGCAGTTGCCGATGTCCACCACGGTGTCCAGCAGTTCCACGCCCGGCACGTTGATCACGCACTGCCGGCTGTCGCGGGCCAGGGCAAAGCTGTGGTTTTCGTTCCAGATGTAGGTGGCCAGCAGCGAGGGCGAGAAACCCATCACCATGTGCCAGCCCAGTGTCATCAGGTTGCGCTGGCCGTGGGCCGCCGTGCTGACCAGCACGATGGGGCCCGGCTCCAGGAAACGCCGGGCCTGGTCCACCGGGTAATCCAGTTTGCGCAGTGGCTTCATGCGGGCTCCGTGGGCGGAAGGGCCGATGCTGGGGCAGGCCGGATGAACCTGCGGTCGAGGGCTTGACATCCCATTCGATTACGCGCGTAATCGGGTTGTCGATTACGGATGTAAACCATGACCCCGATCAGCGAAGCCGAAGCCGTCGTGATGGAAGTGCTGTGGCAGCAGGCGCCGCGCAGCGCCGATGAGGTGGTGGCCGCACTGGCCCACCGTGAATGGGCCGAGCCGACCATCAAGACCCTGCTCAACCGCCTGCTGACCAAGGGCGCGATCGCCGCCGAGCGCGATGGCCGCCGCTACCTGTACCAGCCGCTGCTGCAGCGCCAGGCCTGGGTGGAAACGCAGAGCCAGGACTTCATCGGCCGCGTGTTCGATGGTCGGGTGGCGCCGCTGGTGGCGCACTTCAGCGAGCGCGGGCAACTGACGGCGCAGGACATTGCCGAACTGAAGAAGCTGATCCAGGAGATGGACGATGAATGAACTGCTCGATGGACTGTGGCAGGCCAGCCTGTGGCTGGCGCTGGGCGCGCTGCTGCTGGCGGCCGCGCGGCCACTGCTGGTGAAGCTGGGCGGCGCGGAGCTGGCCTATCGCAGCTGGTGGCTGCTGCCGCTGCTGCTGGTGGCCCTGCTGCTGCCCCTGCCGGCCTTGCGCGCATTGCCGGTGCTGCAGCATGTACCCACGCTGCCGCTGAAGGTGGTGCCGGGCACCGTTGAAGGTGTCACCGCGCAGCTGCCGATGTGGCCGTGGCTGCTGGCCCTGGTCTGGGGGCTGGGTGCCGGCCTGCACCTGGCGCGCGAACTGCGCGCGCAACGTCGCTTCGAGCGCGCACTGGGCACGCTGCAGGTGCGCGGTGATGGCAGCTGGCAGGCCAGCGCCGACCCCGGCCTGCCCGCGCTGGTCGGCCTGTGGCAGCCGCGCATCGTGGTCGGCCCGCACTTCGACCAGCAGTTCGATGCCGACGAACAGGCGCTGATCCTGCGCCACGAACGCAGCCACCGCCGCAATGGCGACCACTGGGCCAATGGCGCCCTGCTGCTGGCACGTTCCGTGTTCTGGTTCCACCCGTTGTTGCCCTGGGCCGCGCGCCGTTTCCTGCGCGACCAGGAACTGGCCTGCGATGCGCGCACCGTTGCCGCGCAGCCGACGCATCGCCGTCTTTATGCCAGCACGCTGTTGAAGGCGCAGCTGGTCCACCCGGTTGCACCGATGGCATGTCATTGGCGCAGCCAACCCGTGTTGAAGGAGCGTATCGCCATGTTGAAGCAGTCGAAGCGGAAGGCATTGCCGAAGGTGTCCGGCCAGGTGTTGCTGATGGGGTTGTGCATGGGTGTTGCTGCGTTGGCCTGGGCCAGCCAGGGCGCGGTGAAGGGCACGCCGTCGGTCAGCGCCGAACCATTCCAGCACGCCGCGGCGGATGCCGCCAAGGCCGGCCTGGACAGCCCGATCCAGGCACAGAAGATGTCACCGCCGACCTATCCGGCCGAGGCTTTCGAGAAGGGCCAGACCGGTGTGGTGAACCTGATCGTGGCCGTCGATGCCAAGGGCACCGTCACCGACGTGAAGGTGGAAAGTGCGACCAACCCCGGAGTATTCGAAGCTGCCTCGATCGCAGCGGCGCGTAAATGGACCTACACGCCGGCGATGAAGAATGGCAAGCCGGTGGCCGGCAAGCTGCGCGTCCCGATCACCTACGCCATGGACAACACCGAATCTGCTGGTGGCCAGGCGCAGTGAAGGCAGCGATGAAGGGCGCACCGCTGTGTATTGCAGCGGTGCTGCTGGCAGGCTGCGCCACCCGGGAGCGCGTGACCACGGTCGACACCCGCAGCGAGAACGTCGGCCACCAGCGCCTGCGCGCGGCGGATGGGGACGGTAGCGGGCAGATCCAGCCCTACACGCTGGCGGCCAGCGAGGGCTATCGGATGCCGCAGCTGCATACCGCACCCGACCCGGTGGTGGGCGGGAACGACCCTCGCACCTCGCTGCCACCGACCACCATCTGCCTGCAGGTGGTGGTCGACGCGCAGGGGCGGGTTGAACGCAGCCAGCCGTTGACCGACCGCAGTGAATGCAGCGCCGGCCTGGCGGCGGAGAACGGGCCGCTGCTGCAGGCTGCGCAGGCCGCGGTCGCGCAGTGGCTGTACTCGTCCGCAGCGGTCTGCCACTTCGCACCGGGCAAGGTGCCTGATGACCGTGGCTGCGAGGGCGCGGACCGCATCGAACCGGTGGCGGTCACCCTGCAGTACGCGTTCACCTTCGAGATCGTGAAGGGCCAGCACGTGGTACGCACGCAGGGCAGGTAACGGGTAGCGCCGGGCCACGCCCGGCGGTTTTCCACCGCTGTCGTCAGGCGCCGCCAACGATGTTGGCTTTCACCGCCGGCTGCATCAGCTTCGGTTCGGCCAGGGTCGCATCGCGTGCCTCGCGGACGCTGACGAACGCGGCTTCCTCCACGCCGTCGTGCACGTGGATGTTGTGCGCGCGCTGCTCGCCGATGCTGGTCTGGTTGGCGAACGCGCGGCCACCCGGGCCGTAGTCGTGGCAGACGAACACGCGGGTGGCATCGGGCAGGGCAAGCAGGCGCTGGATGGAGCGGTACAGCTGCGCGGCATCACCGCCCGGGAAATCGCAACGGGCAGTGCCGCCATCGGGCATGAACAGCGAGTCGCCGGTAAACAGCGCATCGCCGATGAGGTAGGCGATGCTGTCGCTGGTGTGGCCGGGCACGGCGATGATGCGGCCCTGCAACTGGCCCAGCGCGAAGGTTTCGCCGTCGGTGAACAGATGGTCGAAGTGTGCGTCCTGCGCTGCCAGCTCCAGGCCGTAGCGCGGTGCGAAGGTGGCCTGCACCTCGCGGATGCCCTCGCCGATGGCCAGGGTTGCCTGCGGGAAGCGCTGCTTCAGCCGTCGCCCGGCCGACACGTGGTCGGCATGGGCGTGGGTTTCCAGCAGCCAGCGCAGGCGCAGACCCTGCTGCTCGATGGCCTCCAGCAGCGGGCGCACCGGCGCGTCGCTGCTGGCGTCGGTGTCCGGGTCGTAATCCAGGACCGGGTCGATCAGCGCCGCTTCATTGCTGTCCGGGTCGAAGACCAGGTAGCTGAAGGTATTGCTGTCGCGGTGGAAGAAGGACTGGACCTGGGCCGACATCGGAACCTCCTCAGCGCGTGCCGAGCACGCGGTTCAGCAGCTGTGCCAGATTTTCGCCGGCCAGCCGCAGCTGTGCTTCGGCCACCGGGCGGTAGCGCTCGGTGTATTCATCGCCGATCTTGTGCGTGGCCGGGTACACGCCCGGCTGCACCGAGATGCGGCAGCTGGCTTCGGCCCAGCGCTGCGGGTCGCGCTGCGGGTTGGACTGGCGGGCCAGCTTCGGCGCCGGCAACGCGCGCAGCACCGGCAGGTAGCCGGCGTCATCCAGCTTGCGGGTGTTGAGCATGCCGCTGTCCCACAGCGAATGCAGGTTGGTACCGCGGTTGCCGAACTGCAGCTGGAAGTCGTTGCCGCCCTTGTCGTGGCCGTAGCCGGCATGCATCGGCTGGTGCACGTCACCGACCATGTGCACGACGAACTTCAGCGCTTGCAGGCGCTCGCCGTCGGTCAGGCTGTGGTCGCCGAGAATGGCGCTCTGCGCCTTCAGTGCTTCGACGATGCAGTTACCGTTCCTGCAGTGCTTGGCCGGCTCGTACTGGCAGCCGTCCTCGGCGATGTTGACGTAGTGCCAGCCGGCGGAGCGACGGCCCAGGCCGGGGTCCTTGGCGCGCAGCTGGTCGGCCCACGGCGCGATGCTGGCCAGGGTGGCGCCGGGCTCGGTGGCCAGCAGGCGGTCGACCTCGGCACGCGCGGCCGGGTTGAGGCGGGTATCGGCCACTTCGGCCACCAGGCGGTGGCCTTGCGCGCCCCAGGCATGGGCGGGGGCGGACAGGGTCAGCAGGGCCGGCGCGAGGGCGGCAGCGAGGATCAGGGAGTGCAGGGCTTTCATGCGCCCATTCTAGCGGGGCGAAGGTAACCGCGGGTTTGACGCAATGTGTCCAAAAAAAAGCCCCGGCACACACACCGGGGCAACATGCTGCGAGGTTTGCGGGTGTCTTGGAACTTGAATCAGAACTTGAAGACGTAGGAGACGCCGTAAGCCAGCGGGTCGATGTTGACCGTACCGATCTTCTCGCCGTCCAGCTTCACCTTGCTGTCGATGTCGATCCAGCGCAGGTCCACGCGCAGCGCGCCCTTCTCGCCGATGGCGAAGTCGATGCCGGCATGCGCGGCAAGGCCCCACGAGTCTTCCAGCTTCAGCTTGCTGGCCGCCAGCGCGCCGGTGGTGTCCTCGCTGAAGAACGTCGTGTAGTTCAGGCCCGCGCCGACGAACGGCGAGACCTTGCCCTTGCTGTTGAAGTGGTACTGCAGGCTTACCACCGGCGGCAGGTGCTTGGTGCTGCCCACGCGGCCCAGGCCGTTGATGTTGATGTCGTGCTTGAACGGCAGTGCGGCCAGCACTTCGATGCCGAGGTTGTCGGCGATGAAGTACTCACCGGTGATGGTCGGCTTGATGTCACTGTCGACGTCCACCTTCAGGGTGCCACCGGCCAGCGAGCCGTTGTTCGACTTCGGAGCGACCTGGTGGACGCCGGCAGAGACGGTCCAGTCGCCCTTGGACTGGGCCATGGCCGGGGCGGCGGCCAGCGAGACGGCAGCGGCCAGGCCGGCCAGGATCAGGGGGGAGGTCTTGCGCATGGGGGTGTTCTCGTTGCTGGGTGGATGCGGCCAGTCTCGGCCTCACGCCGCGCTAACGCTTTGATCCGGATCAAATCCTGTCCCGCCGCCTGCCAGCCCGCGGCGCTGGCCGGCGGTGGCCAGTGGGGTGCTGCTAGACTTATGGGCCCTATCCATCCCGCCGCACCTGTCGCGGCTGCAGGAGCTTCTGAACATGGCAATCAAGGTTGGTATCAACGGTTTCGGTCGCATCGGACGCAACGTCCTGCGCTCGGCGGTGCTGAACTTCGGCGATGACATCGAAATCGTGGCCATCAACGATCTGCTGGAGCCGGACTACCTGGCGTACATGCTGAAGTACGACTCCGTGCATGGCCGCTTCAAGGCCGACGTGGCGGTGCAGGGCAACGACCTGCTGGTCAACGGCAAGAAGATCCGCCTGACCCAGGAACGCGACCCGGCCAACCTGAAGTGGGACGAAGTCGGCGCCGACGTGGTGCTGGAAGCCACCGGCCTGTTCCTGACCAAGGAAACCGCGCAGAAGCACATCGATGCGGGCGCGAAGAAGGTCATCCTGTCGGCTCCGTCGAAGGACGACACGCCGATGTTCGTGTTCGGCGTGAATGACAAGACCTACGCCGGCCAGGCGATCATCTCCAACGCGTCGTGCACCACCAACTGCCTGGCCCCGCTGGCCAAGGTCATCAACGACAAGTGGGGCATCAAGCGCGGCCTGATGACCACCGTGCACGCGGCCACGGCCACCCAGAAGACCGTCGATGGCCCGTCCAACAAGGACTGGCGCGGCGGCCGCGGCATCCTGGAGAACATCATTCCGTCGTCCACCGGTGCGGCCAAGGCCGTCGGCGTGGTCATCCCGGAACTGAACAAGAAGCTGACCGGCATGAGCTTCCGCGTCCCGACCTCGGACGTGTCGGTGGTCGACCTGACCGTCGAGCTGGAAAAGGAAGCCACCTACGCCGAGATCTGCGCCGAAGTGAAGGCACAGAGCGAAGGCGCGCTGAAGGGCATCCTGGGCTACACCGAAGACAAGGTGGTGGCCACCGATTTCGTCGGTGAAACCCACACCTCGGTGTTCGATGCCGACGCCGGCATCGCCCTCGACGGCACCTTCGTCAAGCTCGTGTCGTGGTACGACAACGAGTGGGGCTACTCGAACAAGTGCCTGGAAATGGCCAAGGTCGTCGCGGCCAAGTAAGGCCCGCGAAGATTGCCACACGAACCCCGGCTTGCCGGGGTTCGTCGTTCATGGGCCCGGCTGACGTAGCATGGGCCACGGACCGCTGCCGCTGGGGCGCGGCTGCGTTGGGGTAGACGAAGAATGGAAGCACTGATCGTCCTGGTGGTGTTGGCCCTGCTGGCGATACCGCTGCTGCTGGTGGTGGCACTGGTGATGATTGCCGGCCTGCGCCGGCGCGTGGCCGCGCTGGAGAGCGCAGTGGCTGAGGGTATTGCCGCCGCCGCGCCGCCGCGTGAGCCCGAGGCCGCCGTGGCGCCGCCACGGCCCGCCGCGCCCCGCGAACCGCCGCTGCTGCGCCCGGCTGCGGCCGCTCCGCCGCCGGTGGTATCGCAGGTACCTCCCGTTGCACCGCGTCCCGCGCCCGAACCACCTGCGCCCCCCGTGCCCCCTGTGCCACCGCCGGTCTCGGCGCGCCCGCCGCTGCCGCCGCAGCCGAAGCAGCCGGCGCAGCCCAACGTCGTTGAACGCGCCGTGGGCGCGGCCAAGCGCTGGTTCACCGAGGGCAACGTGCCGGTGAAGATCGGCATGCTGGTGCTGCTGGCCGGCGTCGCCGCGCTGCTGAAGTACGTCAGCGACCAGGGCTGGCTGGTGCTGCCCATCGAGCTGCGCCTGGCTGCCATCACCGTTGGCGCGCTGTGCCTGCTGGGCTTCGGCTGGCACCAGCGTGAACGTCGTCGGTTGTTTGCGCTGGCCCTGCAGGGCGGTGCCATCGGCGTGCTGCTGCTGACCATCTTCGCTGCGTTCAAGCGCTTCGAACTCATCAACCCCGGCTTCGCCTTCGCCAGCTCGATCCTGCTGGTGGCGGGCCTGTGCGTGCTGGCCGTGGTGCAGAACTCGCGCACGCTGGCAGTGCTGGGCATCCTTGCCGGCTTCATGGCGCCGCTGTGGCTGTCCACCGGTAGTGGCAACCACGTCGGGCTGTTCAGTTACTACGCGGTACTCAATGCGGGCATCTTTTCCATCGCCTGGTTCCGCCCGTGGCGCGCGCTCAACCTGCTGGGTTTTGCTTTCACCTTCGGCATCGGCACCTTCTGGGGCGTGCTGCAGTACCGCGCCGACAAGTTCGCCAGCACCGAACCCTTCCTGCTGCTGTTCTTCGCGTTCTACCTGCTGATCCCGCTGCTGTACGCACGCCGCCAGCCGGCCGAGCGCCGCGATCTGGTCGATGGCAGCCTGGTGTTCGGCACGCCGCTGATCGCGTTCTCGCTGCAGGCCGGCATGCTGCACGAGCAGCCGATGACGCTGGCGCTGTGCGCGCTGGGCCTGGCAGCGGTCTATGCGTTGCTGGCACGCGCGCTGATCCATCGCGCGTCGTACAGCGTGCTGGCGCAGTCGCACGCAGTGCTGGCGGTGGGTTTTGCCACCCTCGCGGTGCCGCTGGCGCTGTCGGCGCGTGCCACCGGCGCGGTGTTCGCACTGGAAGGTGCTGGCCTGGCGTGGCTGGGGCTGCGGCAGAAGCGCTGGCTGCCGCAGGTGGCGGCCGCGCTGCTGCAGCTTGGTGCCGCGTTCGCCTTCGTGGTGGGCGCCGACCACTGGCACGGCGACACCCGGTTCCTGCTCAACGCCACCGCCGTCGGCGCGCTGCTGCTGGCCGTGGCCGGCTTTGCCAGTGCCTGGAGCTACCAGCGCCGCGCGCGGCATGACGTGGCCCTGGTCTATTACCTGTGGGGCCTGCTGTGGTGGCTGGGCGGCTTCGTCCATGAGATCGTCCGCTTCATCGAGCACGCAGCAAAGGCCGATGCCCTGCTGGTGCTGGCGGCGGTGACCGCCTGGCTGGCCGCCGAGGTGCATCGTCGGCAGCCGGCGCGTGCGCTGGGCATGACCGCGCTGCTGATGCTGGCGACGGGCTTCCCACTGGCGCTGTTGCAGGGCGATGCGCACCAGCAGCCGTTTGCCGGCTACGGCGGGCTGGCCTGGGCGGTGTTTGCGGTGCTGGGCGTGCGCACGCTGTTGTGCCTGCGGCAGGGCGGCGACGGCGTGGGCCGCATCACCCAGTTCCTGTGGTGGCTGCTGTGGCCTTCGCTGCTGTCCCTGCTTGCGCTGTGGGGCGATGATGCCGCGCAGCTGGCGCAGGGCTGGACGGCGCTGCTGGTGACCCTGCCGTGGCTGCTGCTGGCGGCCGTGTCGCTGTGGCGCTGGACGTGGTTGCGCTGGCCGCTGGGCGATGCCTTCGACGCGGCACGCACCACCCTGCAGACCGTGGTGTTTGGTGTGCTGGCCTGTGCCTGGTGGATCGGCATCAGCCTGGCCGGTGATGCCGATCCGCTGCCGTGGCTGCCGGTGCTCAATCCGGCTGAACTTGCGCAGTGGCTGAGCCTGCTGCTGGCCGCGCGCTGGCTGTTCGGCAGCCAGGCCCCGGCCTCGTTGCAGCGCCTGCGCGTGCCGGTGCTGGCGCTGGCCGGTTTCATCGCCCTCACCAGCACCGTGCTGCACGGTGTCCACCACTGGGGCGGCGCGCCCTGGAGCCCGTCGATGGCACGCGGGAGCCTGGCCCAGACCAGCCTGACGGTGCTGTGGAGCGTGCTGGGCGTGATCGCCTGGGTCTGGGGCTCGCGCCGTGGCCAGCGCGTCCTGTGGATGGTGGGTGCCGTGTTGATGGCCGTGGTGCTGGCCAAGCTGGTGCTGATCGACCGCCAGCATCTTGGCAACCTGCTGGGTATCGCATCGTTCATCGCCTACGGCCTGCTGTGCACGGTCGTGGGCTATCTGGCGCCGGCGCCCCCGGGCACCGCGCCGACCGTGGAGAACACGCAATGAAGACATGGCGCAGTGCATTGCTGCCGATCCTGCTGGCCGTAGCGGGTACGGCATCCGCGCAGGCCAACGATTACCGCAGGCACTACGCCGAGCAGTGGCCGTTGAGCCTGTCCAGCGCGCAGTCCGGCGCCTACCGAGTGGTGCTGGAGCCGGCCATCTACCGCCGCGCTGGCCGTGCCGACCTGGGCGACCTGCAGGTGTTCAACGCCGCCGGCCAGGCGTTGCCGTCGGCGCTGCTGGCCCCCGACCAGCCGCTGGCGCAGCCGCCGGTGCAGCGCGAGCTGCCGTGGTTCGCGCTGCCGCCGCTGGCCGAAGCGCAGCGCAACGACCTGCAGTTGCTGACCGAGCGCGATACCGATGGCCGCGTTCGCCGGGTCGAGGCGCGGGTGGGCAGTGGCGCCGTGGCGAACGGGCAGGGCGGCTGGCTGATCGACGGCAGCGTGCTGGGCCAGCAGCCGGTCGCGGCGCTGGTGCTGGACTGGGCCGACAGCGGCCAACCCCTGCAGGCACAGGTGCAGGTCGACGCCAGCGACGATCTGCAGCACTGGCGCGCGGTGTCGCGCGATGTGCCGCTGGTGGACCTGCAGCGCGCCGGCAAGCGCCTGCTGCAGCGCCGCCTGCAGGTGGATGGCAATGCGCGTTACCTGCGCGTGCTGCCGCAGGGCGAAGCGCGCCTGCCGACCCTGCGCAGTGTGCTGGCCGAACTGCCGCCCGCCCCGGCGACGGTGCCGTGGGAGTGGCTGTCGTTGCAGCCGACCGCCGCCGGCAAGGGCGAATACACCTTCGAGCTGGACGGGCGATTCCCGGTCAGCAAGGCTGACGTGGCCAGTACCGACAACAGCCTGGTGCAGTGGACGCTGTACAGCCGCGACGATGCCAACGCGGAATGGCAGCGGCGCAGCGCGCCGTGGATCGCCTACCAGGTGCAGCAGGGCGCGCCGGGCCAGCGCCAGCAATCGGCGGCACAGTCACTGGCCGGACCGTGGCGTGACCGTTACTGGAAGCTGGTGGCCAGCCCGGTGGAAACGGCCACGGCGCCGACCCTGCGCCTGGGCTACCAGCCGGAAGTGATGGTGTTCCTGAGCCAGGGCGCGGCGCCGTATGCGCTGGCCGTGGGCAGCGCCACCGCACGCCGCGCCGAAGCCCCGATCGCGGTGCTGATCGAGGAACTGCGCCAGCGCAACGACCCTGCGTGGCAGCCGACGCTGGCGCGCCTGGAAGGTGCCCCGGAGACGCTGGCCGGCGCGGCGGCGCTGGAGCCGCAGCGCGACTGGAAGGCATGGTTGCTGTGGGCGTTGCTTGGCCTGGGCGTGCTGGTGGTGGGTGGCCTGGCGGTCAGCCTGCTGCGGCAGAAGCCTGCGCCTTCGGCGTAGGTTCCCGCGAACGGCGCAGCCCCTCGTGGGTGGTCGCAAAACGCGATTCATGCGCTTGGCCGGGCGGGTGGGCTGGGCAGGGGACGCCGCAAGTACGTCCCTGTAGGCTTGGCCGCGGCATCCATGCCGCGGACACCCCTGCCCAGCCCACCCGCCCGGCCTCTGACAATTTCCGTGCGCGTCCACCCACGGAAAAGAAAAAAGAAGAGCAAAAGCTGCTTGGCTGCGCGCTCCCTGTAGCGCCGAGCCCACGCTCGGCTGCTCTGCGCGATGGATTCAGCCGAGCATGGGCTCGGCTCTACATTCCTTCTCCATCCGACATCAGAAACCGCTTCTGCTCTTGCCTTCCGTTCCGTCACCGGGAACCTGTCGAGGCCAGGGCGGTGTGGGTGGGCGGGACCGCAGGCGCCATGGATGGCGCCTACGAGCCCCCATGGATGGGTTCACGGCGTGTCCCGCCCACCCACACCGCCCTGGCCCCACACAGACAACCCAGAGCCGACCATGCGGGCTGTTGCTGTTGCTGTTGCCGTACGCCTCTGCCTGCCGCAGGCATCGCCACCCGATACAATGCCCGTCTGCCGTACACCGGCATCCCGTCCCCGAGCCAAAGAGTTGCCCATGTCCATCGTCCGCATGACCGACCTCGACCTCTCCGGCAAGCGCGTGCTGATCCGCCAGGATCTGAACGTGCCGATCGAGAATGGCCGCATCACTTCCGAACAGCGCATCACCGCTTCGCTGCCGACGCTCAAGCGCGCGCTGGAGCAGGGTGCCGCCGTTATGGTCACCTCGCACCTGGGCCGCCCGAAGGAAGGCGTGTGGACCGAAGCCGACTCGCTGGCACCGGTCGCCGCGCGCCTGTCGGAACTGCTGGGCCGCGAGGTTCCGCTGGTGCGTGACTGGGTCGACGGCGTCGACGTGCAGCCGGGCCAGCTGGTGCTGCTGGAAAACTGCCGCATGAACGTCGGCGAGGGCAAGGATGACGAGGTCCTGTCCAAGCAGTACGCCGCGCTCTGCGACGTATTCGTGATGGATGCCTTCGGTACCGCGCACCGCGCCCAGGCCTCCACCCACGGCGTCATCCGCTTCGCCCCGGTGGCCGCCGGTGGCCCGCTGCTGATGGCCGAGCTGGACGCTCTGGCCAAGGCGCTGGATGCCCCGGCCAAGCCGCTGCTGGCCATCGTCGCCGGCAGCAAGGTCAGCACCAAGCTGGAACTGCTGGCCAACCTGGTCGGCAAGGTCGACCAGCTGATCGTCGGTGGTGGCATCGCCAATACCTTCATCGCCGCCGCCGGCTACAAGGTGGGCAAGTCGCTGTACGAACCGGACCTGCTGGATACCGCGAAGAAGATCGTGGCCGACGCGCAGGCGCGCGGCGCCGCCATTCCGCTGCCGGTGGACGTGGTCACCGCCAAGCAGTTCCTGCCCGACGCAGCCGCCGAAGTGAAGGCCGTGGACGCCGTGGCCGACGATGACCTGATCCTCGACATCGGCCCGCAGACCGCCGCGCAGTACGCGCAGCTGATCGAGAAGGCCGGCACCGTGGTCTGGAACGGCCCGGTGGGCGTGTTCGAATTCGAAGCCTTCAGCAAGGGCACCGAAGCGCTGGCCCGTGCCATTGCCAGCTCCAGGGCGTTCTCCATTGCCGGTGGCGGTGACACCCTGGCGGCCGTCGACAAGTTCGATATCGCCGGTGATGTCAGCTACATCTCCACCGGTGGCGGCGCGTTCCTGGAATTCCTGGAAGGCAAGACCCTGCCGGCGGTGGCTGCGCTGGCCGCCCGCGGCGCATGAGCGTCGCGCTGCAGGCCGGCGGGGAAGCGCGTGCAACGCTCTTCTTCGACATGGACGGCACGCTGATCGATTCGGAAGTGGGCATCACCACCTGCATCGCCTATGCGCTGCAGAAGATGGGCCACCCGGTGCCGCCGCAGGAAACCCTGCAGGGCTGGATCGGGCCGTCGCTGCGCACCACCTTCACCCCGCTGTTCGGCGACGAGGTGCGGGTGGAGGAGGCGGTGGCCTACTACCGCGAGCGTTTCGACGTGGAGGGCTGGCGTGAGCACACCCTCTACCCGGACATCGAGTCGACCGTTCGCGCGCTGCATGGCCGTGGCCACCGCCTGGCGGTGGTCACCGCCAAGAACGAACCGCACGCGCGCCGCATCGTCGAGCACCTGCCATTCTGCGGCCTGTTCGATGATGTGATCGGTTCAACCCCGGACGGCTCGCGCAGCAGCAAGGCGCAGCTGGTGGGCGAGGCGCTGCAGCGCCTGCAGCTGCAGCCGGCGCAGTGCTGGATGATCGGCGACCGCCGCATGGACATCGAAGGCGCGCGCCACCATGGCCTGCGCAACGTGGGCGTGCTGTGGGGCTTCGGTGGCGAAGCCGAGCTGATCGAGGCCGGTGCCGACCACCTGGCACGCGAGCCGGCGCAGCTGCTGGCCCTGCTGGGCTGACCTTTGGCGCTCCTGGTCGCCGGGCATGGCCCGGCGCTACCGGGGCAGGTCGACAGGCAGCGCCGGGCCATGCCCGGCGGGCGCCGGCCCGCGTATGTCCGGAACATGTCCGTTCGATGTCCCGCAGAGTCAGGCGCCCCAAGGCTGTAACCGCATACATGGGGCGTGAAGGATGTGCTAATTTCCCACCTTTAACGGGAGAGGCCCATTCACCATGTTCGAGCGTCAGCGTCGCACCAAGATCCTAGCCACCCTCGGTCCGGCGACCGACCCGCCGGGCGTGCTGGAGGATCTGTTCCGCGCCGGCGTGAACGTGGTGCGCCTCAACTTCAGCCACGGTGACCCGTCCGGCCAGGCCAAGCGTGCCGCCGACGTCCGTGCCGCCGCAGCCCGCGTAGGCGTGGAAGTGGGCATCCTGGCCGACCTGCCGGGCCCGAAGATCCGCATCGAGCGCTTTGCCGAAGGCAAGGTGTACCTGAAGGCCGGTGACCGCTTCGACCTGATCGCCAGCGCCAACGCCGGCCCGGGCGATGCCAGCCAGGTGGGCGTGAGCTACCTCGGCCTGCCGCAGGACGTGGGCCCGGGCGATGTCCTGCTGCTCGACGATGGCCTGATGCAGCTGCAGGTGGTTGAAGTGCAGGGCGACCGCATCATCAACACCGTGCTCAACGATGGCGCGCTGTCCGACCGCAAGGGCCTGAACAAGCAGGGCGGTGGCCTGTCGCTGGGCGCGCTGACCGAGCGCGACAAGGAACTGATCGGCATCGTCGCCAAGATCGGCGTCGACTTCATCGCCGTGTCCTTCTGCCGCAACGCGCAGGACATGAACGATGCACGCCAGATCGCCGAATCGCACGGCTGCTACGCCGCGCTGGTGTCCAAGATCGAGCGCACCGAAGCCATCGAGAACCTGGAAGAGATCGTCGAAGCCAGTGACGTGGTGATGGTGGCCCGTGGCGACCTCGGCGTGGAAATCGGCGATGCCGAACTGCCGGGCCTGCAGAAGAAGATCATCAAGGCCTCGCTGGCGCAGAACAAGGTGGTGATCACCGCCACGCAGATGCTGCAGTCGATGGTGGAAAGCCCGATCCCGACCCGCGCCGAAGTGCTCGACGTGGCCAACTCGGTCATCGATGGCACCGATGCAGTGATGCTGTCGGCCGAAACCGCCGCCGGTGCCTACCCGGTGAAGGCGGTCGAAGCGATGGCGCGCATCTGCCTGGGCGCCGAGCGCCAGTTCCAGACCGAAACCGACTTCAACGCCTCGCCGCGCAACCTGGAACGTGCCGACCAGGCCATCGCCATGGCCACCATGTTCCTGTCGCAGCACGTGGGCGTGCGTGCCATCGTGGCGATGACCGAATCCGGTGGTACCGCCCGTTACCTGTCGCGCTTCCGCGCCAAGGCACCGGTGTTCGCGGTGACCCGCCATGACGGCGCCCGCCGCCAGATGGCACTGATGCGCGATGTGTACCCGATCAACTTCGACAGCCGCGGCCTGACCCCGCGCGAAGCGGCACGCGGCAGCATCCGCCTGCTGGTGGAATCGGACCTGCTGCAGGCCGGTGACCGCGTCGTGTTCACCAGCGGCGAGCACATGGAAACCCTGGGTGCCACCAACACCCTGCGCCTGCTGGAAGTGGGCGAAGACGGCCGCGCCAGCGGCCTGGGCGATCTGTAAGCCCTGACGGTATCGGGTCGGCGCTGCCGATCCAGGGTCGGATCCCCGCAGGGGCTCCGACCCCATGCCGCAGGACACCGTTTGTCCTGCGCAGACATGGAAGCGTTTCCATCCTGTCCTCCACGGCGAGGCAACGGGCAGCGGGGCTATACTTACGTTTTTCCCGCACCCGCCACAGGAAATACATGAGCATCGAACAGCTGGCTGAAACCGCCCAGGCCATGGTCGCCCCGGGCAAGGGCATCATCGCGATCGACGAATCCACCGCTACCATCGCCAAGCGTTTCGCAGGCGTCGGTATCGAGAACACCGAGGAGAACCGTCGTGCCTACCGCGAGCTGCTGCTGACCACGCCGAAGCTCAACGAGCACATTTCCGGCGCCATCCTGTACGACGAAACCATCCGCCAGTCGACCAAGGACGGCGTGCCGTTCGCCAAGTACATGGCCGACCACGGCATGATTCCGGGCATCAAGGTGGACAAGGGTGCACACCCGCTGGCCGGCTGCCCGGGCGAGCTGGTCACCGAAGGCCTCGACGGCCTGCGCGAGCGCCTGCAGGAGTACTACAAGCTGGGTGCGCGCTTCGCCAAGTGGCGTGCGGTCATCAACATCGGCGACAACACCCCGTCGGGCACCTGCATCGAGTCCAACGCCCACGCGCTGGCCCGTTATGCCGCCCTGTGCCAGGAATGCGGCCTGGTGCCGATGGTCGAGCCGGAAGTGATCATGGACGGCGACCACGACATCGAGACCTGCTACGAAGTCACCGAAGCCACCCTGCGTTCGCTGTTCGACGCGCTGTACCAGCAGAACGTGCTGCTGGAAGGCACCATCCTGAAGGCCTCGATGGTCATCTCCGGCAAGGGCTGCGATGAGCAGGCCGACGTCGAGGAAGTGGCCGAGTCGACCGTGATGTGTCTGAAGAGCACCGTGCCGGCGATCCTGCCGGGCGTGGTGTTCCTGTCCGGTGGCCAGAGCGACGAGCAGTCGACCGAGCACCTGAACGCGATGAACCAGCTGGGCAACCTGCCGTGGCCGCTGAGCTTCTCCTACGGCCGCGCCATGCAGCAGGCCGCGCTGAAGCTGTGGGCCAAGGACATGAAGGGCAACTACGCCGCTGCCCAGAAGACCGTGTACGAGCGTGCCAAGGACAACGGCCTGGCCGCGCTGGGCAAGTGGAACGGCTGAGCCGTCCCATTTCCTGCATGACGTGACACAGCAGCGCCGGCATCATGCCGGCGTCTGCTTTTGCGGGTATCGTTGCTGCTCCCCTGCGCAGGGCCTGTGCGCCAGGGATGTCCGCGAAAGGCCAGGGAGAGGTTCAATGCGTACCACCGCAATCGCGCTGGCCGTCGCCACGGTGCTGTCCGTGGCAGGCTGCAACCGCTTCGGCGCGCCCGAGCCGTCGGGCCGGGTGCCGGTCCTGCAGTTCGACAAGCCTGTGTCCGGCGAGATCACCTCGCGCAGTGGCACGAACTTCAACGATGGCAGCCATCACCAGCTGTACCAGATCACCCTGCAGGACAAGCAGCGCGTCGGCATCACGCTGACCGGTACGCTGAGCGGCGCGATGACCGTCTTCCACGATGGCAAGGTGGTGGCCCGCAGTCGCGCCACCGATGAGGGCAGCAGCGTCGCGGTCGCCTTCCGGGCCGACGGCGGCGGCAGTTACCAGGTGGCCGTGAATGCCTCCGGGCCGGACACCTACGGTCCGTTCCGGCTGCGCGCTGAGCAACTCAAGCCCTACGACGGCAAGCCGATCATCAACACCGGGCATATCGCCGACCTGCTGCTGGAGACGTCACAGACGTACACCCTGCAGGTGGATGCCGCCGGCCTCTACACCATCGATCTGCGCTCGGACGTGTTCGACACGCTGCTGGCGCTGGAGGGCGAGGGCCAGGATGCCGAGAACGACGATGGCGGCGAAGGCAGCGATTCGCGCATCAGCCTGCTGCTGCAACCGGGACGCTATACGCTCAGCGTCAGTGCCCTGGATGAAGAGGACAGCGGTGCGTTCACGCTGGACGTCCAGCGCAGCAAGGTGCCTGCCACGATCGTCGACCAGGACGGCACCCCGCTTCCAGCGTCGGGCAGTGTATTCACCGTGCTGGATGCTGACGGACGCCGGCGCTTCCTGCTGAGCCTGGACGCACCGGCGCGAGTGCAGGTGGATGCGCTGTCCAGCCAGGTCGATACCGTGCTGCGCGTGGTCGGCGGTGACATCGACATCGAAGACGATGATGGCGGCAGTGGCACCGACGCGCGCCTGCAGGAAACCCTGCCGGCCGGCCACTACACGCTGGATGTATCCAGCATCGGCGGCGATTCCGGCCTGGTGGAGCTGCGCATCCAGCGGTAGATCCACGCCACGCGTGGATGGCCTTTCATCTTCCTGCGTGCCCGTGCCTCAATGCGCGGCAGCGTACCCGGCATCACCCGCCGGCGGCAGCGGCAGGATGCGTTCAGCCTCCACCGCCTGGCCCGCCGCGGCCAGTGCCTGCTGGTAGGCCTTGGCCGTGGCCGTGTTGAACGCCACCAGCACGATACGCATCGGCTGCGCGTGGCTGCGCTGCCATGCCAGCGTTTCGGTCACTGCCACCTGCGCGGCCTGGTACAGCGGGTAACCATAGACGCCGCAGCTGATGGCCGGGAACGCAATCGAGTGCACGCCCAGCGATTCGGCCAGCTGCAGTGATTTCCAGTAACAGTTGGCCAGCAACGCCGGTTCATCGCGCTGGCCGTCATGCCAGACCGGGCCGACGGTGTGCAGCACATGCCGTGCGGGCAGTGCATAGGCGTCGGTGGCACGCACTTCGCCGGTCGGGCAGCGCACGCCCGGGCGCAGTTCCGGCAGGCGCTCGCACTCGGCCAGCAGCTCCGGCCCGGCCGCGCGGTGGATCGCACCGTCCACACCGCCCCCGCCGAGCAGGGTTTCGTTGGCCGCGTTGACGATCGCATCCACCGCCAGGGTCGTGATGTCGCCCTGCCACACTTCGATCTTCATGCGTCCGTCTCCTGCCTGTTGTTGTTGCGCGCCGTGCCCGCGCTGGCTGCACCCACCGTAGTGGAGAGGGCATCCATGCTGCGTCATGACCGTCTCACGCGCTGCGATTACGGCTGAAGCGGGACCGGTAGCGCCGGGCCATGCCCGGCGGAAAATGGAAACGCCGGGCATGGCCCGGCGCTACCGTGGGTTGCCGCCTTGGGTGCGGCTTACGGCAGGCCGGCCAGCCAGTCGTCGTCGGAGCCTTCGTTCACATCGGCAAACAGCGGCGTGGAGAAATAGCGTTCACCGGTGTCCGGCAACATCGCCAGGATCACCGAGCCCGGCTCGGCGCGGGCAGCCACGTCCAGTGCGCTGGCCACCGTGGCACCGGCGGAGATGCCGACGAAGATGCCTTCTTCGGCTGCCAGCCGGCGCGCGGTGGCGATGGCGCGGTCGTCCTCGACCGTCAGCAGTTCATCCACCACGTCGCGGTTGAGCACGTCCGGCACGAAGTCCGGGGTCCAGCCCTGGATCTTGTGCGGCTTCCAGTCGTCGCCCTTCAGCAGCGCGGCGCCGGCCGGTTCGGTGGCCACGATGCGGGTCTGCGGGCGGGCGACCTTCAGTACTTCGCCCACGCCGGTGAGGGTGCCGCCGGTGCCCCAGCCGCTGACGAAGTAGTCCAGGCGCTTGCCGGCGAAGTCGCGCAGGATCTCCGCCGCCGTGGTGTTGCGGTGGTAGGCCGGGTTGGCCGGGTTGGCGAACTGGCTGGCCAGGAACCAGCCGTGCTGCTCGGCCAGTTCGGCGGCCTTGCGCACCATGCCGCTGCCGCGCTCGGCGGCGGGGGTCAGGATCACCTTGGCGCCATAGGCACGCATCAGCTTGCGTCGCTCCACCGAGAAGGTTTCGACCATGGTGGCCACGAACTTGTAGCCGCGCGCGGCGGCCACCATGGCCAGGGCCACGCCGGTGTTGCCCGAGGTGGCTTCCACGATGGTGTCGCCCGGCTTGAGCAGCCCGCGTGCCTCGGCGTCGAGGATGATGGCCAGCGCCAGGCGGTCCTTCACCGAGCCACCCGGGTTGAACGATTCGACCTTGGCGTACAGGGTCACGCCCTGCGGAGCCAGGCGCTGCAGTTTGACGATGGGGGTGTTGCCGACGGTATCGAGGATGGAGTCGTACAGGGCCATGGAAGCGCTCCGGAAGCAGGCCGCGCCGTGGGCCGGCGGGCGGAAGGGGGGAGGCTGGCCGTTCAGGCCAGCGGCTGCCGGCTGACCGTAGCGCCGGCATATGACGCCCGGAAATGACCAGATACCTTTCTTAAACAACCTTTGGTTATAAGCTGGTGAGGGTAATAGACCCTAGAGTGGACCTCCGCCCCCAGCGCCCCCGCCTGCCATGACGCTTACCCAGCTGCGCTACCTGGTCGCCATCGCCGACGCCGAGATGAACATCACGCTCGCGGCCACGCGTGTGCACGCCACCCAGCCCGGCCTGTCCAAGCAGCTCAAGCAGCTGGAGGACGAGCTGGGCTTCCTGTTGTTCGTGCGCAAGGGGCGCAGCCTGGAATCGGTGACCCCGGCGGGCACCGAAGTGATCTCCCGCGCCCGCGCAGTGCTGGCCGAGGCCAACAACATCCGCACCTACGCCGCCAATCAGCGGCGCGAAAGCCAGGGCCAGCTGATCCTGACCACCACCCACACCCAGGCACGCTTCGTGCTGCCGCCAGCGGTGGCGGCGATCAAGCAGGCCTACCCGCAGGTCAGCGTGCATCTGCAGCAGGCCGGTGAAGCCGACGCGCTGGACCGACTCAACCAGGGCGATGCCGACATCGCGATCATCAGCACGGCCGGCGGCGAACCGACCGATGGCATCGCGGTGCCGCTGTTCCGCTGGCGGCGCCTGGTGGTGGTGCCCAAGGGCCACCCGCTGGACCGCGCCGGCCGCGCCCCGGACCTGGCCGCGCTGGCCCGCCAGCCGCTGATCAGCTACGAATCCTCCACCCGCCCCAGTTCCTCGCTGCAGCGCGCCTTCGCGGCCAACGGCCTGGTACCGGACCTGGCGTTGACCGCGCTGGATGCCGACCTGATCAAGACCTATGTGCGCACGGGTCTGGGCGTGGGGCTGCTGGCCGAGATGGCGGTCAGTTCCAACGATGAGGACCTGCGCTCGTGGCCGGCCCCGGAGCCGATCACCGAGTGCATCGCGTGGGCGGTGCTGCCGCGCGACCGGGTGCTGCGTGATTACGCACTGGAGCTGGTGCACGTGCTGGCGCCGCAGATTGATCCGCGCGACCTGCGGCGGGTGCTGGATGGCAACCAGGCGGCTGCGTGGCCGGTGCCGCCGACATGGGAGTCGTTGACCCAGACCATCACGGTCTGAGGGGGCGGTTTCGGCAGGGCTTGCAGCCCTGCACCTGCTGCAATCAACGGCAACGTCAAAAGCGGGCGATCCGTGGGTTGACGGGGCGGTGTGGGTGGGCAGGACACGCCGTAAACCCCCCTCCGGGGTCCGGCCCAGCCGCTGGCGGCTGTGCGTTCGGGCGCTTGCGAAGCAGTGCTTCGCAAGCAAAGCGCCCTCACCCATGGGGGCTCGATGGCGCCATCCATGGCGCCAACGGTCCTGCCCACCCACACCGCCCCACCTCTGACAGGTTCACGCGGCTGTTGGTAGGTGCCGACCGTTGGTCGGCACATCTGTCAGATATCGATATTCAGAACGTAATCAGACCCCGTGCCGACCAACGGTCGGCACCCACCAGAGCAGAAAGCTGTTCCGACAGATAGCGGAAATCTGTCGAAGGCGGGGTGGGTCCGGTTGAGGGGGTGTGAGCGGCATGGATGCCGCGACCAAGCCCCCATGGTGAAGTGACCCCCTGAAGTTGGACGGGTGGGGGGCTAGGCGGCCAGCGCGACCTGCTCCCGGTACTTTACCGGGCTCAAGCCCTTTAATTTCAGCCGGATACGGTC